>NZ_FOER01000039.1:0-22183 GCF_900110805.1 Butyrivibrio sp. TB | reverse complement strand
ACTGACTGTATGTCATTACACCAACGAAGATATATACTTCGGTAATTTCGCCAGTATACGGGTCAACAAGCTCGGCTGTATCGCCAGCCCAGTCAACCTCAACCTGTTCACCGGGCTTTCGGTTGATATGCATGGTAGCACGACGCTTGTTTTCGTCCTGTTGGATATAATAACAGAACTGGGAATACATAAGAGGTTCTTCGCCAGCCTGGCGACAATCTTCCATGTATTCAGTCCACAGGAGCTTCTTGGAAACGCCGTTCTTCAGAAGTTCCTTGCGAATGTAGTTAAAATCAGGCATTCGCTTAGTGGTTACTGATGCCGGTGATGAGGAAAGCTGCTTCTCCAGATCTGCATCAGTTGTGCCTTCAGGTAGTGGCCAGGAGATTCCTTTTTCTTCTGCGCTTTTTACAACCTTGGACACAGTGTTTCGCGAACATGGAACTGATAGAGCAATGTTCCGTTCGCTGAATCCCAGACTTTTAAGTCTTAGGATTTCTCGATATTTGGTCATAAACTTGACCCTCCTTAAAATGAATTTACGCAATAACGCGCATATATTCATTTTAGTTAGATCAAGATAGTGGCTCAATGACACCGGTAGAGTGGCTCACACCAAAACGGAATGGTGGCTCACTTTTACCGGACAGGTGGCTCAAATAGCCCCAGATTATTCATGGTATAATAACAAGCATCGTCACAGCGGAATAAATTACGTGACACCTGCAGAAAGACACGCTAGATTAGACAGAGATATCCTGAATTTCCATAGGATTTCCGACTAAAAGGGATTCCGCCTCAAAAAAAGCACTTTGAAAATCGAAAAAACTCAGTAAAAATGCGCGTTTGAGCCTGGTTTTTGTTGCCGAAAATGGCTTCCTGTGGTAGAATAAATTTAGTAGGAATTTCGACTAAAACTACAGGAGGAAAACACATGTATCTGGATGCTTATGTGAAGGTGCCTGAGGTAAAGGGAAAGATAACTTTCAGGACGAAAGGCAACACAACATATGTCGAGTTTGAGTATGACAGAGTCTATAGCACTGAGAAGCAGTATACAGATGTAAAGCGAAAAACGATAGGAAAGCTTGCTGATGAAGATAAGCGTATAATGCGGCCAAATGAAAACTTCATCAAGTTTTTCCCTGACACTGAGCTCCCAGAAGAAAGGGACAGATCATCAAGGAGTTGTGGGCTACGGATCGGTACATGGGTTGTTATCAGGAAGATAGTTAATGAATATAAGCTCACTGAGATCCTAGGGAGATATCTTCCGTGGAAGGATGTGGGGCTGTTTCTTGATCTTGTGGCATACTCAATTATTGAGGAAGATAACCGTGCCCAGCATTATCCTGCGTATGCCTATAGTCATCCTCTCTTTTCAGAAGGTATGAGGATATATAGTGATTCAAAAGTCAGCGAGTTCCTCAATACTATGGATGCAGATACTAGTGTCATGTTCCAGAACGACTGGAATGCGGAAAGGAATCACCGGGAGAGGATATATTTTTCATACGATTCAACATCTAAGATATGTGAAGCTGGAGACCTCAGGATAGTAGAAGTCGGTCATTCAAAGGAAAATGTAGAGACGGATATTTTTAACTACGCAATTGCCTATGATACAAAGAACCGGGAGCCGCTTTTTTACGAAATATACCCCAGCAGTATCAATGATATGTCACAGTTCCAGTGCACTGTGGAAAAGGCTAAGGGCTATGGATATAAGAAGATAGGATTTGTTCTTGACAGAGGATATTTTAGTAAGGATAACATCTATCAGCTTGAAGATAGCGGATACAGTTTTGTCATGATGCTTAAAGGCAAGGCTGATCTTGTACAGAAATGGGTGCTAGAGAATAAGGGATCATTTGAAACGAGCAGATCGTGTAATATACCTGCTTATCAGGTCTATGGGAAAACCATTGAGAAGAAACTATTTGGGACAGATAAAAAGCCAAGATACATACATCTGTATCACAGTTCATCGTTGGAAGCAGATGAACGTACCGGCGTAGAGAAGAAGATAAATCAGCTTACGGCTTTTCTTAACAGTCATATAAATCAGTTCAGGGATTTTGGACCTGGAATGGAAACATACTTTGAACTGCACTATGACGAGAATGCAAAGAAGACTGGAAAGAAAGATAAGGACACAGCAGATAGTTCAGCAAGGAAGTTTGTGTTTTTTGAAGAAAAGATGCCTGTTATAGAGCTGGAACTTAAGCTTTGCGGATATTTTGTTATTGTCACATCAGAAAAGATGACAGCAAAGGAAGCGCTGGAAATCTATAAAGGGAGGGATGCATCCGAGAAACTGTTTTTATCAGACAAGACTTTCCTTGGCAATCACTGCTTAAGGATTGGTTCTGATGAATCAGCTACATCTAAGATCTTCATCGAGTTTGTTGCGCTGATAATAAGAAACCGTATGTACAACTATCTCAAGGATGAGATGAAGGAAATGGCTACCAAGCCTAATTACATGACAGTTCCTGCTGCAATAAGAGAGCTGGATAAAATCGAAATGTCCCGTCAGCTTGATGGGGTATACAGATTTGACCATGCAATAACAGCGAAGCAAAAGACAATACTCAAGGCATTTGGACTTACTGATGCAAATGTAAAATACAGGGCGCAGGAAATAAGCAAGATGCTTGAGATGGCAGACTGATGGAGGGTGATGATATGGCTAGAATGACATCGATGGATGCACTTGAAACTAAGATAGAGAAGGCACAGGAACAGGTGAGCAGAACGAAGAAACAGTATGATGCTGCTCTTGCAAGACTTAGTGATCTGTTGGACAAACGGGATGCGCTCAGAAGGGATGAACTTGTAAAGGCAATCCTAAAGAGCGATAAGACATATGAGGAAGTACTGGAGTTTCTTGGCTCCGGCCAGGAAGAGGCAGAATGATGACTGATCAGACAGAGATAATTGTCACGCTTTTGAAGGAACTTATAGATAAAAACGGACCCGAGTATCTTTTGGAGAAACCTTATGATGCTTATAAAGAACTGAACAGATATATGGGAGCAGACAACGCGGTTACTGCTGCGATGCTTTGTTTTCTGGTGAACGGGCTTGTGAGCGATGCAGAGAAAGGCTGTGAGCCTGAGGAACTATCAAAGGCTATACAGAAGAAATGCTGTTTCAACAAGAAGATGTCGGATCTGCTGTCAAAGATCTTCTGTGTACTTTATTCGGAAGGAAACAAGACAGAGTGGAAAGCAAAAGACAGTGAAGGGCTATCGGAGTTCCTGAAACAGGAGCATACTTTCAGATGGGAAGGATACTCTGTCTGGGATGCAGGGAATGGTACAGTGGACTGCTACTATGATGCGGACATGGTATTGAAGCCGACTAAGGAAGCCGGGAAAACAGATGGTCTGAAGAGTATGCTAAAAAAGAATCCATTTGTTACGGCAGATGCGATTTATAAGTTTTATGAAAAGGAACTATGTAAGTACCTCGACCATGAATTTGAAGAGTATTGCACCTGCGATGATTATTACTAACCGGTGGTTGAAGATTTTGAACTGGAATATGATGTGAAAGCCTGGGCAAAGAAAAATGGATTCAATGTCATCTCATGCAATGGAGATGGTAGAGATGACGGATATGAACCCAAGTTCAGAAGAGGTTGGTAAGAGACAAAAGACGACTTTTAGTCGGAAAAATCGTGGAAAATGATGGTGTTGAGCGTGCCGATGGAGACAGTAAGTGGAACTATCGAGGCCTGTGGAATTATGCTAAGACAGGTATCATTGCGTTTGCAACTACGCCGCTAAGAGCAGTTATATATTTGGGATTTCTGGTAATAGGTATATCATTTGTATATGCAATCAGGTTGTATGTAATGTCTGTTACAGGTGCTCGCCCATGGCAGGATACGACTACTATTATATTGCTGTTACTATTCCTTGGCGGCGTGATCATATTGCTTCTTGGGGTTATCGGGGAGTATCTGGCTAGGATATATATGGAGGTTAAGAATAGGCCGATATATATTGCTAAGGAGAAGAAGTTGGAGAAGGATTCATGATTCGAATTTTAAAAGTAATAAACAACTAATGGAACATTTTTGATAAATGTTTTTATTACATAATACAAAACTAGAGATCTATCTATAATTATTATAATGGCGTTAGCTTTAGCAAAATGGCGGCAATGGATTCTAACTGAACGTTAATATGAGCGCAAGCTGATTTGTTGAAATGATGCTGGACGATGTGTTAATGGATTATAAGTTAATCGTTGCCAACAAGGATGGCAACGATATCGAACAGGTACTTATCGTAAAAGGTATAAGGCTTGAATACGAGGCACTGAGGCATATTATGTTATGGATTATCAAGAGCGTTTGAGATTTGGTCGGATTAAGTGATATATGAAGAAATGGGAAAAATTTGTCAATCCAATTGATATAGAGGCAGAGAAAAAATACTTCATGATATTAAAATGAAAAAACGAGCTATAAAAGAAATAGAATCTATATTTAAGTATGATATTGGGATGGATAAAATAGAACCTATGGGCGAACTGGTATCATTTGGTGCATTGTACAGGAGTTGTCTGTGTATAGAAAGTATTATAGTGCTTATTGAAAATGGATATTATGGGTCAGCTAACGCTCTGTTTAGACAAGTATATGAACAGTTGGTTTGGGCGAAAATAGCGATTGACAATGATGATACTAATCTTTTGATAAAAATACATGATGATTATTATAACAAGAGTAGTATGCCAGAAAAGGATAGACTCAATAAGTATTATACTAAGCTGAAGTTTATATCATATGATGATTCAATTGATGATAACATAATTAGAAATGAAGGGCGAAAAGTGTTTTCTTTGTATTCAAATTACGTTCACGGAACATCTCAGGCTCAGCAAAATCCTGTAGCATCAGATCTCTTTTATATTAATATGGGAGCAGTAGTGCAGGAGACAAGTCTATGGATAGAGTGTCTTATTGAATTGATGCAAAGTTGTTTGTTAAAATGCCAAAAACTCATTAGTAACAATATAAATAGTATAGACTATTACTTGGTTAGCCATGACAGCAACAAGTATATTGTTGCTAATTATTTGATGGAAATAATGTATGCACACAAAAATAGACTTAGATCTGTAGTTCCGGAAATAAATGAACAAGTAATATATAAAGTTTTTGCTAATACAAGGTGGACATTATTTAATTAAGACGTGTGAGAAAACGTGAAAGGTGAAGAGATGATTTATTAGAGGAATATCCTTTTTGGATGTCCGATAGTACGCTATCGAAGGTTTATTTCAGGAAATATTCTGATACTTTTGAAATAAGGACATGACTAAAAAGTCACAGCCTTGTACATTGAAAACTTCGAGAGTTTAGACTTTGGTTCTCAATAGTAAGGGGACCGTTAATGAATTAAGTCATTACTCTGGTGTAGCATGTATGGACGTGACACTTACCTTTGGATCCGCAGATAGGACAGTTTCCCTTTTGGGTCACAAACTTATCCTTAAGCTTACGCTTCCAGTAATAGAACTGATCTTTTGATACCTGATGCTGTGAACACCAATCTTTTACAGTCAAAGAACTAGACTGTTGATCACGGATTATGTCAGCTCACTTATTAAGATTTGTCTGATGAACTATTTGTGTAGTATTCATGAAAAAACCTCCCTAAATGTATTAGGGAAATCATCGCATGGATATGGTAGTATTAACAGGTACTTATGGTTGAGGATTTACCAATGAACCTGGATAGCCTACTAAGGCTTTCTTTGTTCCAAAAATTGATTTTGATATTTTCAAGGTACAATTGTTGTTATATTTTATGCGAAAACATCGGCTGAAAAATCAGCCGGTTGTTGAGCATACACTAATTAGTATAATTGTTTTTGGAGGATCGTTGTTGGTGGCTGTGATATTAAAAACTATTCCAGTTATACGTAAGTTCATAGTATAAAAAGTAATTTTTTAGAATATCCAGTTAACTAGTTGTGGCTTTGTACGTATAAAAAATGAAGTGGCTAAAGAGAGATAAATATACTTATTCGGCATGTGACAAGACTATAGAAGTGAAATCCATAATTGTTTTGTTGAAAAGATGGTTCTGTTTATGACATGAAATAACAGATAAAGTGCTTTCATGTTGATGGAGAATAGCTTTAGAGAGTTGAATAAATATGAATAAACCGAAACTTGGAAAAATCACGGAAAACGACTGGAAAGAGTCGGCTTCAATCAATATTGCTATAGAAGCATTTGAAGCCAACAAGAAAATAAAAACTTATTTCGCAAAACAGGATAAGAGACCCAATTTTGATGGCAGCCTTTCTATCATAGAAAAGAATGAGGAGATTATTACTGTTGAGGTACAGATTAAAACACTTCCGAGCGACTATTCCTACAAAAAGGTAACAGATTATCAATATAGATATTCATGCGATATAAAGATTTTTAGTGCTGTAATAAGAAGAACAACATTGAACCCTGTTGCACTTGTGCTTGTGGACAAAAATAAGCGAATTGTGTTCGTGAAGCTTATTACAAAAGGTTATATTAAAAACTTGGGTATAGGTAACCAAGTTTCTAAATTGATTAGATTCTCTGATGACGATATTTTGGATGTTGACAAATTTATAGATGATGTTAAGAAATATCGAAGACTGCAGTTTGACAAGAAAATTAGCGCAGAAACGCCTGTGTTTGTTGATGTTGAAGCTATAAATAGGGAGTTGAGAAGGAGAAAGAGACATTATAACAAGATAGAGCATGATGATTATTCACTTGTTTATATAAGAAATAATATACGCTGTTATTTATCCAATTTCCTACATGACAGAGAGAAGCCATATCATGTTATCATGCTGAAAATAAGTGATGGTATAGTTAAAGAGAAGACATTTAAGCCAGTCTATTCAGAATATAATGAGTGTATGGAAGATGAGTGGATTCAGATAACATCGCAAAAAAATATTATCATTGTTAATAGATCTATTCTGCGAACAACTGCCACTGATGCTGATGTGATGAATGTTCTATATGAAATAGCAAAAAGTATGCAAGCGAAATTGGTTTATTATAGTGCTGGAGTACCAACCTATATTGTTGAGGGCACAAATGGTGGGATTAGGTGTCCATTGTTTAAGTTGAATGCAGTTGAAGTTAAAAAAGAGTGGTAACTAAACTGTTGATCGCGGATTATGTCAGCCGCTTATTAAGATATGATATTGTCAATATTACTTTACACTTATTACTCGTACATCCAGTTACCTGTTTTATTATGCAGCCATTGCCAATGAATCATAGTATTTCTTTCTCTTGACTATAGGAGAAAGACCATTATGGGAGGTACATATCCTCCTGTTATTCCAATAGCTGATAAAGTATCTCCATAAGTCCTCATCCATGAGTACCTGATATCAAAAATCCCCGCATTGCTGCAGGGATTTGGATACATATATATGCACATTGAAAATTTAAGACTTTTTAAATCTGCTTGGGCATTTGTCTTGGACATTTTTTGACCAGGGAAGAAGGGCATCTAGGTACTTAGTATCTTTATCATCCTGATGTTTTGGGATCTCTGATAGTAAGAGGTTGAAGTATTCGTAGGTGTTTATGGCATTAGCTTTAGCTGTTTCAGCAATGCAGAATATCATGGCACTTGCTTTTGCTCCGTTATCAGATTCCATTAGCACAAAATTCTTTCTGGCGATGGTGAAGGGGCGTATAGCCTGTTCTGCGTAGTTATTGTCCATAGGGATTCTTCCATCGGTCAGAAATTTGCGAAGATATTCTTCCTGATTTATGCTGTAAGCCAGAGCTTTATCGATGGTACTATTATGGGTAACCTGACTGTACTTGAGTTTTACCCACTCAAAATAGGCATCGACTTTGTCCTGAAGAACATGCTGACGATGATTCATGATGCGGATCTGTTCTGTGAGAATCTCAAGTTGGCGATTTGTATCAGCAAGCTGAGCATTGGCAGTATCGAGCTGATTCTGCATAGAAGCAGCAATGATAACCAGAGCTTCTTTATTAAGTTGTTCCTCTGTTAATTGCAGCATAAAAATCGTCTCCTAAAAACTATAGTAATTATAGTAAAGAGGCGGTTTTAAGGCGAATCTCGCTAAGAAAAGAAATGGTGAAAATGCCTATTAATAGGAATTAATATAAGGCGATATAGAAGGTCTTAAAAAGATGGTGAAAACAAAAAAGAAAAGCGCCGTGTAGAGCCTGTCATGGCTATATAAGCATGATATATAGCCGTGATAAGCTGTGCACAGCACCTTAATAAGGGTGAAGAAAACAGGTATTAAAATCTCTGTTTTGCACAATAATTTAATAATGAATCAGGCAGAAAATTTGGGTTTTATGTCGTGAATGACCGGATCAAGAGCAAAGCCTTGCATCAGCCATTTGAACTGCTCTGGGCGAAGATTTCTGAGTTCGTCACTGTTTCTGGGCCAGGAGAAATGCCGTTGATTGATATGATTACCGAAGAAGGAGTTGGAACTGTTGCATCAGTTGTACAACTTGTGCAACACGGTTCCGAAATTTGAGAAGAGATGGGGATAATATCTGGAAGCTGGGATTCAACAAAATTATCCTTAAGCTTACGCTTCCAGTAATAGAACTGATCTTTTGATACCTGATGCTGTGAACACCAATCTTTTACAGTCAAAGAACTAGACTGTTGATCAAGGATTATGTCAGCCCACTTATTAAGATTTGTCTGATGAACTATTTGTGTAGTATTATTGAAAAAACATCCCTAAATATATTAGGGAAATCATCGCATGGATATGATAGTATTAACCGGTACTTATGGTTGAGGATTTACCTAAAGCGGTTGTTGAGAAGCTGGTTGAAGCCGGTTTGGTTGACGCTAGTGGTAATAATAAAGTTCGTTTTTATATACTTAATTCCGAGGTGTACAAAGAGCAAGATAATATTGTGGGACATGTTCGTCAGACAGGTATTGCTGCAGTGAAATATGAAGCATGGATTATGGAATTAATACAAAAGCAAAATGGAAAAATTACAAGAGATAATGTTGTAGAACTATTAAATGTTACTCCATTGCAAGTTTATTGTTTATTGAAAAAATATCTGATAAGGGTCGTATTAAGCTTGTTGGAAATGGACGGTTGGCATATTATGAGTTGATTGAATAAACGCATGCATGTGTTTTTCGTGCGTTTATATTTGGATACAATGAAGTGAATGATTAATCTATTCTCAGTATGAAAAGGAGATGACAAGTATAAATGAATAATAAATATAGACTTGCATTTATGATAGTTTTAATCATTATGCTTTTTATGTATATGATTGGTATTGTTGATATATCAAGTGAAACAAATTTTGCATTTACATTTGCGGCCCTTATTTTAAGTGTATCAATGTCAATAGATACATTTTCAAAAGAGAGCAAGGTGACAACGATTATTATTTTTTTATTAGAAATTGTGGCGTTATTAGTTGTAGTTATGTTCCCTAATTTGAAAGACATTGAATTTGCAAAGAAAATAATGAAAATATTTGATACTAATGTTTTGTTGCTTCTAGCTTTGTTTTTTACATTTGCAGGTCAATGGGCATCAGAAATAAAATGGAAAGATGAAAAAAAGAGTAGGAGAGGATAAAAATATGTATTCGAATAAGGAAACATATGAAGTAACGTTAAATAGTGTATCTGATATTAATATGTCGAATTGGCAGATAACTAGAACCTTGGATACTATTACAATGGTAAATAATAAATTTGTTATATTAGCATTAGTAAATGATTTAATATGTAAAGGCGTTGAAAAGAAAAACATTTTTGTGACGGATAAATCCTTTTTGATTTCAACAAACTATAGAACATATTATGAGAAGGGTAATGTTTTCTGTGGAGAAAATGATGCTGTAAAAATGTATAGTTTAGGGAAATATATTTCAATGGAACCTAATGAGGATATATGTAAAATTAATTCTCTTTTTGAATTGTATCAGAAGCTGAATTCTATTGTAAATAAACATTTGAGGAGTAGAATTAGAAATGAATACTTGGCGAATGCGTATCTAGCATTGTTTGATTATGATGTAGAATATGCATACAATATATTAGCTGATGGAGTGAAACAACAAGTAAATAATACATTTGAAAGATATTTAACTCCAGATTATAAAAAGTTACAGAGTATTATTGACGAAATAAGTAGAAAAGTGGAAAAATGCCGTAAAACAGCAATTTCTAAGTATGAAAAAAATAATATTAAGAGTAAAGAAAGATTCAATTATACATTTAATAGGTTTGATAGACCAATTGTCGGGGTATATAAAGAACAGGGACATTTAGTGGAAATAATAAACTATGACCAAATGTATAAAAATGGAGAGGAAGCAAATAAACAGATTAAGTTGAATTGCATTACAAAGAATAGTCCGGTAATGATTGCATTTTTGGTTACGGGTCCCATGGTTGGCTTTTTAGCATATTTAATGTATAGGGAACACAAAGTAAATACGCAACCAGAGTGGGAAAATACGTTTGATATACCACAAACAGATGAAAATGCTGTGGAGAATATACTGGGATGTGAAAATGGAAGTCTAATTGATTATGGACAAGAAAAAAAGATGGATAGTCAAGTGTCGGAATTGGCTAAATCAAATTTGAACAAACTTCAAGTGGTAACTAACAGGCGAATTCTGCATATGGAAATGAATATAGAGCTTGATAAAAATAGTTAGAATGAGTTAGTTTTTGGTACAATTTAGGTGCCAGCACCTTAAAAAGGGTGAAGAAAACCGGGATTAAAATCTCTGTTTTGCACAATAATTAAATAATTAATCAGGCAGAAAATTTGGGTTTTATGTCGTGAATGACCGAATCAAGAGCAAAGCCTTGCATCAGCCATTTGAACTGCTCTGGGCGAAGCTTTCTGAGTTCGTCACTGTTCCTGGGCCAGGAGAAATGCCCCTGCTCAACGTGTTTGTAAAGCAAAAGGAAACCATCTCCTTCCCATAAAAGTCCTTTAATCTTGGAAGCGGATGTTCCACAGAAATGAAACAGTGTGTTAGGAACAAAGAGATCTACTTTGAATCTTTTTTCAATAATAGCAGCTAGAGAATCTATTCCATAGCGTATATCGGTTCGGTCACAAACGACATAGACAGAGTGGAAGTGATTAAAATCAACATCTTTATGCATTGCGCACTACCTTTATAATCTTTGCAAGCAAAAGCTAAGATGTATTCTCGGTGATCTCAATGGAAATACTGTTGATTGATATGATTACTGAAGATGGAGTTGGAACTGTTGCATCAGTTGTACAACTTGTGCAATACGGTTCCGAAATTTGAGAAGAGATGGGGATAATATCTGGAAGCTGGGATTCAACAAACTATTAATTCTCTTCCTGATGGACTTGATACGTTTGTTGGTGAAAGAGGAGTCATGTTATCAGGTGGTCAGAGGCAAAGAATTGCTATTGCCAGGGCATTATATAATGATCCCGATATCTTAGTATTGGATGAAGCAACAAGTGCGTTGGATAATGAAACAGAAAAGGCAGTAATGGAATCAATAGATGCGCTTCATGGTCATAAAACACTCGTAATCGTTGCGCATAGACTTTCAACTATTGCCGGATGTGATGAAGTTTACGAGATCAAGGATGGAAAGACAATAAAAAGGGATAAACAGGAAGTTTTGAATGACAAGTAATAGATGATTGCCAACTATGCCGATTCGAATCTACTGCAATAGAATAATAACTATCAAGGAATAGCATTGTGGAATAGATCTTGATCCTGAGGTGGCGACAAATATTGGAAGAAAGAATGAGGATGCGTGGAATTGGTTACTGAAAATCTTTGAGCTGGCTTCAAAGGAGGCAGATTTAGCAGATGATATTCAGATACAGTATAATAATACCGTTGGCATACAATAGATTTGATATAAACTCGTCTAATCCGGACTCGGAGTCGAGATTTAAGCTTGACGATAGAATTACTGAATCTTTTGATATTTCAGGATCTCATGATGGATATGTTTTTAAAGATACATTAACGATAAGCTTATTCACTACTACTGGACAGGTTAAAGGTAGAGAAATGGCATCAGTTCTAAACGATTCTGTGGATCCGTATTTTACATGCGAAATTGATGGCCTTTTGGTTGATGATGAAAAGTATGCAAGACAGTATGCGGAAAAAATTGTAAACAAGCTTTGCAAGGAGCTTAGCCTCTTGATAATTAAACATAATTCAAACAGGCATTTGTATCAGCCGAGGGTTGAACCAAATTGGAGTAGGGCAGAATGGAATCGTGACGAATATCTCCCATACAAAGAAGCACGTTTTAATTCTTTAAAAAAGGATAATGGAGATGCTGTAGAATTATACATTGAAGACCGTGTTTATATGTGCGATAGTGTTTATAGATTAGCTACGACTTCAATATCTAAAAGCGAGATTGATATTAAGGGGTGGCTTGGGGAAGCAGATGATGATTTGCAGTTTCTAATAAATGAATACTATTCAGCGCTGGGGATAGAAAAAGTAAAGAGTAAGTTTTTTCATCTATTTGCTATGATAGAATTCTGTGAACAGAAATATGCTGATCATAATGGAGCTAAAACATATCTTACAGCAACTGAAGTTGAGAATATAATAAAGACCATTGATAAAGAGATATCGCCCGAGAAAAAGAAAAATATATTATCAGGGGTTAAAAAGTGTTTATTGCAGATGAATGATACTGGACGAGCCCAAAAATTGTTGAATATTCTTAAATGGATGAACATTAAAAAGTATAGCAGATTTGGTAAGGATACTGTAATAGATAAGAAAATGATAGAAGGAATTATAAAAGTACGTAATAAGTCATTTCATGGGACTGTGGAGAGTGAAGAGGCTTGTAAGACGTACAGGGATGCAGTTGAGAAACTCCTTTATATAAATGAAAAGATTATAGAGTATGTTAGACAGCTTAAGCATATGGAATCCGATTCCGGTTGATAGAATGGAATTAGATAGACTGGTACGTGAAGGCCATAATATAACATTTGAAGAGCTTTCTTGTGGTGAGAAAATTTAACCTTTAGGAGCAATATATGATTAATAAATTTGAAATAGAAAATCTTGGCCCTATTGAAAATGCCAAAATTGATGATCTTGGAAAGATAAACCTTGTAATAGGAGAAAATGGTGCAGGAAAATCCTTTTTATTAAAGGCCTTATATGCGATACATAAGACTGCTGAGGAATATGGTAAAGGCGACGATATCAGAAGGGTTAATGATATCATAGCGGACAAACTTCGTTGGACTTTTCAGGCTGATGCTTTGGGAGAACTTGTAAATAATAGTTCCACTACATGCAATGTGCTTGTAGAAGATAATCATTCCTCCTTTAGCATTAAATTTGGTAAAAAAGCCACGGTAGCTATTAATGATGCAGACAATAATATAGGACAACTGAATTATAATTCTGTTTTCATTCCTGCCAGAGAAGTGTTTTCAATCCAGAAAATTATTTTGAGAAGCCGTGATATAGATAAGGTCTTTGGTTTTGACGATTCTCAGTACGATTTGGCAAGAGCTCTGCAGTTAATGCCAGCTAATTCTGAGATAATGATGAAGACGCCTAGAGATGGCTTAATGAAGATGATGGGCGGCTCGATAGAATTGGATGAGAATAGTAACAAATGGCAATATGTAAAAGATGGGATTAAATATACCATTGGTACTGCATCTGATGGAATCAGAAAGCTAGGTATGCTGGAAAGACTACTAAACAATGAGTATATATCAAATGATTCAATTATTTTTATAGATGAATTGGAGGCAGGATTGCATCCAGATGCAATAATAAAGCTTTTGGATATTATTGAAGAATTGACTAAGCAATCAAAAATGCAGTTTTTTATATCAAGTCATTCATATTTTGTAATCAAAAAGATGCACTTGATGGCATTGAAGGATAAGGAATCATGTATAAAGTGCATTATGCCCCAAGAGAAAGATTTCGTAGTACATGATTTTAAAGAAGGTATGCCAGTTAATCCCATAATTGAACAGTCAGTAAGGCTTTATGAAGAAGAAGTTGATGAGGTGCTTTGAGTGGTTCAGATAAAAGAATCCAATATGGTGTTTGGTAATTATGATGATGAAGAGTTATTCTATATAGAGGAATCTGATATATACAAAACCATTTGCATTAAGCAAATTTCGTCTGTAGAGTTTATTCTTCATAAGGATGACAACCTGTTGTTTGTGGAAGCGAAATCCTCCGCACCGAATCCTGAGGGCAAAGGAGGTCAGGAACGATTTCAAGAGTTTTTGGATGAGATATTTGATAAGTTTGTAGATTCTTTGGAAATATTTCAAAGAGTCTGGATTGAAAGAGGACTGAGAACAAAAATAGGCTCAGTGAATATAAATGATACAAAACTGGTCTTTTTACTGGTGATACATGGATTTAAGAAGGAGTGGCTTATTCCGATTAGGGATGAATTACAGAAAAAGATTTCAGGACGTAAGACTATGAATGTGCTTTGGAGACCACAAGTATTGGTTATTAACGATACGCAAGCAATGAGTAAGGGATTGTTGATGGAAAGATAAGTATTAAAAACATAGGTGGTAAAGATGTTAATTCAATATTCGGTTAAAAATTATAAGTCGATAAAAGATGAAGTCATTATTAATTTCTCTTCACTTGTGAACGAGACAGATGAAAAGGTGCTGGTCAATGAGGAAAAAACAAGACTATATAAAACTATTGGATTGATAGGGCCAAATGCTAGTGGAAAAAGCAATATTTTGGATTCGTTATTTTTTTCTATTAGGTTTATTAATCTGACAATAAAAAGAAAAGAGTCAGCAAGGATAAATGTTGAGCCATTCATGCTAGATTCTGCAAGCAGAAATGACTCTACTTCGTTCGAGTATATTTTTATTGAGGATGGAGTTAAATATGTCTATGGGTTTTCAATTAATTCAATTCAAGTTATGGAAGAGTACCTTTTAGCATATTATTCACAAAGACCTGTAACACTCTTTGAACGAAAGTCGACTAGAAATGAGGAATACGATTTTAAGGAAATTGATATTAGTATTCAATCTGATATTTCTAAAAAAACTAATTCAAATAGGCTCTATTTATCAGTAGCAGCAGAGTGGGGATATGAAAGAGTAAAACCAGTGTATAAATGGTTTGAAAGAATGTTTAGGCAGTATAGTGATATGAATACGAGCAAGGTAATTGAACAAGTGTTGAATGATGATGATTTAAAGAATATTCTGATGGAAAGCTTATCAAAAGCAGACTTTAATATTTCTGATTTGTTTATAAAAAACAGGAGGTTGGAAAAACAACAAAGAGATGCTCTTGCAACTTTTTTTGGACAGCTTATGGGAGAAAGCGAATTTGTGCCGGAGTCTATTCCTGAAGATACTCCTGTTATTTGTGTTACTCATAAATCTGCATGTGGTGAAGAATATACACTAGAACTGACAGATGATTCATCAGGTACGCAAGATGTAATAAATGATATTGCACAGTATTTATATCTTAGAGACGGAGGGGGACTAATTATTGAGGATGAGATGGGAAGAAATTATCATACTAAATTAACAGAATATTATATAAATCTTTTTAACAATGATACACGTAATAAAGGTAAGGTTCAGATGATATTTAGTACGCATGATAGTTCTGTTTTAAATATTTTGTCCCCTGAACAAGTATACTTGGTTGACAAGGATGAAAATGGTGGGACATATGTGAAACTGTTGGATGACTATATTATTAGAGAAAAAGATAATATAGAGCTTGGTTATCTTAAAGGTCGATATGGTGCAATTCCAAATATTAAGGGGGAATTATGGGGGTGAGAAAACGAGGGGAAGAAGTAAAAGGCAAAAAAAATAAGGATAAACCCTGCAACATTTATATTATTGCTGAAGGTTGTACTGAGAAAATTTACTTAAAACACTATGATAACAGAAAGAAAGGTATTTTTGTCATTCCCTTAGAAACGGATCATACAGATGCAGTTGGAATTGTAAAGTATGCAAAAGAATTTATTGATAGAAATGATGTAGATATTGAATTAGGAGATAGATGCTACTGTGTTTTTGATTCTGATCCCATTTCTAATCCTAATATTAAACAGGCAATAGATTTAGTAAGAGGATATAAACATAAAGGATTGGAGTGCATTTTTTCGAATCCTTGTTTTGAAATTTGGTTTGTTATGCATTTTAGGAAACCTCCTTTTGGTAAAACTGCCCAAGAGATAAAAAAACTAATAAAGAGTTTAGTAAAAAAAGATATACCTAACTATTCAGAGACAACAGATATTTTTGATTTGATTTTGGATAAAAGAGAAAATGCAATTCAAGAGTCAATAATATTGCATAGGGAACAAAGTAAAGCACATGGTGATTTGTTTTCTCATGAATGCAATCCATATTCTAATGTGTTTGAGTTTGTGCATTACTTGAGTGAGATAAAAAAGGATAATAGTAAGCTCTAAAACAGAATCATTATTTGTAAACTTCCTCGATAATTAACTCTCGGCAGCCAAAATGAGGGTACGTAAAATCGAAAAACCCAGATTTTATGCGGGCTTAGCTTGATTTTGAGTGATAAACATGGCAGCCTCCATAGAGAGATAATTAATTCTCTATGGAGGCTGCCATGTATGAAAAGTATCTTGTGGTGATACCGCTTGAAAACGAGGGGGGCACAGTAAAAAAGATCAAGGGTGTGAGGTATGTTTACTACACCTTCGACAGGAATTACAGTTCTGAAAAGCATTACACAGTACCCAAAGCAACTACCATAGGCAAGTGCGATGAGGCAACAGATGGCATGGATTTTCTCGTCGAAGTACCGGATGAAAAGGGCAAGATAATCACGAAGAAAAAGAGTGATGCCATCTACGTTAACTATGAAGTTGGTCGTGAATACTACCCAGACAGACAGTACATCATCCCGAAGAGAATGATCATCGGGAAACTCTCGAAAGTGGATAAAGGGATGATGGTGCCGAACCAGAACTTCCTGATTTACTTTCTGGAAGTAGAACTTCCAGAGGAAAATTTCAATTCGAATCGCAGCAGTTGCCTTAAGATTGGAACGTACATTGTGATCCAGAAGAGCCTGGAAGAGTACAAAATCCCTGAACTATTGGAAAGACAGTTTGAAGGCAAGGATTTGGAATTCAACCTGTGATCATAGAGAGAAAAATCTATATTTCGTATGATTCAACGAATAAGAACAGTTAAACCGGGAACATCTAGATGGTGGAGTTCGGAGAAGCCAAGGTTGATTTCGGGGCACCGATCTTCAACTACTCCATCGCTTATGACACAAAGAACGCAAAACCACTCTTTTACGAGACTTATCTCGGTAGCATAGCTGATATATCCCAGCTGTAATTCATGCTTGGGAAGGCAAAAGGCTACGGGTATAAGAACATCGGATTCATCCTGGACAGAGGGTATTTTAGCAAAGGAAATATCCGGAAGATGGATGAGTATTGATACGGCTTTGTGATCATGGTGAAGGGTATGGCGAAGCTGGTAAACACTCTGGTTCTGAAGAAGAAGGAGTTGGAACTGTTGCATCAGTTGTACAACTTGTGCAACACGGTTCCGAAATTTGAGAAGAGATGTGGATAATATTTGGAAGCTGGGATTCAACAAACTTATCCCTAAGCTTACGCTTCCAGTAATAGAACTGATCTTTTGATACCTGATGCTGTGAACACCAATCTTTTACAGTCAAAGAACTAGACTGTTGATCACGGATTATGTCAGCCCACTTATTAAGATTTGTCTGATGAACTATTTGTGTAGTATTCATGAAAAAACCTTCCTAAATGTATTAGGGAAATCATCGCATGGATATGGTAGCATTAACAGGTTCTTATGGTTGAGGATTTACTGCGTGTCAGGATAATTCAAGAACCTTGTCTGGATTTTACAAGAATCATCAATGGCCTGTAGAAGATTTTCATCATCCTAGTGAGAACTACGGCTTGAATGATCATTGGTGTTAAATATGCAGTTTAAATATGGTAGTTATGCGGCTATGTAATTAGGCTGTGAATAATTCTGGTATATGATTATGAGATAACATTTCATTAGTGTGGTATTATATACAGGGCGTTTTATAAAGAGAGATTGGAGATGTTTTAAAAAATGAAAAGAATAAATGTATATTTCCAAAGTGGAGATAACTTTGCCTTCATGCTTGGGACTGCAATTACGTCTCTATATACTAATGCTAGTAAGGACTATTTTTACAATATCTATATAGCCTCAGGAGATATGTCTGAGGAGAATAAAAATAAATTCTATATTCTAAAAAATAATTTTCCCAATATACAATCAGAGATTACCTTTATTGATGCATCTTCTTGGGAAAAGGAGATAATATCATGGGGGGTTCCTGCACATAGGAATAATTATGTTACATATTACAAAATCCTTATAGATAGATATTTTAAGAATACAGATGTAGACAAGCTCATTAGCATCGGAACAGATACTCTGGTAACTGGTGATCTTCATGAACTCATCGACTTTGATTTTGAAGGTCATCCAATTGCAATGAACTGGTCTGAAAAGCTTTATGAGCGCAGATTTAAACGTTCACATAGATATTGTGTTGCTGAGATGGTTTACTTCAATCTCAGTAAATGGCGTGAAAAGAACTGTGAAGAGCGCTTGATCTCCAGAATCAAAAAGTACGGTGATATATATGGTTCAAAAGATCAGGGACTTTTAAATACAGAGTTTCAGAATGATATGGCACAACTGCCTTTGAAATATAATATTTATGGAATTACTTATTATTTTGAATGGCGTAATAAAGTCAGATTCAATAATGCACCAGTTATGACTAAAGAAGATATTAAGGAAGCATATGAGCATCCTGAGATAATACATATTCCACAGACATTTGTTTTTAGACCTCATGAGAAGAATACTCTTCATCCGTTGAAAAAGATGTGGTGGGATTATTGTCGTAAGGAGCAGAACCCGTGGAACAATATTGATGAATATCCTTCTCCTAATATGGGAAGTAAGGAGAAATTCCTGAGATTTTTATATACACATCTTCCAAAAGGAATGGCAGAGTGGGTTTTTATAGTTTTCAGGCATGGTTATGGATTCATGAATTCAGTTTTGTATCCTTATCATGACAGTTATTCTGATGACGTAAAGCAGATTTATAATTGATCAATAACTATATAAGAGAGAATGCTTAAATGGGGAAGTCACAAAATAATATCAAGTATATAACATATTCCAAAGCAATAGCTGCTATCTTGGTGATCTTATATCATACGTGGGGAAGTATGGAGATTGATACTAATGTTCGTAACGATTGTATATTGTTTTTTTTTACGACACATGTTCCAACATTTATGATGATAAGCGGTTATCTGTATTCGAACCATACTATCAAACATGAATTAACATACAGAATTAGAAAATTGTTGAATTTACTAATTTGTTCTGCCGTATATATATTTATTCTTGTGTTATTTCGTGTTATAGTACATTCTTATTTGGGAATTGAAAGAACCCTTTTGGAAGAAATCGATTTATCGGCTCATAATATGTGGTATTTTCCAGTATTATGTTTTGCTATAATTCTTTATGAGCTAAGTTCTAAAGTCACTAAGAAAGAAGGTATTATTCCAACAAGAAGTATTCTATTTTTGCTACTAATAATAGTTATAGCGTTTCTTATGTACAAAAATCCTTCAATTGGCAAAATACTTGCCTATGTTATTATATTTATGATCGGCACAACATGGACGATAAATGTTTGGAAGGCGATATTTAACGCATTGGCATATGTAGGTGTTTGGATACTAGTTGTAATCATAACTGGTAAAGTTAATGCCCAAAGTGAAAGTAGTATAGGGACCGAACTTCTTTTACTTATGGTGTTGACTGTTCTTGGAGCAGGATTGATACTATCTCTGGTATATTTGATATTGCAAATAAAAGATAATGGTTCAATTATAAAATATAAAAATAGTGATGATTGCGGCAATGATAGTAATAAATCAGGCATTATAGACAGTATTTTGTGCTTCATATGTCAGAATAGTCAGATATTTTATTTTGCACAGTTTATAGTGATAATTGTTATAGAAGCTTTGCGTTCAATCGGTGTGTATGGGTATTCTGTGTTATGTTCTCTGCTATATACAGCGATGTGTATATTTTGTACGCTTATTTTTTCTGTGATTACTAGCACAAGTGCTATGGCTAACAGGTTGCTATGTAAGCCGTTTAATTGATTTCTGAAGGGAAATATAATTAATGAATATAGTTTATGCATCAGATGATAATTATGCTTTTTTGGCCGGGGTTTCAATGGAATCCTTATTTATAAGCAATAAAAGTGTTGATATAATTAGTGTTTATATTCTTGATGACGGAATATCAGATGTTAATAAAGATAAGTTAAAATCGATTTCTCAGAAATACGGAAGGAATATATTGTTTATAGATATAAGATCATTTTCAGATGAGATGAGGAAACATACTTCTGTAGGATTTAATTATGAAGGTAAGATGAGTTTTACCGCATATGCACGTTTTTTTATTGATGATGTGTTACCTGCAAGTGTTGACCGGGCTTTATATATTGATTGTGATACTCTTATAGTAGCTGGTATTGAAGAAGCTTATAATGTAAGTCTCTCTGATGATTGTGTCATATCCATGGCAGTAGATTGTACCCAGCGTGAATATGTTAAATCATTGGATATGAAGCAGGATAATAATTATTATAATTCAGGTGTTATCCTTTTTGATATTGCGAGATGGAGAGATAAAAAGTGCAGGCAACGGATTATAAGTCATATGCAAAATGTAAGAAGCGATTATCCTCTACCAGATCAGGATTTGTTGAATGTTGTGCTAGGGGATGAGATTTATAAACTTCCACTGAAGTATAATGTTCAAAGTCCTAATTACATGTATAAGACATATGCCTCTATTTGCAGTGCTTATAGCCTTGATGAAAGGCATTATTATGATAGAAATGCTTGGGAAGAAGCAATGAATAATCCCGCTATTATTCATTTTAGCGGAGCATCATTTATAAGACCTTGGTATCATAACAGTAATCATCCATTGAAAAGGTTATATTTGGGCTACTATGAACAAAATGCTTTTTATTCAAAAGATGATTATAACAATAGCTATTTTAATGCAAATAGTTCTGTAAAGATTCGCTATATCATGTATAAGGTTTTAATTCCTTTTATTAATGGTATTATTTCAGGATATTGTTTAAAAAAATGGATTCAAAAGCAATATTTGAAAAAGTAAGCTTTTAATATCTGAACGATTTTTATGACCAAATCTTTTAATGTGAACTTCCTATGTGGGTTACACTAACTAAGTGTAACGACGAAAAAATCCTCAAAAACCCCATAAAATAAGGCTTTTGCTTGCGAACCAATCGAATATGTGGTATTGCTTTAGTGTAATAGTTACACTAAATGGAGGTGCCTATGTACTTCAATTTTACTTGACAATCAACAATAACATGCCACGTATGAGATCAATATCATCCATAGAAACAGAAATATCAAAGGTTGAATCTGAACTTGCCAAGGTTCAGGAAAAATGCGATGCATTGTCCGCCAAGCTTTTGGAGCTTCAGACAACAAAGCAGGAAATCGAAGCCAAGAAAGTTATGGATGCGTTCCGGAAAAGCGTGAGGAACGAACGCATCAAGAAAGAGTTGTATAAAGCATATCAGAATAGTAATCGGTCGTTAAAGCAAATATTGGCGTTTATGGCCGGCTGTTGATTGTCAAGTAAAATTGACCCACTTTTATACTTAAATCTGACCCACCTTAAAATCAAAACTAGCGATTTTAGAGGTGGGTCAGATTTATTTCTAAATCCCGATTTTTACACTGTGAATTGACCCGCCCATTAATGAGTTATTAGCGTATATCCAGCATCTATAAGTGCTGTTTTGTCTATTGTCATGGATCTGTTTAGCGTATCCAGCATCACATATCTACTAAGTTCCAGAAGTCTGTCGCCAAGTAGCTCTTTTATTAGCCTGTCCATAGCATCTGATTTAGGCATAGCCTGCGCTGTCTTTACTAAAACTTCTTTTTGCTGTTTT
>NZ_FOER01000046.1:0-11071 GCF_900110805.1 Butyrivibrio sp. TB | reverse complement strand
ATCCACTCTTTCTGATTTTCGAGAATGGTCTTGTATTTAGCAATAACTGTTCGTACACAAGATACTGTCATCTGAGAACGGAGATTGTAAGTCTCTCGTACTTGATAATAAGTATTTTCCTGTACACTGTAACGGCTAAGTTTACGAGTTCTATATATGTATTCAGATACATAATTACAGGCATCAGAATAAGCCTTCATTGTATCGCAGAGAATCTGCTTATCTGAAGGATTAACTAAAATCTGAAGTTTTGCTGTAATTGTCTGTTCCATATAAAACACCTACTTTCTTCACCAAAAACATTATATTATTTATTTTGGCGAAGAACAATAATATTTAGAAAGAAAATGCGTTGCTAAAACGGGCATTCCTCCCACCACTCAAGAGTAGTGGGCTTCCTGCCCTGCGACGCTTGTGAAATGTTTTTACTCAAAAAGCTTTTACTCAAATGCACATCGGTAAATTTGTTATAAAAGAATCACCAGAATTTATCAAGCCTGTTCGAGTCCTTTTTTGTTTACATGATATAATAAATACGTAACACTTTTTATCTAATCCAACAACTCTTAATTAAAATGGGATCAGCATTGTGAAAGTCTTAAAGAATGAGCTTTTTGATGAATTCAAATGCCTTGCAGGGGAGTGCCCCGAGACCTGCTGCTATGGCTGGCGCATAATAGTTGATGATAAGACTAAGGAAAGGATTCTTGAAAAGGACGGTATCTGGGGAAAATGTCTTAGATTAAGTCTGTCAGGTCCTGACAAGAACTACTTCAACTATGACAGCGGAAGTTGTATATTCCATGGAATGAGTGGTCTATGCAACATCCAAAAAAAGCTTGGCGCAGAATACATGCCCGAAATCTGCCGCAAATACCCTCGCGAGATCAGAAATTACGGAACATTTGCCACCATGAATCTGGATCTTTCATGCATTCATGTTAGTGATATGCTCCTGTCAAGAGACAAGAGACCTTCTCTTATAGAATGCGATGAAGAGATAGAACGCGTACGGCACGGCAGCAATGACGATCCCCAGTTTGAAGAGATAGTTCTTACTTCGCAAAAAGAGCTCATACAGATGCTCAACGTAAAGCCTCAGTTTATCTATGATCCTGTTACTATGGACAGGATTCTCCACAGCCTTTTGGCTTATTGCCAGTATGCACAGGATACTGTTCTGGAGCATAAAGATATGAAGCTTACCAAAGATGATGGGCGGCCTTTATATTTCTATGAACTATGCAAGACAGACGATATGCCTGATGCCGGAAGGTCATATTTTCCCCTTCCTATAATGGCTCTTAACAGACTTATCAATACCCAGTTTGATATGCAGGATTCCAGGCCATTCTCTATGATCAACAGAACTATAGAGTGGTATCATCACAAGTTTGACCTAAAAACAGAGATCGAGGGTCAGAAGGTCTGGAAATCCATGGTCACAGATTTTATAAGAGAAGATCCTACAAGGATGGAAGCACTCTTACGGTATCTTCAATATGATGTCCAGCAGTGCTACGGCGAGATATATGAAAACTATAGTTTTGTTCATTTTGCTGTATCTGCTATCATGCATGTGAATATGTTCCTGTTCCTGATGGTCAATTATAACAGGAGAAAAAAATTAACGCCCCAGAAGATGGCAGCTCTTCTGTCAGCCTACGAACGGGCAGCCTGCCATAACCTTGGACTTCAAAAAGATATGTATGCAATTGTCTGCGACTATCTTCCAGTGCAGACATTGGATCTAAAGCAAAACTAAACTAAAAGGCTCCCCATACAATCTATCCGATTGCGGGGAGTCTTAATAATCAGATTCATCTACGTATCTATATCAGTCCAGATGCGCCATCATGTACTCAACAAGTCTTGCACAGTCCTTGGCAGCCTTGGCCTCAAACTCAGGATACTCAACCTCTGCAGATCCGTCAGCCTTGTCTGAAATAGCTCTGATGATAACGAAAGGAACCTTATTAAGGTAAGAAGCCTGAGCGATGGCAGCTCCTTCCATCTCTGTACACAGAGCTCCAAATTCCTTCAAAGGCTCTTTGGAAACGCCGCCACCTATGAACTGATCTCCGCTTATAACGCGTCCTTCGAAGATGCCAAGGTCAGGATCTGCTGCCTTGATAGCTTCTTTGGCCTTATTCCTTAACCACTCATCAGCAGGGAACTCAAGTCTTCCCATCTGCGGAACTTCACCCTTCTTGTATCCAAAGATCGTTGCATCTACGTCGTGATAGCAGGCATCTGTAGAAAGAACTATGTCTCCTATATTGATCCTTGCATCCATGGATCCTGCAACACCTGTATTGATGATATGGGTAACCTTGAACTCATCTACAAGAATCTGTACACAGATACCGGCATTGACCTTGGCAATACCGCTTCTTACTACAACTACGTCAGTATCTCCGATCTTACCTTCAAAAAAGTCCATTGACGCGCGAGACAGAGTCCTTGCTATAGTCATGTCCTTTTTTAATGTTGCAACTTCAACATCCATTGCACCTATAATACCAATTTTATAAGCCATCAGTGTCTCCTTTTACTATGTCAAAAAAATCAAATACTCCAGTGAATCAGTACATCATCCGATATATCGTCTTTGTATCGGTACTTGATCAGCCTTTATAATATCTCAGCAAAAAAGCTCATTACATTTAGGTGGTGGGAATTAACTCACTCAGGATATACGAGTCTGTCATCCTTGATATCGTAGAGTGTATTCTCAAGATATCTGCGTGCAAGGAAGTTGGCCATAGGAAGATTCTGATCAAGGTAGTTGCCGCAGTCTCTTGCAGCTGCTCCAGGGATGTCTCCCTCAAAATCTCTTACAAATTCAAACATTCTGGTCACAAGGGATACGATATCCTTACTTGTAAGATCACCTGCCATTACAAGATAAAAGCCTGTCCTGCATCCCATAGGTCCAAAATAGATAACTCTGTCCTTGTACTCAGGATCATTTCTTAAAAATGTAGCTCCAAGATGTTCTATGGTATGTATCTCTGCTGTATTCATGACAGGCTCTCTGTTAGGAGCTGTCATCCTAAGGTCAAAAGTTGTGATCGTCTCTGCTCCGACTTTATCTTTCCTTGAAACATAAACTCCGGGCATAAGGTCTAAATGATTAACTGTAAAACTTGCTATCTTCTCCATTATATCTCTCCATCTTTCCGTTTAAAGGGTCATTACAAACATTATTAGTTTCTTTTTCAGCATACAGTTTATCATACCTATAGTGGCAAGAAAAGGTCATCATCACTTTTGCAGTTGACACGCTCTATGAATTCCAATAACATTAATTGCGGTAGGAGTAGCGCTTTTGGCGCAGCGCAGCGGCAGGACTAAAAGGCCTTGTCGTGGATAGGCGCAGGGAAGAGACAGCGCAGTGGCTTTATGGCTAAAGCACCCGCGATCTGTCTCTTTCACATTTTAGGGGATAATTTTGAAAATGACGTTAAAAGAGCTGTGCAATGAGCTTTCAATTTCAGAAGCAACGGGTAAGAACTGGCTTAGACTTGGCAAGATCAAAGCCGATCTTTCTGACTCTATAGAGCCATCTTTTTCAAAAGAATATGTTGCATCAATCAAAAATGATATAGCCTCCGGCAGGATACAGGCGCTAAATAGTCGCCGCAACAAGAAGTTCGTATCAGGATCTTTTTTCTATAATTCTTATGTTCCAAAAGACTGCGATTGTCTTCCTAAAATCAGGGATCTTTCAGATTATCTGACAAGTAATGAAATCATATTATCAGGGGCTGATATATGCTGCATTCTTGCATATTATGCGGTGCAGCTTTTTCATGATGCCTTTGGCGAAGAAGTCTTCGATGAATACGTAGAAGAACTTATAGATGAACTGGCATTTTCTTATAAGATTTCTGATACGTTACCTTATAAAAAATCTGATTCTACTTTCGATACAGATAAGACAATAAATGATACCTCTGAACCTTCATCTTACAAAGGAATATTAAAAAATCTTAAGGATCGCCATCCATACCTTGTATCACTAAGTTTCAAATATGAGCCGGGAGTTGATACTCTCGGTCTTCTATACATGTCTTTAAGAGATATAGGTAGCAGGAAGAATGCAGGCTCTTACTATACTCCAACTGATATTGTCAGAAAGTCCATTGACAACTTGCATATAGAATCCTGCTATGAAGACAATGATCCTAATAATGACGTGCCCTTTAAGGATGCGTCAAAAGATCTTACGATCCTCGATCCCTGCTGTGGTAGCGGGAACTTTCTGATACAGCTTCCTGATGATATAGAGTGTCAGAATATATACGGCTGCGATATAGATCCTATCTGTGTCTGCATAGCAAGGATAGGTCTTGCACTTAGATACGGCGCTGCGTACATCCCTGTTATCAAGAAGAACATAAGATGTGGCAACTTTCTTTCTGATAAGACCTGTGATCTGTTCGAAGATGAGTCTTTTGCCCCGGATTATATTATAGGCAATCCGCCATGGGGATATGATTTTGGCGAATCAGAAAATAAGCTTTATAAGAAAACATACAAAACCGCCTGCGGCAAATCTGTTGAGTCATTTGCTATATTTACAGAGAAGGCGCTTCTGACTTTGAAAAAAGGTGGCAAGCTTTCATTTGTACTCCCTGAAGCAGCTCTTACAGTAAAGATCCATAAGGCTCTTAGAAAGCTTATAATATCCTGCTGTAATATTACTTACCTTGCATATCTTGGTAATGTATTTAGTAATGTAGCTTGTCCTTGTGTAATACTGCAGCTATTAAAGACAGGCGATTCTATTAATACAAAAGGTATGATAGTGGAAGATCTCTCAGGATCAAAAGCTTCCTGGGAATGCTCATCTTCTTTTGCCATAAATTCTAATAGAAAAGTATCTGCTGATAGTCTAAGCTTCTACTGCAATGATGAGGAATACTCTATTCTAGAAGCTATGCACTCTCCGGATCGTGTATATCTTAAAGATAATGCGATATTCGCTCTGGGGATAGTCACGGGCGGTAATGAAAGATTCATAATAGACAGGATTGACGGTGCACGTGGGAACAGTATTGGAAGAAGAACGCCGTTATCTTCTTACGATATAAATGATTCAAATAATATAGATCATAAATACGCAAATATACCGGATGGCTACGAGGTAGTCCTTAAGGGAAGCGATATCTCAAGATATCACATATCAGTTCCTGACAGATTCATAAAGTTTGATCCGCAAAGCTTCCAGCAGGTTGCAGATGAAGATGTCTACAGGCAGCCAGAGAAGCTTGTGTACCGCTTCATCAACAGGGATCTGATATTTGCCTATGACAAGGAAGGTATGGTATCTCTTAATAGCTGCAATATACTAATACCAAAGTTGCCGGGGCTTGATATCAAATATATACTGGCTGTTCTCAACTCATCACCGGCAGGCTTTTATTATAAGAAGAGTTTTAATTCTGTCAAAGTTCTAAGATCTCACCTTGAACAGATACCGATCCCTGTTGTAAGCAAAGATGAACAGGCCAAGATCATAGAGCTTGTGGATAGGATCATGGATTCACAAATGCATGATCCTCCGATATCGTGTGCTGATGCTCACTTTGATATTACTAACATGTCTGAATATGAAGAACTCGACCGCCTGATCGCATCTGCATATGGCCTTAGCAGTTCTCAGTATGGCTGTATTCATGGTAAAATCATGTATGAGTCATAATTCTTTTATATGGAAGTTTTGTTAACCAGATTATTTGAGGTGTATATGGACAATAATTTTAATTTAGAAGCTAGTGTTATATCCGATGATATCAAGGTCAAAAAGGGGCGCTTTGCATACAATATATCAGCCTTTGGCCTGTTTTTATTTGGTATAATCTCAACCTTTTTCCAAATAATAATGCAGATCGCACTTATAATCCTCTCAAAAGGCGATCCGTCGATCGCATCTTCTGACTGGGCTAATTATGTCCTCATTCTGATCCCTATGTATGTGATCGCTTTTCCGCTTACTATGCTCTTTTTCAGGATTGCTCCCAAAGCTCCTTTTGACAAAAAGAAGATACCTGTATCAAAGCTGATATCATACTTTGTGATGATGATACCTCTAACTTTACTTCTGAATATTTTTAGTATACTGCTTGCTTCTGCCCTTTCTGACGGATCTGCCACCAACCCTCTTAATGACCTGGTTACAGAAG
The DNA here is from genome assembly GCF_900110805.1 of Butyrivibrio sp. TB. Taxonomy (NCBI): domain Bacteria; kingdom Bacillati; phylum Bacillota; class Clostridia; order Lachnospirales; family Lachnospiraceae; genus Butyrivibrio; species Butyrivibrio sp. TB. Next base: position 4,880 of record NZ_FOER01000046.1, on the reverse strand, counting down.
TCAATATCTGGCAGATAGGAACTGTAGTCGTACTGGCTCCAATCGTTGAAGAGATGATATTCAGAAAATTCGTGATAGACAGAACAAGGCAATACGGGGAGATGCTCTCTCTTATCTTTTCAGCACTATGCTTTAGCCTCTTTCATATGAATATCTTCCAGATCTTCTATGCATTTGCACTTGGACTTCTGCTGGCATACATCTACATCCGCTCCGGCAACATCAGATATACTATCGGACTTCATATGGCTTTTAATTTCTGGGGATCTGTGATACCTCTTACGATAGGATCCCTTGTCTCTGACGAGGTGCTAAGTAGCCTGCAGTCAAGTGACGCTGCTACTGTTATACAGACATTATCACCTGAGCAGATATCAGGGATCGCTATATATGGAATGTATATACTGGCTGAGCTTATCTTATTTATAGCCGGCATCATTTTATGGATCAAATCTTTTGCCAAAAAAGAATTCCGCATAGAACAAGCTTCCATGGAGCTTCCAAAAGGAAGAAGGTTCAAGACAGCCTTTGTTACTATCGGATTTGGATTCTTCCTGGCACTATGTCTGTACGGAACGATCACAACGTTTTTATCATGAACTGATACTTCCCACTTGGTCGGTGCAGTATCAGTATTATTTTGTAAAACAGCAAGAGGTTTACCTATGAAAAATATACGCGGTAATGCAGACAGCTCTGCCATTAATAGACTATTGGTGGAAGCTTCTGATAATAATATTAATAGCAGTGCACCAGTGGATGCAAAATCGCAAAACGGTCCTTCGCCGGATACCAAGGACACTACTTCTAAGAAAAAACGTCATAAGAAAAAGAACAAAGTCGGCACTCCTGAGCAAAAGCTGGAGAAGGAGCGCTTTGGCAAGGCTGTTGCTTATATAGAGAGAATGGATCCTTCGCAGATAATAATGCAGGATGAAGAGCTTATAGATGATCTGTCAAAAGAACTTGTTAATTTCTTTAAAACTCAGAAGGTTACATACTTCAAGTCAGAAGCTCCCATTACAGCAGACAACTACTCAGTATTTCTGGATCAGCTTGAGAAGAAGAGCATGAGCATCCTTCTAAGCAGACATCTTAGAAATGCTCTCTACGGCAAAATGGAGGATAAGATAATCGCATCCTCCAAAGAGGTCAGCGATTATATAGATTCCTGCACTACGCCAAAGCAATCTCTGCGTATCAGAAAGCTTATTAAAGCACGTGTTTACAACAGGGTCATGGATCCTTGCTATAACATGATAAGTGCTCCTTACAGTATCAAAGATATAAGGGATATGCTGTGGTACAATCCAAGATATCACGACTTTGAAGAAGCCAAAAGGCAAGAAGAATCTGCTGCAGAGCTTCTGACTGCAAATATACTAAAAGAAATACCTGACTACTATCCGGATCTATATCCTGCTGCAAGGAGGATGAAAAGGCACTTCATCCTGCATATAGGTCCTACAAACTCCGGTAAGACCTATGATTCCATACAGGCTCTTGAAAGAGCTGCTGTCGGCATATACCTGGGGCCTTTGCGCCTTCTGGCTCATGAAGTATACGAAAAGCTCACAGCAGATGGGGTACCATGCCGCATGAAGACAGGTGAAGAGGATATATGTCCTGATATACGGGATCATCAGGCATCTACCATCGAGATGCTGGACACCGCCAAACACTACAACGTAGCTGTCATAGACGAGATACAGATGATAGCTGACAGGCAGCGCGGTCGCATGTGGACAGCTGCAATACTAGGTGTATGTGCAGATGAGGTACACCTGTGCGGCGCCCCTGAAGGCAGAGATATCGCCATCAAGCTCATTGAAGACTGCGGAGATTCTTATGAAGTCATAACCCACGAAAGGGCTACTCAGCTGGTTGTTGAAAAGGATCACTTCTCCTTCCCGGATGATGTTCAGAACAAGGATGCTCTTATCGTTTTTTCCAAAAGGAATGTGCTTGCATGCGCTGCTGAACTTCAGGGTATAGGGATATCATGCAGTATCATCTATGGCGCTCTTCCATATGATGTAAGAAAAGAAGAAGTCAGGAAGTTCACAGATGGTGAGACAAGCGTGGTTGTAGCTACAGATGCTATCGGAATGGGCATGAACCTGCCTATAAGAAGAGTTGTATTCCTTGAATCCGAGAAGTTCGATGGTGTGACCAAGCGCCCGCTTAGAACCGAGGAAATCCTACAGATAGGCGGTAGAGCCGGAAGACGAGGGCTATATGATATAGGCTACGTCAATGCAGAGTTTCGTAAAAATCTCATAAGAAACGCTTTCAAATCTGCTCCTGAGCCTATAGAGAAGGTGGCTCTCCCCTTCCCTGAATCACTCCTTGGCCTTGATGGAAGTCTGTCGGATATTTTCACAAGATGGGGGGCTATACAGCAAAAAAACGATGCTTTCAATCAGACAGACTTGTCTGTGGAGATCAAGCTCTGCCGCTTCCTTGAGCAGAAAACTGATGACAAGGAGCTTATATATAAGTTCATCACTATGCCTTTTGATGAAGACAACATCAACCTTTTTATGATATGGGAAGAGATGGCTGACTGCGAGATAGAGCATGATATCTTCGATTACAGGAGGTTCATTCCGGAGGTTTTGAATACTTCCTACAATGCAGAAGACTTATCATTCCTTGAAGAGAACTACCAGGTATGCGATCTTCTGTGCTACTATCTGACGCGTTTCGGTCTGCCTGAAGAGTATGAAGAGGTGAGCGAGGCACGGTCTGATATTGCGGTGAAGATCATGGAGGTTCTGTCCAAACAGGAGCTTGTAAAGAGGAAGTGCCGAAGCTGCGGCAAGCAGATCAAGTGGAACTCCCCCTATAACATCTGCTCCGAATGCTACGAAAAGCATATGCGCTCACCCTTCTACGGGGGATATTGAGGGGCATATGACCCCCAAAAAACGGGAGGATGGTGGAGGTGGTCTGCTGCTGGGCTTTTGGGCGCGCGGGGGTAGATTATAGATCTTTTTCGCGCCATTGAAAGTGTTGTAATTCAAGGCATGCTATACAATGGTTTATATTCTGTGGTCTGAAACTCGCTGCGCTCAGACATGCAGACCACGAGAAGAATATAAACCCTTGTCTAGCACGCTCTTGAATTAGACAACACTTTCAAAAGGCGCGAAAAAGATCTATAATCTACCCCCGCGCGCCCAAAAGCTTGCAGCAGACCACCTCCACCATCCTCCCTTTGCAAGCTTCACGGTATATGCCTTGTGTTGTGATTGAAGGGATTCGCTTAAGCAAAAATAGTCCAATTTATATAAATATTTGATATATCACCTTTTTAAATCAAGTTCTTGTTTACCAGAAAAATATTTATAAATGATTAAATATTGTTACATAAACTGGCGTTGTATATATTTTCGATATCGTTTATTATATTTTTACGCGTTATTATTTCTTTTATTATCTTGATTTTATTGTTTATACTGCATGTTGCGAAACACTGGGGAATATGTATAGGATGCGCTTATACATAACGTTATCTAAGATGAGGTTTTTATGGGAGAAAATTCTGTTAGGACTTTGATGGTCTATTATTCGTTTGAGGGGAATGTCGAATATGTCGCTACTAAGGTTAAGGAGTATCTTGGCGCTGATATAGAACGCCTTATTCCTGATACCGAGCCGCCAAGGAAGGGACTTGGCAAGTTCCTTGCAGGGGGGCATTCTGCTCTTTTTAATAAACTTCCAAATCTTGAAAGTCTCAAATATAATGTAAGTGACTACGATCAGCTCATAATAGCTTCGCCTGTATGGGCTGGTACTTATGCGCCTTCTATTGGAGCTTTCCTTCGTGACAACAAGATCCAGGGCAAGCGTATATATCTCATCGCTTCATCTGCCAGCGGCAATGCTGAGAAGATGCTTCTAAAGCTTGAGGATGCTCTTATTGGTAACAATGTTGTTGAGACTCTATCACTTCAGAATCCTTTAAAGAATACAGCTGATACCGATTCACAGATTCAGAACTTCTGTCACAGGATCAGCAACTGATCATTGGCAAGATTATATGACGCAGTAGATAAATTCATAGACAAGTGATCTGATCAAATATGAATGAGACAGTACACTAATATTAAGACATATAGCGAACGGCATCGATGGGGTAACATCGATGCCGTTCTTCGTTAGGGGTTAAGTGATTGGTGTTGTAACTATGACACTACAAAATGTAAGTCCTATAGATGTCGTAAGAAGACCAAAGTATGCGATGCATAAGAAGTCACGTCTTCTCCCAAGCTGTCTTAACTTGATGTCTTGTCATAAGTTACATAGGGATGATATATGGTAAAATCCGGATCGGGTAAAATCCGAATATATACCCTTAATGGGTTCTTGTATACTAATAGTATACTATTACAACTTTTTTAAAAAATCAAGAATTATAAAATCAAAAATTAGATTTTACAAAATGTAGTATTTTACAATATTTTGTGTTTTCGCTTATTTCCTTCGAAAACTATATTACATTATTTGAAACAGTTTGTCTAGTAAATATTTCAAAATGACAGTGTAAATTTACTGTAGGATTTAATGGGTTAAAGGAACCTTGATATGCCTTTGCCTTGTTGGCATCATAAGAATAAGCGAAATTTCATCCGCTCATTTTAGGCTATCATCATGAAGTTTGAGTGTCAATAATAGTCCACTTTCCATCGTACTAAACTAATGTAATTGCTACCGTACGCCACCCTTGACCGAACCCGACAGAAACGCTGCTTGGCTTTGCCGACGGTGAAGATGATAAGAACAGCTAATACTTCCCACCGTCGGGGACAACATCGTAGCGTTTCTGTCAGAACCCATCAAGGGCAAGCCCTGCTACGCAGGATGGCTGGTTATAT
>NZ_FOER01000035.1:0-41367 GCF_900110805.1 Butyrivibrio sp. TB | reverse complement strand
GCTTGCCCTTGATGGGTTCTGACAGAAACGCTACGATGTTGTCCCCGACGGTGGGAAGTATTAGCTGTTCTTATCATCTTCACCGTCGGCAAAGCCAAGCAGCGTTTCTGTCGGGTTCGGTCAAGGGTGGCGTACGGTAGCAATTACATTAGTTTAGTACGATGGAAAGTGGACTATTATTGACACTCAAACTTCATGATGATAGCCTAAAATGAGCGGATGAAATTTCGCTTATTCTTATGATGCCAACAAGGCAAAGGCATATCAAGGTTCCTTTAACCCATTAAATCCTACAGTAAATTTACACTGTCCGTAAGGAAAATCCCGTTTGCAATTTTGCTCATTTTAGTGCAAAGTAATAGAAGCATGGAAGGAGCAGAGATTACAAAATGTTCAGATTATGGGTGAGACTATTCAAAGACAATCATATGTTACAAGATACAGTGATCTGCAATGACGAAGAAGATACCAGAACTCATAAGGTTATGGGAAGTCTGGAGAAGGCATGCTATGAGCTTGATCTTCCAAAGCCTATATGGCTTTCTGTCAATGTTAATGACTTCAAGAAGACCAGTAAATGCAGGTTCACGCAGGACAGCTTCATAGAGGAAGTTCCATTTGACTACATGGAGATCAATGTAATCGAAGAAGATAATACATGGTTTTGAAAGGGGAAGAAAATGAATAACACACAAAATCCTAATAATAACGGATTGAATGCAGCCGGCACTGGTACGCCTGACGCTCCTTTGCAGGGCACATACCAGTATACAGGTAATGCAGGATACAATAATTACAATCCTGCAGGTGCTAATAATCAGGGAGGTACTCCTCCTAAGAAGAAAAAGAAAAAAGGAAAGAAAATCCTTGCGGCGTTTCTTGCAATTGTCATGATTGCAGGACTTGGATGCGGCGGTGTATATGTGGCCAAGAAGAAGGATATCTCAATTAGTGATCTTCTTAAATCCAAAGACAAAGAAGATACAGCTGCCACTCAGACAACAGAAGAAACCAAGGATCAGCAGGAAGAGCAGCTTGTAGTAGCAACTGATGTATCAAGTCTTGTTGAGAAGGTAATGCCTTCTATAGTAGTTATCGAGAATAGATATACTGTCAACCTGGAAGACTATGGCTATGAAGAGGGAGAAGCTCTTAACGGAGGATCAGGTTCCGGTGTTATAATCGGACAGAATGACGAAGAGCTTCTTATCGTTACTAATTATCACGTTGTAGAAGGTGCTGACGATCTTACTGTACAGTTTGTTAATGGTACCAACAAATCAGCTTTTATCAAGGGAACTAATTCAGGAATGGACCTTGCAGTTATAGCAGTACCTCTTACAGAAGTGGATGATGCTACTATGAATGCTATAAGTTTTGCTACAATGGGCGATTCAGACGATCTTAAACTTGGAGAGCCTGCCATAGCTATCGGTAATGCTCTTGGTATGGGTCAGTCAGTAACAGTTGGTGTTATCAGTGCTTTGAACAGACGACTTCCCAATGAAGACGGATCAGAGGGATTGTTCATTCAGACAGATGCTTCCATCAACCATGGTAACTCCGGTGGCGCACTTCTTAATGTCAAAGGTGAACTTATAGGAATCAATTCAAGAAAAGTGGTAGCAGATGAAGCAGAAGGTATGGGATATGCTATTCCGATATCTGTTGCAAAGCCTATAATTGAAGATCTTATGGATTCTTCTACAAAATATAAGGCATCCAAGGAGAACAGAGGATATCTTGGAGTTACAGCTTATACACCTACAGGTGTAGAGGGTGCTTATATATCATCTATAGAAAGTGGTAGCGCTGCCGAAGCTGCAGGACTTGAAGTTGGAGATGTTATCATCAAGGTAGAAGATGCTAAGATAGCTTCAAGAGGAGATCTTGATGCAAACCTTGCTTATTATGAAGCAGGTCAGACTATTACTATCACAGTACTTAGAAAAGGTGACAACGGATATACTGAAGTTGAAGTACAGGTAACACTCAAGGAGCAGAAGGCTTCTAAGTCAGGAAGCTCAAGTGATAAGGATTCATCTTCTAAGAAAGAATCTAGTGATGATAAAGGCTCAGACGACTATGAAGATGGCGGCGACTATGAAGACGGAGACCAGGAAGGCGGATCTGATTCTGAGGGAAGCGGAGATGAAGACGGCGGAGATGACGGAGACGACTTCGGATTTTAAGACATTTTAAAAGCTTGTTTTATTTATAAAGAAAGCCATTTTAAGGAAACTAGAATCCTTAAAATGGCTTTTTATTATAAATAAAACAGGCTTTCGTTTTCTGTTTTGTGAAGCAAAAGGCCATGCTTCACAAGTGCCTATTTAAGCTTTATGCCTGAAGGAAAGCGTACTGGCTGTCATACAGGTTGTGATAGTAGCCGTTTGGTATCTTTAGAAGTTCATCATGAGAACCCTTCTCCTGGATCTTACCATCGTCTACATACATGATGCAGGTGGCATTCTTGATAGTACTGAGTCTGTGAGCGATGATGAAGGAGGTTCTGCCCTTAAGCATCTGCTGCAGACCCTTTTGAAGAAGTATCTCTGTCTCTGTATCGATACTTGACGTAGCTTCATCAAGTATCAGGATCTTAGGATCAGCAAGAACTGCTCTTGCAAAGGATATTAGCTGGCGCTGACCTGCTGATAAGCGGCTTCCTCTTTCGTTGACCTGCGTATAATAGCCGTTTTCAAGATTTATGATAAAATCATGAGCACATACAGTCTTGGCTGCAGCTATAACTTCTTCATCAGTAGCTTCCATATTGCCATAGCGGATATTGTCCATAATAGTTCCGGAGAATATGAAGCTGTCCTGCATCATAACGCCCATCTGCTGTCTTAAGGACTTTATAGTGACATCATTTATATCTATACCATCTACAAGTATCTTGCCACTTCCTACGTTATAGAATCTGCTGATAAGATTTACGATAGTAGACTTACCGGCGCCTGTAGGACCGACTATGGCATAGGACTCGCCTGCACCTACTTTAAAGCTTACGTCGTGCAGGATTTCAACTCCGTCGTCGTAGGCAAAGCATACATTCTTGAACTCTACATCGCCCTTTATCTCAGGCATTGTGGTTGCACCTTCTTTGTCCTTGACCGTAATAGGAGAATCAATAGTCTCGAAGATACGCTCAAGGTATGATATAGCAGTCAGAAGCGAGTTGTAGAAGTTTGCAAGTGTCATAATAGGCTGCCAGAATCTTGATACATAGCCTACGAAGGCAGTCAGAAGACCTACTGTGATCGCGGTCTCTCCGTGAGTAAGCCAACCTATACCCAGTACATATATTACAGAAGTTGTGATAACAGTGATATTCTCAATCACAGGGCTTAGGATGAAGTTGTACTTGACGGCATTCATCCATGCACTTCTTGCATCCTTATTAAGTCTGTTGAAAAGGACGGTATTGGTGTCCTCTCTGACAAAAGACTGAGTGACCCTTATACCATTGATACTTTCAGCTATGTAAGCGTTAAGATTGGACTGCTTGTTGCTCTGTATCTGCCAGGCTCTTCTTTGTCTGTTTTTGACAAAAAGGATGATAACAGTGAGTACAGGAAGACCGCACAGACATACAAGTGTGAATCTTACATTCAGATAGAGCATGAATATGAGTATGAATACCAGTGAGAACATATCTGTGATGGTATTAACGATACCATTGGACAGAAGGTCACTTAAATTGTTGACATAGTTAACAACTCTAACCTGAATCTTGCCATGGGGCTTGTCATCGTAGTAGGAGAAGGGGAGCTTCTGAAGATGTACGAACAGCTCTCTTCTAAGGTTATATATAACTCCCTGACCTACTCGGGATGTAAGTATTATCTTATATTTCATGATGACTGCACAGGTTATACCTACAAGAAGTGCTGCCAGAGCATTGATGATGATAAGCTGCACAGCCTTATCAGGAGTATATACCTTGTCATACACTGTCGCAGATATAACATCCATGACATTTTTCATAAAAAGAGGAATAAGCATGGATATGGCGCTTGATATTACCATTATGATCACGGCTATAGTCAGGTCTTTTTTGTAAGTGCCGACATAGCCTGCAAGTCTTTTTAGCTGATTTATGTCAAAACCGCTGTCAAGCTCTTCGTCTTGTTCTATCTTATTTCTAGCCATTATGCGGTCTCCTTTCTCTTCATGATCTTGTCAAATTCGCCGTACTGATGCTCGAATACTTTCTTGTAGTATCCGTCTTTTTCTATAAGCTCGTCGTGAGTTCCGGACTCTGCAATACGTCCGTCCTCTACAACCAGTATGACATCAGCATCCTTGATAGAGGATATACGGTGAGCGATGATAAAAACTGTATGACCATCAAGCTTCTTGAGGTCGCGCTGGATCTCAGCCTCTGTCTCCATATCAACAGCTGAAGTTGTATCATCAAGTATCAGGATGGAAGGCTCTTTAAGAAGGGCTCTTGCAAGAGATATACGCTGGCGCTGACCACCGGAGAGGCCGACACCCCTTTCTCCTACAACAGTGTCATAGCCGTCGTCCATCTTCTGAATGAAATCATCCGCATCAGCCATCTTGGCAGCCCACTTAACCTTCTCGAAAGGACAGTTAGGATCAGCATAAGCTATATTGCCTTCAATGGTATCTGAGAAGAGGAATATATCCTGCATGGCAATACCGATACCATCCCTAAGTCTATGAAGATCCAGATCCTTAACATTGATGCCGTCCATAAGAACTTCACCTTCCGTGGTATCGAAGAATCTGCACATAAGATTCATGATGGTAGATTTACCTGAACCTGTAGCACCGATGATACCAACTGTCTGGCCCGGCTTTATATGGAAGCTGACATTGTGAAGGACAGGCTCTCCGTCTACTGTGTAAGATACGTTTCTGAATTCTACATCGCCTTTTATCTTATCAACTTCCTTGGGATATCTTGGTGTCTGGATATCAGGCTTCTGGGTGATAGTCTGATATATCTTCTCAACAGAAGTTGTGAACCTGTGGTAATCATTGATAAGCCAGCCCATGAACTGAAGCGGGTTATTGAGCATCCACAGATAACTGTTGATCATAACAAGGTTACCAAGAGACATGTAGCCGTAGATACACATGATGCCGCCTGCTACCATAAGCAGGAAGGTAAGCATATGTGACAGGAACATGAATATAGGTACATACTTGGTCCAGACTCTGGCTGCATCAAGCTCTGCGTCTCTGTACTGGGCGTTCTCCTTGTCGAACTTCTCAATCTCGTAGTCTTCCTTGGCAAAAGCTCTGACAACGCGGTTACCACTTATGTTCTCCTGAACGAATGCGTTAAGAGATGAGAACTTGTCTCTGATGTTCATGAACTTGGGCTTTATAGTCTTACTCTGAGAGTAGGTCATGAAAGCAGTGATAGGAAGAACCAGTATCATTGCAAGACCTATCCTGAAATCTACAGAGAATATCATAAACAAAGCTATTACGAACAAAAGGACATTCTCATATATGCTGTAGATTACAAATGCAACAAAATGGCGGATTGCCATCATGTCACCTGTCTGTCTGCTCATGAGGTCACCGGTTCTGCTCCTGTTATAGAAGGCGAAGTCCTTCTCAAGGAGATTGCGGTATACGCCGTCTCGCATGTCATAGAGCATATCCTGAGAAGCTGTCTCGAACAGATACAAAAAGATAAGTCTAAAGACAGCTCTTACAACAGTGATACCGATCATAAGAAGCAGAAATTTTGGAAGAAGGTCTGTTCTGATATTCCTGCCATCACCTATGATGTCATCAACGATGAAGCCTGTGATCCTGGGATTGATGATCGCAAGAACAGATGTTGCTGTAACCAGGATAAGTCCAAGCGCGACTTTCCAGGTGTACTTTTTGAGGTAGGAATAGAACCACCTCATTGCCGATTGATGTTTTTTGATTTTCATAATGTCCCCTCTGGCAGTCTGAAACTGCTCTAAAACTAATACTCCGTACAATTTATATTAGTCTGTTGCTGGATTTTTACAATGATATATGTTGTCTAAGATTGATTTTTTCTGCTTTAAAATAGTATTATGGTTGTGACAGGATGTATAAGTGGATTATCGGCGGATGGATTCGTAAATTTGATGAGGGTGACATAGAAGTACATCCCTGTACTTCTGAAAATGTCAGATTTACATCCTGTAAAGGCGACATAGAAGTACATCCCTGTAAAGACGATATACTATGATGAAAGGAAGAGCTTATGATATCGGTAGATGCGATTGGTTGTAATTATGTTCATACTAAGGGCTGGGAGATCAACAGGCCGGAGGGACTTAACAATTATCTCTTCCTCCATATACAGACACCTTCGGATATTATGGTTGATGGTAAGATGGTCTATTATCCTGAACCCTGCTTTATCCTGTTTAAAAAGTGGCAGAGACAGCTCTTTCATAATCATGAAGATATGACCTATATCGACAGCTGGGTACACTTTAGGAGCGCCTGTGAATCAGGCAGTGATATCATTCGTAAAGATGGGCATAATGATGCCGCTAGAACAGATTATATAAACTCCGGATCCCATAATAGTAGTAATAACTCCGCTGCCCGAACTATAAGAGACTGGAATGCCAAAGATGATAATAACGAAAAGGACGAGATAGAGATACTCATAGAGAGTCTTGATATCCCATGCGGTAAGCCTGTTATCATTTACAATACAATAGAACTTAGCGATCTGTGGCATCTTGCAGATGCAGAGTTTCATCAGGCAGGGAGTCACAAAAAAGAGCTTCTTGATATGAAGATGAGGGCGCTTATCTATAAGTTTGCAGATATAATGCATTCTGAAAGCGGAACTCCAAGTAAATACAATCATTACAGGAAGGCTTTCGGAGAGCTTAGAAACAGTATCTTTAGCGGCAACAATGCTGCTACCATAACTGATGTTGAGAAGCTTGCCAAGGGCCAGAATATGAGTCTTTCATATTTTGAGCATGTATATAAGGAGCTGTTCCATGTACCTGTGACCAAGGATATCATTAAGGCGAGGATAGGCTATGCAAGGTATCTTCTAAGGTCAAGTGGGAACTCTGTTCAGGATATAGCAAGCTACTGCGGCTATGAGAACATAGAGCACTTCAACAGGCAGTTCAAGGCAACCGTGGGCTGTACCCCCACCCAGTTCAGAAACAGATAGTGTAAACTTTGCGCTTGGGCGGCGTGACATGATATCTGGAGATTTTTATATAAACTTTACTTGCCAATATAGTGTCCTAAGCATATACTTAGAATGCTGAAATCGATTTTACATATATTAGTGAATTAAAAAATAGGCAATAATTGATAGAGACAGATAATATAAAGAGACGATAAATCGGATCGGCGGATCAGGAACTTGGAAGATTCAAAAAGAAAGGTTTTTTATGAGCGATTTTTTTAACAACGACGACAACAAAGATAATACTACTAATGAAACTACTAATACAGAAACAACCGCAAATACAAATAGTAGCGACAATAATGATAACAAGAGCGCTATGGATTTTCGTGAGATAGATGAGAATGGTAAATCTACTGTAGATGATAAGGATCTATCTGGTTCTGATAAGAAGGATAGTGATTATGAGGATATCTGCTTCATCTGCAGACGTCCTGAGTCCAAGGCCGGTCGTATGTACAAGCTTCCAAACCATATATGCGTGTGTGAGGATTGTATGCACCGCACCATGGATACTGTAAGTCAGTATGATTACAACAATCTTCTCAATAACCCTGAACTCATGAATCAGCTTAACAAGAACAGCGGTATTACATTCATGAATCTTGGAGACTTTGGATCTAACCTTCAGGGCGGAATACCTAATTCACAGAAGATCAAGAAATCCAAGAAAAAAGAGGAAGAGGAGACTATTGATATCAAGAAGATCCCTGCTCCTCACAAGATCAAGGCACAGCTCGATGAATATGTAATAGGTCAGGATCAGGCCAAGAAGGTTATCTCTGTTGCGGTTTATAACCACTATAAGAGAGTTGCTACAGGCACTATGGACGATATTGAGATTGATAAGTCTAATATCCTTATGATAGGACCTACAGGAAGTGGTAAGACATATCTTGTTAAGACGCTTGCCCGTCTTCTTGATGTACCGCTTGCTATAGCAGATGCTACATCACTTACAGAAGCAGGTTATATCGGTGATGATATCGAAAGTGTAATATCTAAGCTCCTTGCGGCAGCAGGCAATGATGTCAAGAAAGCTGAGCGCGGTATCGTCTTCATCGATGAGATAGATAAGATCGCCAAGAAGAAGTCCACAACAGCAAGAGATGTAAGCGGCGAATCCGTACAGCAGGGAATGCTCAAGCTCCTTGAAGGATCTGAAGTTGAAGTTCCTGTAGGTGCTAATTCCAAGAATGCTATGGTACCTCTTACAACAGTTAATACCAAGAATATCCTCTTTATCTGTGGTGGTGCCTTCCCGGATCTTTCAGATATCATCAAGAACAGGCTCAATAAATCTTCATCAATAGGTTTTAACTCTGAACTTAAGGATAAGTATGATGACGATGAGAACATCCTTTCATACGTAACTACAGAAGATTTAAAGAAGTTCGGAATGATTCCGGAGTTCCTTGGAAGACTTCCTATCGTATGCACACTTTCAGGTCTTACCAAGGAAGCACTTATCAAAATCCTCAAAGAGCCCAAGAATGCTATCCTCAAGCAGTATCAGAAGCTCCTTGAGCTTGATGAAGTAGATCTTAGATTTGATGACGGCGCGCTTGAAGCTATTGCAGAGAAGGCTCTTGAAAAGGATACCGGAGCCCGTGCTCTTAGATCTATCATAGAAGAGTTTATGCTTGATATCATGTACGAGATACCAAAGGATGACAATATAGGCAGAGTTACTCTTACAAGAGAGTATATTGAAGGCACAGGCGGACCTCAGATCGAGATCAGAAGCGAAAAGCCCAAGATTGAGAATAAGGCAGAAGCTGCTATAGAAGATAAAAAAGAATAATAAAAGCAAGTTATTACGCGAATTTAAAGGGACGGTTTCAGTGTTATAAAGAGCCAAAGGATTTATAATAACACTGGAACCGTCTCTTATATATTATCTGACACCAATGGGAATTATTATGGACATAAATAAAAAAGCTTATGGTAATCTTTTAAAATCTATAAGGAAATACAAAGGTAATTGCCTTTTGTTAAATTATCAGAAAATTTGTAGGCTTTATTGAAAATATTCTGCTTTTATGATAGTATTATTTTGACTAAATAGATTAAAAAGGAAGGCATGACGATGGAAGGTAGCCCGCGCAGAAGAATGGCGAGTATGTCAGTATGGCTCGGAATCACATCTATACTGTTTTATAGCACAGGAGTTATAGCGATCATACTTGGAGGCATAGCAATAATACTTGCATTTCTTTCAAGAGGGAATACTAAAAAGCTTTCACGGCAGGCTATTATCGGATTGATAATAGGTACGATCGGAGTAACAGTTACTTATGTAACAATAGGACTTATTTTTTATAAGATTTTTTCAGATCCAAGTGTCGTATCTGCGATAAGAGAATATGCACAGACCGGTTCGATAGATGCTTACAACAATATGGAGAATGCGATATACAGTATCGTAAGATAGTTGTTGTTACTGATTACGATTATCGGGTTCACAAAGTGACCTTCTGGTAATTCAGTAAGTAAGGATTTAGTTATGATGAGAATTGGCGCTATAGGATATGGAAGCGTATATGGTGGATATAGCGTAGGCGCTGCAGCAGGGGCCGGTGAATCCAAAGCTGTAGTTAATCCCGGAGAGTCTGATGTTAAGTCGGCCGGAAGGAAGTCTTCTCCTGCAGAGTGTGAGACTTGTCAGAATCGCAAATATCAGGACGGATCTGATGAGATGGTTTCGTTCAAGACAGCTCAGCACATGAGTCCTGCAGAAGCAGGTTCCAGAGTACGGGCGCATGAACAGGAACATGTATCTAATGCTTATGCCAAGGCAGCCCAGAAAGGCGGCAAGGTACTTCAGGCATCAGTGAGTATCCATACAGCTATATGTCCGGAATGTGGAAGGACATATGTATCCGGCGGTACTACTACTTCTCAGATCAAATATGGCGGCGAAGATAATCCTTATCAGAAACAGCGTAAGGCTTTGGATGCAGGATTGCTCGCCGGAATGAATGCGGATTATTCTGTATAACATATATTCCTGAATATAAAATCTGATAGTCATAGCTTTTTTAGATCAATATAATAAGTTCTATGAAGAGTTCTATGAATATTGGAAGTGTTTAAAATTTTAGAGATAATAATTATCATAAAACAAGGATAACTATATAAAATGGCTAAAACATCAGGTGTTTCTACTTCTATGATCAAGGCGACTGCCAGAGAGAGGCTCCTTGGTAACTATGGCACTATAATTGCCGCAAGCATTGTGGTCAACATCATCTATTTTGTTAGTATGCTGACCATACTGCAGATAACAAATATATTCATATCGCTTACAACGCAGATCATTGTTGATCTGCTTTTTGGCGTCTTCATATCAGGCCGGTGCTACATGCTTATGAATCTTGCATATGGCCAGCCTGTAACATTTGGAGATCTCTTCTTTGGATTTAAACAAAATCCTGACAAGGCAATCCTTATACAGCTGATCTATACTATAGCATCTCTTATTCTTCAGATACCACAGTTTCTGCATGTAGCAGGACTTATACCGATTACATGGATGGCTATAGGAACTCTGGTACTGCTGATTCCATATATCATCTTTGCAGTTGCCATGTCACAGACTTTTTTCCTGTTGCAGGATTTCCCGGACAATTCGGTAAGGCAGCTTGTGAGAAAGAGCATATCCGTAATGCGCCATAACTATATTAAATATATAGGCTTTGTACTAAGCTTTGTGCCGATGATGTTTATAGGCGTCATTACATTTTTTATACCGCTATTGTGGGTAGAAGCTTATTTTAATGCCAGCAGGGCGATGTTTTATAAAGAAATAATATCGCAGAGATAGAGGGCGTTATTATCTTTTTGCTCCCTATAAAAAGGACAGGAACATATTAAAACTATAATAAGGGGATAAGTCTAAGGGAAGTCCCCTTCTACTTCCTTGGAGGAACCTTTCAATGGATCTTACAGATATCACTCGCAGTATGGTGCGAAGCAAGGAACCTGTAGCTTTAAAGCAGCTTGATACTCCATGGACAGACAAGGCGCTTACAAGTAAGTGTCCTAAATCAGAATATCCAAGACCCCAGTTCGTGAGGGATAGTTATATATCTCTTAACGGAATCTGGGGTTTTTGTGTTACTGATTCACCTTCGATTCCACGGAAGAAGGATATATGCGGGAGTATAAGAGTGCCTTTTTCTCCGGAGAGTATGCTTTCGAAAGTTGATATTACGGCTGGCAGCAGGAAGACTCTCCTTCCACATGTCCTAAAGCCGGGCGAGTATCTCTGGTATTACAGGAAGGTTGACGTTGTGGGAAGACCTGATGCTTCGTCCCGTCTTCTCCTTCACTTTGGAGCAGTGGATCAGGTGTGTGATGTCTATATAAACGGACACAGCGTGGCACATCATGAGGGAGGGTATCTTCCCTTTACTATTGATGTAACAAGATATTCCCAAAAAGACTACTTTGATCTTAAAGTATGCGTTACAGATGTAACTGACACGTCCTGGCTTTCAAGAGGCAAACAGACGCTAAATAGAGGCGGTATGTTCTACTCTGCCCAGAGCGGGATATGGCAGAGCGTGTGGATGGAGTGGGTGCCTGATACAGCTATCCTTAAGGTGGTTGCAGAGCCTTCCAAGGACCTTTCTTTTGTGAAAATAAGGCTGACGGTGACAAAGCCGTGCGATGTGATAATAAGACAGATTCCGGATAGTAGGATAGGACAAAAGGATGATATAGGGGGCGAAGAATCGGAGTTATTTGAAAAGATGATAACAGCAGATAAATTCCACCCCTGTGATCCGCTTGATGCGCAGACCGATCACCCTATACCGTCATCAGATACTATCCCAATGGATACCTTGTATGCGTATACAACTAAGGTCGGAATACTGATAGAGGATGCAAAACTCTGGACACCGGAGAATCCATATCTGTATCATATAGAGATAATTGCAAGAGACGAAGAAGGCAGTACAGACAAGGTTAAGTCCTATTTTGGTATGAGGACCTATACCATGGAGCAGGATGCCAAGGGGCATATGAGATTTTGCCTGAATCATAAGCCTTATTTTATAAAAGGAGTCCTGGATCAGGGCTACTGGCCTGATGGTCTTATGACTGCGCCTTGCGACGCTGCACTTATCTATGATATCAAGACTATGAAGAAACTTGGATTCAACACGCTTCGTAAGCATATCAAGATAGAGGAATCAAGATATTATTATCACTGCGACAGACTTGGCATGCTGGTAGTTCAGGATATGGTCAGCGGCGGATCAACTTATGACAAGCCACTTGTAACGTATCTGCCCAATCTTTTTCCAAATATAATGCAGACACTGGATGACTCGGCTAAGAGTTACAAGTTCCTTGCAAGATCAGATGCGGCAGGAAGACAGGCTTTTGTGGCAGAGATGCGCAGCACGGCTTCCTATCTTAAGAACTGCACATCTATAGCTATATGGACTATCTTCAATGAAGGCTGGGGGCAGTTTGATGCTGCGACGCTTCCGGATATTCTTAAGTTCATTGATAATACAAGGCCTATAGATGCGGCCAGTGGCTGGTTCGATCAAGGGTCAGGAGATTTCAACAGTATACATAACTATTTCAGGAAGCCTTCTGTTCCGGTTGATAAGCATAAAAGAGCATGTTTCCTTTCAGAGTGCGGCGGCCTTACCTACTATATGGAGGGACACTGCGCCAGTAGGAAGACCTACGGCTATGCGACCTATAAAAGCAGGAAGAAGATGAATGAAGATTATGGGCAGTTCATCCATTACGAGATACTGCCACTTGAAACCAAGGGACTGTGCGGATTCATCTATACGCAGGTAAGTGATGTAGAGGATGAAGTCAACGGGATCCTGACTTATGATAGAAAAGTAGTGAAGATCAGAACGAAGATATGGTGATGACCTGTAGATAGAACTTTCATTTGCCTTTAGGTGGTATTACTGTTAATAATAATATCTGGAGCAGGTTCCTGATTCATTTGGGGGCAGATTACTTGTTTATGAATTATTATATAGAATACTGATCAGAGCTTAATTGGTGGAGGATGATCACATGTTAAAAAAGAGAATAGTAATGTCAGTACTTGGCGTACTGATATGCGGGTTTTCTGTAGGTATATTCAAGCTTGCGGCATTTGGAGTAGACCCATTTCAGGCCTTTATGAGCGGCATAGATCACATGATCCCGATTGATTTTGGAACTTTATATGTAATTGTCAATGCTATACTGCTTACGTTTAGTCTGGTGTTCAACAGAAAGAAGATAGGTATCGCGACCTTTATCAATCTGTTTCTTTTGGGATATGTTACACAGTTTAGCTATGAAACTCTTCAGAAATTTTTCCCTGATCCGTCTATACCGGTAAGGGCAGCAGCTCTTATTATCGGCATAGTAGTAATATGCTTCGGTTCAGCCTTTTATATGACTGCTGATCTGGGCGTGTCTACTTACGACGCCGTTGCTATTATCATGGCAGATACATGGCATATGGGCAAGTTCAAGTACCTTAGGATCATAACAGATGTTGTATGTGTGGTTCTTGGAGTAGTGCTCTTTATCATGAGCGGCGGCATGGCTAAGGATATACCGACATTTGCGGGAATAGGAACTATAATAACAGCATTTTTCATGGGACCTTTAATTGAATTTTTTAATGAACATGTAGCAAGACCTATATTAAAAAAATAAACCATCTGGGGCGTGCCAGAGCGTCCCAGGTGGTTTATTTTTAATCTCATGCCACGAGCAAGGCAAGTGGCTAATGGTTCAAATTGGTGGAGCTAAAGGCACCAATTTGGGTTTGAAAGTGGAACACTTCCAAACTTACTCTTCTTCCAAAATCTCATCTCCGATCACGATATATCTATGACTATCATGATCGTAAAATCCTACCAGATGATCTTCTCCGGTTACGTATGTTAACATATGACAGTAATCGCAGACAGTTTCATTATCATAAGAATTAGTTCCAACGCTGCATAAGTACTTATCTTCTTTGACATAGAAGCATCTATCTGATAATGGATCATACATTAGATCAAGGTTGATTTTTGAGCCCTGATCAGCCACCATAATAGCATCTTTGTCCTTTTCCAGATAGTAAACATCATTATCCAAAATGAACCATATCTTATCCAGTGTCTTGTTTGCAACAAAGTCAATTGATATTTCGTCGGTGTGGTATAGTACGCTGCGAGTAACTTCTTTTCCATCATAGGTGAACTTTACCAGATCACCATCTGATGATCCAATGCAGACAGGTCCTTCAGCAGTAATTGCCATTTGAAAATATTTGGCCTTTTCATCATCCTTGGTAAGGCAGATGATCTTGGGAGTATTACCTGAGAAAGCATAGCAATCATCGAATGAATGCATCATCATAGCATCAGAAAAGAAGTCTGTATCAACTATATAATGATCTGAAAAAAACGATATGGGCATTTTTTTGCCACCTGCTATATCGAATTTGAGATCTTCAGTATCTTCGGTCAATATTGTAGGCTCGCTATCTCCGGATTTATAATATTTCACTCCATCATTATCCATGTACATTATCTGATCGCATGATTTGGTAAAATATGACTCAAGCAAATATTTCTCGCTAAGTTTTATCTCCTGTTCGTGATCAATACATTTAAAGCAGTCTTTAGAGCTGCTGTATTCGTTGAAATATATCATGGTCGCATCATTTGAAACTGCTATGACACTTGGAGAATTTTCGGTTATGTATGTCTTTTTTTCAATATCTATTCCGGCAGTGCATATTCTGTCAGTACCTGTATGATCATAAAATGCAACTACACGTCCATTTGGAGAAATACAGGCTCCTATGATATTCCCTTTGGCTAGAGGTTCTGTAGTCTGATTCCATATATCATAAATGAATAATTCCTGATTGGGAGTTCCAACTTCTCCTTTAATACAGTAACAGTATCCGCCATCAAAGCATATCCCTGCCTCAGAAACATCAGATGCAATCTCTGTTACATTAAGCTCTGCGTCAATGTAATAACATACATTGTCATATACAAGAACGGCCTCAGAAGCATCAGCATTAACGGTCACATCAAGATAGTATCTCTCACCATCATGGAAATCTTTTAGAATTTTGCCATCGGAGTTATAGATGTACTGATCAACCTGAGAGATTGTTGGACCGGAATAGTTTGCTGTTCGGCGACTATCTTCTTCAGTGTTTATGATGTTTTTTGGCTGATCATCAGTGCCATGGGACTTGCTTTCGAGATCAGCGGTATTGCCGCTACTGTTATCTGATAATGATGGGGATCCACTTTTGATAAGTATTACTAAAGAAAAAACAGACAATGCACCAATAATAAAGACAATTGCGCTTATAAATCCAACTAGAAGATTCGTTCTTTTTTTGTTCATATAAAAAACCTTTCAATGAATGGCTGATAATAACTGTGATAATAAATAGTCCCGATATTATAGGATGTATAATGGGAATGCATACCTACCACTATCATAAATGCATTCCTGGTGATTGAACAGAACTATATTGCAAATTGTAAATCAACTTATAAAATGAATTTTGGGTGTTGACATGAGGGATAAAAGATTATAAAATAGCATTTGCTTGCGGAAGTGTCGGAATTGGCAGACGAGCAAGACTAAGGATCTTGTGATGGTTACATCGTGAGGGTTCAAGTCCCTTCTTCCGCACGAAACAAAAGGATCAACTCGAAAGAGTTGGTCCTTTTTGTTTTGCGCGGAAGGGGACTTGAACCCGCGCAGCTGAAATGGAACTAGGGGACGGAGTCAAGAGAACATTTTGTGCAGAGACAAAAATGCTTGTTTTTGAAAGTTGTTACCCTTTTAGCCTTATTTTGCTTGTTTTTCGAAAATCTTTTTAAATAATCTTGCCAAAATCAATATTTGTTACCCCTCGACTTGCTTTTGAGGGGTAACAAGGGCGTGTCCTGCTTGCGCAGAGAATCAATTGCTGTACATTTTCGGCTGTACATTAATTCAAAATTCCTATTTATCACAATTCAATCTGGATATAGAATAGTTGTATCGCTGTCTATTTAAGGACAACGGGGGATTGCACTATTCGGACGGATGACGCTTGAGTAAAAAAGGCTTTTATGAGCGGTTTGGATTTGCTAAAAGTCGTGGAATGACAAAATACATTGAAAAGTGAGTTGACTGCTAAAGCTTATTAGCAGGATGGAAAGGAAGGATTTCTATGAAATACACTAAAGAGCAATTATCAGCATTATTCGACAAATATATTAAAAAACTTCGTATCACGCCAAATTGGGATATAAGCCTAGAATTTGTGGAAGATAAAACATGGCGTAAAACCGGAGATTTTAAGATTGACTGTGACGACAAGAAGGCCATTTTGCTGTTAAACATTGAAAACCCCAAGCAGGAAAATCTTGAGGAAGTGATTATACACGAGCTAATGCACATTAAGATGTATCCCTTGGATCAGGTAACAGAATCTTTGATTACCAGCAATTTTGAAGAGGGGACACCTGCATGGAACTTTGCCTATAATCAGTTCTTCAACGCATTAGAACAGACGGTAGAGGAGATGGCGAAATGCTTTTTGTTCGAGTTTGGAGATAACAAAGAACTGTCTTATGGCCGATGTAAGACAATGAAATCCTTCAACGACCTATATGATGGACTTAACAATATTGAATAAGATGAGAGGAAATAATGGGATATTATAAAGAATGTGCGGAACTTGATCGATGTCACGCACTTGATGTTTACTGGGAAAATAAAGAATTTGAGAATTATTCGTTCTATGATGGCGAAGTTTTGGTAGGCTTTATTAATCTTCGGGAAGTGGATGATTATGTGCATTTTGGTATCGGAGTAGTCCCGGATTTGTGTGGACAAGGGTATGGGCAACAGATTGTCGGCATGGCATGTGAACTTGCAAATGAGATTTATCCAGAGAAAAAAGTCTGCCTTGAAGTACGCACTTGGAACAAAAGGGCAATTCGTTGCTATGAGAAGGTGGGATTTTGCATTGTCGGCGAGCCGATTACAAAGACAACTCCGATAGGAACGGGACAGTTTTATAAAATGATGTACGATAAAGATTCAAAACACAATGAATGACAGAATGCTTAGAGCAGAATTAACATAATAGTACAAAAAAAGGGAAGCCGCTTTGGCTTCCCTTATATATTATACCATAAATAGCGGGTGAATCTAAAGCCTTATAATTTGTCGCAGGCGCAGATATAATTGCATCATAATGATTTCGGGAGGGCTATTTATGAAGTATATGACTTTCAATTCTTCATGTACATATGCCGGTTTAGCAAATATGCTCATGGAGAAAAACATTGATGTCGAAGATTATGAGATTGCGTTGGAGATGAAACTTCCATTTTTTATTGAAAGGAATGAGGATGGTTTCTCGACCGGCCCGCTTTTGCAGTCTAAAAAATGGTTTGATCTATATTTGAATCCCCGCGGATTTGAGATGGTTGAAGACTGGGTAGACAACACAGAAATGTTTGACTTTCTGCAAACAAAGGACCAAGCTTTGCTTGGTATAAGAATGCAGAATGGACGTAACGCCTATCATGCAGTTGTATATCGAGGAATGAAAGAAGGAAAAGAGGAATTTATCAACAACAAACATGAAGGTAGCACAGAACCTGATAAGTTCAAATTCACCAGAGATGAACTTATCAATTGTTTACGAGATAAGACCAGAGTTGGTACTTTGAAAACATGTATTAAGAAAGAAGCGGATTTGAAGCCGTTGTTGGAACAGTCTATACAAAATCTGTGCGATTTACAAAGCGAATTCGACGAATTCTGTAAAATACCCAGAACAAATGCAGAAATATTGGAAAAAGAGGAAGGATTGTTTCGACCGATACTGCTTGATGGGCCTTCGATGATGAAGTTACTGAGACAGAATGAATTGTATGAAGACATGCGAACACTACAAAAGGTATTTGTTGACATTGCTTTTAAAGAAAAAGCGGATAATATACTGCTGGCTGAACGTTTTGACATGGATCTGCTTCATAGTATATGTGAAAGATGGCGTATCCTAATTAGTCAGAAATTGAAATTTTTAACAAGAGGGATGAATTAATGCGAATAAAAGGATATTCAAATAAAGAAATGTCAAGAATTGCGCTGGGAACACATCTCGGTGATGCAAATGACGAAGTATCCGCTTCGTATCGGAATGCTATCAAATATGCTGTACAAAATGGTATCTATACTATTGATGGAGCAATCAATTATCGAGGTATGCGCTCGGAAAAGGATGAAGGAATTGCCATTAGAGAGCTTATTGA
This sequence comes from Butyrivibrio sp. TB, assembly GCF_900110805.1. Taxonomy (NCBI): domain Bacteria; kingdom Bacillati; phylum Bacillota; class Clostridia; order Lachnospirales; family Lachnospiraceae; genus Butyrivibrio; species Butyrivibrio sp. TB. The sequence goes on along the minus strand of NZ_FOER01000035.1, from coordinate 22,851 downwards.
AAGTGGAGTTATTAAGAGGGAGGATATTTTTGTAACTTCTAAGGCCGGTTTACTGTTTGGGGATATAACCGAGAGAATGAATCCAAAGATGTATCTTGAAAATATCTTAAAACCGCAGGGGATAACAGAATCAGATTTTTCTGAATATGACGGTCTTAGACAAACTTTAAATCCGGCATTTTACGAGATTGCGCTTAATAAGAGCTTAGAAAACCTTGGCCTTGAAACTCTTGATCTGCACTACATCCATATTCCGGAAATCACACGTGCCGGAATGGATGAAACAATTTTCTATGATGAAATGGAGAAGCTGTTTGCCTGGTATGAGGGTAAGGTGACGGAAAATAAGATCAGAAATTATGGTATCGCTCTTGAATTTATGGGAGAAGAACCGGAGGATGTAAAGTGGCACTTTGAGCTTGAAGAGTTGAAAAGACGTGTGGACAAAGTAGCTGGCGGGAAAAGCCATTTAAAGTACGTTATTTTTGAGTACAACATGCTTTGCCCTTATCCTCGGACAGTACTTAGCCAGCATGTTGATGGCGAAGCATTGACTCTTGCCGAGGCATGTCACAAGCTGGGCTTTAAGACCGTAGCAAGTATGCCTCTAGCTATGGGTGATGCGTTAAAAGAACACTCCCTAAATGAACTTTTGGAATTTGCTTTGGATGGTTGTGACCATATAATTGTCGGTAGCAAAAATACAGATCACATAAAAGAACTGCTTTCATTTTTAGAGTAGTGCGAGGGGTTCCCTAGGGGGTTCCCTTTCGGGAGACGGTGCCAGAACCTCCTTTCTTGCTGGTTTTGTGAGATTCTGAAATAATTCAAGTCCCATCTTCCGCATCTGGTTGAAAGTCTAGAAACTTTGGGAAATCAAAGTTTCTAGACTTTTTTATATTATGATGCAAAATCTTCCACAGTGCTATAATTCCCTTAATCTAACAATTAAACACAATTCAATGGAATTATAAAAACAAATCATCTGTTGTTACGACTGCTTGGATTGCATTCTGATATGGATCTGTTTCACAGAGTGTGCAAAAGATGGTACACTCTGATCAGGCAAGAATTGTTCCATTCTCGCTTCCCATAGGATAGAAGAGCTCAGAGTGGTCTGCATTATCATGGATTTCAAGAATCCATATCCCACATTACATCACTACTTGCGCTAAATTCCTCGCGAGTCATCCAGAACACTGCCCCTTCTTCAAATGAGCGAAGGCTTTGTACATCAAGTTGTTAAGGTCAAAAATAACGATTTTGTACCATATAGCAAAAAATAAAATTGACGATTTTGTTGAAAAAGCCTAAAATAAAAATGACGATTTTGAGAAAGAGGAATTCTAATTATGTTTAAACGTAAAATATATAATCAATTATTAGAATGGAAAAAGGAATCAAATGGCAAAACGGCTATTATGGTAGAGGGACCACGAAGAGCCGGCAAATCTACAATCGTTGAAGAGTTCGCGAGAAATGAGTACAAAAGTTACATTTTGGTAGATTTCTTTACGGCTTCACCTGAGACAAAGGCGTTATTTGATAATCTTTCTGATCTAAATTACATTTTTCTGCAGCTTCAACTTACATATCAAGTGAGTCTTACGAATCGGGAATCCTGTATTGTGTTTGATGAGGTGCAACTCTGTCCTAAAGCCCGACAGGCGATTAAGGCTTTGGTGAAAGATGGAAGGTATGACTATATCGAGACCGGTTCATTAATATCGATACGTAAGAATGTAAAAGATATTCTGATTCCCAGTGAAGAAGAAAAGATACACATGTATCCTATGGACTTTGAAGAATTCAGGTGGGCATTAGGGGATGAAGTTACCGTTCCGATGTTAAGGCAGTTTTATGAAGCAAAAAGGCCTTTAGGACAGGCCGCACTTCGAAAGATAATGCGAGACTTCAGGCTGTATATGCTGGTGGGTGGTATGCCGCAGGCAGTAGCAAGTTATATAAATACTAATGATTTTAGTAAAGTAGATAAAGTCAAAAGGGATATATTGACGTTATATGAGGATGATTTTCGCAAGATAGATCCAACTGGAAAAATATCCATGCTATTTGATTCAATCCCGGCTCAATTGACAGGAAATGCGTCAAGATACCAAGTATCAAGTGTTTTATCTGGGAATAGAGCCGCAGATATTTTGGATCAGATTGCTGAAATGAATAATTCCGGTACTGTAAACATAGCATATCATGCAAATGATCCAAACACAGGAATGGCTCAAAATAAGGATTTAACAATGTTTAAGCTATTTACCGCCGATACCGGGCTTTTTGTCACCCTGGCATTTAAAGATAAAACATTTACCGAGAATGATATATATTCAAGAGTGTTAAGCGACAAACTTCAGGCGAATCTGGGGTATCTTTATGAAAATGTAGTAGCACAGATGCTTGCGATTAACGGACACGAATTGTATTATCATACTTTTCTTAATCCGAAAACAAAGCATAATTATGAAGTGGATTTTATAATTGCTGAAAAAAACAAGATAACGCCAATAGAGGTGAAAAGTTCGGGATATAGGAGCCATTCATCGATAGATGCCTTTTGTGAAAAGTACTCGGCGAGAGTTGGAAGAAAACTGCTGCTATACACAAAAGATTTTCAGAAAGATGGCAATATGGAATTATGGCCGATTGTTATGACTCAGTTTCTGTGACTATTTATAACAACTGATAGATTCTATGAGCTTTATTACAGTCTGCAAAACATTTGGTGGTGGTTTGGTGGGAATACTCCCACCATTGACTTCATCACCCAGGGATCATTACATGTATATCACCAGCACATCGAATGTGTCACTGTTTTGGTCATTGAAGAAGTGAAAAGTAGTTGCGCCTTTTTTGACAGGAGTGAAGGTTACGACTATGGTTCCGTTGTCTGTGAAGTGATCGTCCCAGGAAGCAGAAATCCGCTTGTTGTCGCCCTGGAGGTTGCAGGTTCCGTAGAAATCCATAGTGACCTTGATTGTCACATCAGCTCCGCTTGTAGTGACCACATAGTTATCAGCGTAGAAGCGTCCTGAGCCTTCTTCGCCGGCTGTATCATATGTTTCGATATGCTCGGCTACCTGAATATCAGCTTCGTGCTCTTCTATATAAGAAGAGAACTCGGTGATCTCGTCGTCAAGCGCAAGGTTCCTGTCATTAAGATCATCGATCTGCCCATTTAGAGAAGCTATGACTTCTTCCTGAGAAGAAACTGTAGAGATTAGCTCGCTGTTTTGATCCTGAAGCTTATTTACAGATGCAGAGAGCATTTCAGTTCTTCTTTTGAGGTTATAGGTATATATGAAGCCAGAGCCGATAACTGTTAAGAGTAGCACCAGAGCGGCTGTAAGTGCGATGATAGTCTTTTTGTGAGTGACTCTTTTTATGATAGTTACTTCTGAATGGGCGTATGATTTTGATATATCTACAAGATTCCTGACAATATCAAGCACAGCCTTATGCCCCTCATTAGAAGCTTCTGCCTTCATAGATGCAATGATATAATCAGTAAACTCCTCATTCATTACCTCTTCCCAGTTTGCAGAAGCGAACTGAACTCTGGCACCAATATCCCTGAACTTTTCATAATAGGACATGATCTCATCGGAACACTTCTTGTAATCCTGATCTGAAGCGATGTCTTTTAGACTTTCAAGATATTCCGGCAGGATGTTATAGGCAAGCTTTGCATTATCCCCCATAACTGCCACAAGACAAGTCATAAGCCCTACAAGTATACGCTCTGCCGTCTTTCTATCACCATTTTCTTTTGGAAAAAGAAGCTTATTTGTGCATAAACTTTCAGAAGTATCAGATATAAGTTTTAGAATTTCTAAAGACTGAGTATTAAGATCCATAGCCCCCTAAATCCCCCTTTGAACTACAATTGTCATATGTAGCCCACTTAATTAAGTAACAAGCTATACAACAGATTAGCTACATGACTTTCAACATTATACCATAGGTAATTGATGGTTTTACCATCTAACTATACATGAATTATTATAATCAGCATCAGTTAAAACTAGAGTTTGCCGGATACAAATCCTCAAACGATATACAGTATTTTTGTGATATTATTAAAAGGTGAATATATATTTTTTAATAAACTATCCCAGACTTTCGGATTGGATGGTGAAGTATCCTAAAAGGCTTTGTAAGGTTAAGTGGTCCTATGGCGGACAGAATATAAACCATTACCACGCATTTAAACATTTTATAAAATTCTTGAGCGTGATAGATGGAGCTTTTTATTCTGCCCAGGGTCCACATGTTTGAGCGAAGCGAGTTTGGACCCTAGAATAAAAAGGTCCAGATATCATGCCATGAATTTATAAAATGGTTAATGCGTGGTAATGGTTTATATTCTGTCCGCCATAGGACCACTTAACCTTACAATGTCTTTTAGGATACTTCACCATCCAAGTCGGAAGTCTTAACCAAAATTTTAAAAAGAGGTTAATTATGGCAGATAAACGTCCACATTCAAGAACCAAAACACCATCTTCGGGAACAGGTCATGTCAGTAAAAGGGGCAGTGGTACAGGTCACGGTCAGGTCGGCAACATAGGAGGCCTTCACGGGCAGCAAGGCTCAGGCTCATCTTCTCGTCCGGGAGCATCTTTTGGATCATCTCACAAAAAAGGTAGCAGCTACGGCTCCGGAATGGGAGGTGGCTATTATGGCTCAGGTTCAGGCGGCCCTTCATATGGCGGCATGAAGATCCTTCCGTTACTTGTTATAGTTGCAGTTGTATTCTTTTTTGTAATGAGAGGATGTGGATCGGATTTCGTATCTTCTGATTATTACGGTCAGGATGCAGGTACTACCACATCTACCCAGGGTAGCGGAATAGGTGGAAGTTCATATCAGGGGACATCTTTTTCTACAACGGGGTCAGGTTGGATGACAACGCAGTCATCAGCTTATCAGGATACATCTATGTCAGCAGTTGATACATCCGTTGATGCATCAGCAAGAGATAAGTTCACTAAGATCAAAGGCGGCGGAGAAGACACTGTAACAGTAATGGTATACATGTGCGGAGCTGACCTTGAGTCAAGGAGCGGTATGGCAACCAGAGACCTTAACGAGATGGTCTATGCCGATATCTCTGACAAGGTCAATGTCATCGTAGAAACAGGCGGTGCCAAAAAGTGGCAGAATTCTGTAGTGAGCGCATCTACCAACCAGCGCTGGAAGGTTGAAAAGGGCGGTCTTAAAGCCCTTGATAAGAATGTTGGCAAGAAGCAGATGACGGATCCAGATACTCTCGTAGACTTTATAGAGTATGCCAAAGAGAACTACCCGGCAGACAGATATATGCTCATATTCTGGGATCACGGCGGCGGATCTGTATCAGGATATGGTTATGACGAACTGTATCCTAACAGGACCATGACAATAGATGAGATACAGACAGCTCTTAAAAAGACAGGTATAACCTATGACTTTGTAGGATTTGATGCATGTCTTATGGCTGGAATGGAGACAGCTATGGCTGTAGAGCCTTGCGCTGATTATCTTATCGCATCGGAAGAGACAGAACCAGGTACAGGCTGGTACTATACCAATTGGCTTACAGATCTTTCTAATAATACATCTATTGCTACAGTAGATCTTGCCAAGAGGATCATAGATGACTTCACATCAGCCAGTGCATCAGCATCATCAAGATCCAAGACAACTCTTTCTATAATAGATCTTGCAGAGTTCAAGGGAGTGATCCCTGATGTCCTTGCAGGTTTTGGTACAAGCCTTAATGCTCAGCTAAAGAGTGAAGATTACCAGCAAGTAGCCAAGGCAAGGAGCGATACAAGAGAGTTTGCAAGTTCATCTCATATAGATCAGGTGGATCTTGTCAACTTCTGTAATAACCTTGGAACAGATGAAGCAATGAAACTCGCTGATGCTGTCAAGGGATGTGTTAAGTACAATAAGACCTACAATGTGACCAATGCCTATGGAATGAGTGTATACTTTCCGTATAGTTCACTAAAGTCAGTGAATTCTATGGTCAAGATCTATGAAAACCTTGATATGGACGGATCATATTCGGATTCTATCAAGTCTTTTGCCACATTGGAATCATCAGGACAGATAGTTACATCTCAGGCTCCGCAGGGTACGGGACTGTTCGATGTACTGCTGGGAGGAACCGGATCATCGTCGTCTTCATCTTCATCGGTAGATCTTACCTCTATACTGATGCAGGCTCTGTCAGGATCTATGACCGGTACTAACAGTTCATATTCAGGTTCGGGATCTGGATACGGATCACTGCTTGACTATGCATCACTTCTTGGCGGAAGCGGAATAGTTAGCAGCGATTCAATATCAGATATAGCATCACTTCTTGGTAATAGAGCTGTGATCACTTCAGATGACCTTGCTCTTACAAGTAAGGGCGGTCAGGACGTAGTAACACTTTCAGATGAGCAGTGGGCCCAGATGAAGTCAGTAGGTCTGAACGTATTTGTAGATGATGGCGCCGGATATATAGATCTTGGAATTGACAATGTGGCATCTTACAACGATGACGGAGATCTTATAGTATCTTATGACGGAACCTGGATGGCTATAAACGGTCAGGTTGTTGCCTTCTATATATGTCAGGATGACTATGATGAAGAGACAGGATATTACTACACCATGGGATATATACCTGCTGAGCTTAACGGAGTATATGTCAACATCTTAGTTGAGTTTAGCTCTGATAATGAAGAGGGAGTCATACTAGGCGCAAGCGAAGTATATGAAGGAACGGATGGCGAGAAGACGTTCTCTACAGAAGGTAAAGGGATGATCGAGATCACAGAAGGAGATGAGATAGACTTCTTATGTGACTACTACTCATATGACGGAACGTTCCAGGATAGCTATTATCTAAATGATACGTCTCTTGTAGTGGGATCTGATGGCCTTTATATACAGACACTTACATTGGACAATGAAGGTATATATTATAGCTATAGACTAACAGATTATTACAATGCCAATTACTGGACACCTGTCAAGAAGCTGGAGGGATGATAGCGGGAGATTTTATTCTGCCTGCCCCCCTGCAAAGACTTTGTGAATGCTGGCCTGTCCAAGTGGGAAGTAGTTTGAGATCATGAGTATTACAAAAGCCTCCAAAAGTTAGAACAAACCTGACTTTTGGAGGCTTAATTATTGACACTGTATATACTAATTGCAGTATTTTGATTGTTTTAGTACTTATTATTAGAGGTTCTATTTCCTTTTTTGGGCTTTTCCTTACTTGCGTTTTTCCCAGATAGTGCTTTTTTTGAAGCTTTATCTTTTTTGCTTTTTTCACTATTTGCTTTTGCAAAGGAAGGATCTTTCTTTTGCTTTGCATTTTTGGCTGTCTGCAAAGGTTTACTTTTCTTATCTTTAGAAGAAGGGGTCTTGCTTTTGGCAGTCTTCTTCCTGACAGCGAAGCCGAAGGTTCCGAGCTTGTCACCGAGCTCTCTGTAAGTGCCATGCTCATAAGCGATCATACCTATGTCGTCCATATGGAATGCGTTCTTGTCATCCATATATCTGTCATCAACATGTACAGCTACAACCTCTGCAAGGAACATGTCATGAGTGCCAAGTGGCAATACCTGAGTGACTTTGCATTCGATAGACACAGGGGCTTCCTCGATCATAGGAGCTGATATTACAGAACTCTTGGCTGGTGTTAAGTGACACTCTTTGAACTTATCAACTTTACGCCCTGATGTGCAGCCGCAGTAGTCGCAGGCATGAGCCAGAGCTTTGTCCGGAAGATTTATAACGAAGCATCCGCTTTCTTTGATCATCTCATAGGAGTGTCTTTCTTTTCTTACAGAGATATATGCCATAGGCGGATCAGAACAGATGGTGCCGGTCCAGGCTATGGTTATTATATTGGGTTTACCATCAGTGCCCTGACAGCTGACCATCACGGCAGGAACAGGATATATAAAATTACCGGGTTTTGGAAATTGTATTTTGCTCATAACGATATTCCTTTCTGAGGAAAATGTTCTATGGATTAAGCATAACGAACCCTGAGACCATAAGTCAAGGGAGGCCCCGGAAGAGCCTCAGAAATGACCACAAGTGACGAATACAAGGGAATATTTTCTTATCTGGGATCAAGATAGATGACCTTTCGACTGCGCTGCTTAGGGGTATGTGACAGGCAAAGTTGTACATATACATCTTGCGAAAATTGTACATGATTTTTGCACATGTATTGTTGACAGCTACGCTACTGATATCTATTATAAAGATACAAGTTTGCACCACATGACAGCGGACTTGCAGATTTCTATATTAATTTAACTCAAAGTTATACCAATCAGCAAAAGTTGTACATGTATATGTTAAAAAGAATACAACTTTAAAAAATACAACACAATAAGGATGATTATGGCCAAATACCAGGAGATTGTCGGATGGATATCCGAGCAGATTGATAAGGGGGATTATCCTCCGGGGAGTAAGATCCCTTCTGAAAACGAACTATGCAGGAAGTTTGGTATCAGCAGACAGACTGTGCGTCATGCCATTGCCTATCTTATAGAAGAGGGCAAGCTCACAGCTGAAAGGGGAAGCGGAACCTATGTTAAGGGAGACTTCGTTGAGAACTCTTCCAAAAGGATCGCAGTAGTTACCACATACGTTGACAGTTACATATTCCCTAAGACGATTCAGGGAATTGAGAACAAGCTCACAGAGTATGGCTACACCATGCAGCTGTCCTTTACAGGTAACACTTTCACCAAGGAGAGAGCTATCCTTCAGGACATTCTTGATAACGGGGATGTGGCAGGTCTTATCATAGAGCCTTCCAGAAGCGCTCTTCCCAATCCCAACATAGATCTTCTTACTGAGCTTGACAGAAGGGGGACCAGGATCCTGTTCCTTAACAGCAACTATACGCAGCTTCCTTTTCCTCACGTATCCCTTGCGGATAAGGAATGCGCATATCATGCAGTAAGAGAGCTTATACAAGCCGGGCACTGCAGTATCGCATGTATCCTTAAGCTTGATGACAGGCAGGGACATGAGCGTTACAGCGGATATCTCAAAGCTATGATGGAAGCAGGTCTCCCTGTCAGGGATGAATGGGTTGTATGGCTTGATACAGATGATATCTCACATATGAAAGACAATTATGAAAGGATCCGCAGGAGATTTGAAGGCTGCACAGCGCTTTTTGCCTACAATGATCAGGTTGCAGTGGATGCAATAGGCATCCTACAGGCAGCAGGGATCAAGGTTCCGGGTCGTATGTCTGTTGTAAGTATGGATGATTCTGACATGGCCATGATGAACGGCCTTGCTCTTGACTCTGTCCCGCACCCCAAGGAGAGACTTGGAGCCAAGGCAGCAGAGAATATCATACATCTTATACATAACAAGGATTTCGAAGGAACATTTGAATTTGTAGAGGATGTGATCCAAAGAGGCTCTGTCAGGAGCATAAAGAAGTAAGCAGGAATCATAAAGACTTCACATACATTTTTTATCGTTCAATAAACCGCTTTTAGGTATTTTATAGGAGGAAAAGAAATGAAGCTTAACAAAAATTACAAGTTCTGGTTTGCAACCGGTTCACAGGATCTGTATGGTGATGAGTGCCTTAACAAGGTAGCAGCTCATTCTAAAGAAATAGTTGCAGGCCTCAATGCAAGCGGCAAGCTTCCCTTTGAAGTTGTCCTTAAGCCTACACTTATAAGTCAGGCATCTATAAGACAGACCTTCAATGATGCCAACAACGATCCTGAGTGCGCAGGCGTTATCACATGGATGCACACTTTCTCACCTGCCAAGATGTGGATACTGGGACTTCAGGAGTATCGTAAGCCCCTGTGCCATCTCCATACTCAGTTCAATGAAGAGATCCCGTATGACACAATTGACATGGACTTCATGAATGAGAATCAGTCAGCTCATGGTGACAGAGAGTATGGTCACATCGTATCCCGCATGGGTATCGAGCGCAAGATCATAGTAGGACACTGGCAGGATCCTGAAGTTGTAGAAGAGCTCTCAGGCTGGATGTACACAGCAGTTGGCGCTATCGAGTCATCACACATCCGTGTATGCCGCTTTGGTGACAACATGAACAACGTAGCTGTTACAGAAGGTGACAAGGTTGAAGCTCAGATCAAATTCGGCTGGGAGATCGACCACTACAACGTTAACGACCTTGTAGAGATCGTAGATGCTGTATCAGAATCAGATGTTAATGCACTTACAGATGAGTATTACTCCAAGTATAAAATCCTTCTTGAAGGTAGAGATGCTGATGAGTTCAGAAGACATGTAGCAGTTCAGGCTCGTCAGGAGATAGGACTTAGAAAGTTCCTTGAGGACAATGATTATCACGCAGTAGTAACACACTTTGGCATGCTCGGCGGTCTTAAGCAGCTCCCGGGACTTGCTATTCAGAGACTTATGGAAGATGGATACGGCTTCGGTGCAGAAGGTGACTGGAAGACAGCAGCACTTGTACGTCTCATGAAGCTTATGACAGCTGGCAAGAAGGATGCCAAGGGCACATCATTCATGGAAGACTATACATACAACTTCGTTAAGGGCAAAGAAGGTATACTCCAGGCCCACATGCTTGAAGTATGTCCATCTATAGCTGACGGAGAGATTTTTATCAAGGCTTGTCCTCTTTCTATGGGTAATAGAGAAGATCCTGCACGTCTTGTATTTACAGCTAAGGAAGGAAAAGGCATTGCTTGCTCACTTATAGACCTCGGTCACAGATTCCGTCTTATCATCAATGCTGTTGATGTTAAAAAGACTGAAAAGCCTATGCCAAAACTTCCAGTAGCAACAGCTTTCTGGACACCTGAACCTGACCTTAAGACAGGAGCAGCTGCATGGATCCTTGCAGGCGGAGCTCATCATACATCATTCTCATATGACCTTACAGCTCAGCAGATGGTAGATCTTGCAGATGCATTTGGCATAGAGAGCGTTGTAATTGACAAAGACACCGATCTAAAGAGCCTTAAGAACGAGCTTAGATGGAATGAGATGTTCTTTTCAAGACGCTGATAGATATTGATGATTTCTTGAACGTAAATTACAGAAACTCGCATTTACTGCAGTTTTCGTGATTCGATGAATCTGTAGTATTTGGATAATAAATATGTAATTAATATATTCCGGGAAAATAAATATCTTTTCCCGGAATATATAGCTCAAACCTAGGCCTCATGCTACGAGCAAAGGAAGTGGCTAATGGTTCAAATTGGTAGAGATAGAGGTATTAATTTGGAAGTTTTGAGCATATAAATGGTATTGAAAGAAGATATAAGGAGAGACTATGAGTAGCGAAATAATCAAAAGCGGTAAGACAGTAGTTGGAATAGAGTTTGGTTCTACCAGGATCAAAGCTGTTCTGACCGATATGGATCACAACGTGATCGCACAGGGAGGACACACCTGGGAGAACAGACTTGAGAACGGAATCTGGACCTATTCACTTGATGATATATGGTCAGGACTTCAGGACTGCTACAAGAATCTGGCAGCTGATGTCAAAGAAAAATATGGCGAAGACCTTACAAATATAGGTGCACTTGGCTTCTCTGCCATGATGCACGGCTATATGGCATTTGATAAAGATGGCAACCTTCTTGTACCATTCCGTACATGGAGAAATTCTATAACACAGGAAGCTTCCGAGAAGCTTACAGACCTCTTTGGATATCACATCCCTCAGAGATGGTCTATCGCACACCTGTATCAGGCGATTCTTAACGGCGAAGAGCATGTCAAGGATATTGCCTTTGTTACAACTCTTGCAGGATACATCCACTGGCAGATGACTGGTGAGAAGGTTATCGGTATTGGCGATGGTTCAGGTATGTTCCCTATCGACTCTTCCATCAAGGACTATAACCAGAAGATGCTGGATCAGTTCGATGAGCTTATAGCTGACAAGAACCTCCCTTGGAAAATAAGAGACATCCTTCCCAAGAACCTTGTAGCAGGAGAAAAGGCAGGAGTTCTCTCAGAAGATGGTGCTAAGAAACTTGATGTAAGTGGCATGCTTCAGGCCGGCTGCCCTGTATGCCCTCCTGAAGGAGACGCAGGTACAGGCATGGTAGCAACCAACTCAGTTGCTAAGCGTACAGGTAACATCTCTGCAGGTACATCAGTATTCTCAATGGTAGTACTTGAGCATGATCTTAAGAAGGCTCACGACGAACTTGACCTTGTAACAACTCCTGATGGAGAGCAGGTCGCAATGGTACACTGCAACAACTGCACATCAGATCTTAATGCATACGTAGGCCTCTTTAGAGAGTTCGCTCACCTTACAGGCAACGACATAAGCGACAACGACCTCTATGGCAAGCTCTATCTCAACGCTCTTGAAAACGGCGATGCAGATTGCGGCGGCCTTATGGCATACAACTACGTATCAGGTGAGAATATCACAGGATTTAATGAAGGAAGACCCCTCTTTGTACGTCGTCCTGATGCCAAGATGAACCTTGCCAACTTTATGCGTACACACCTTTATACAGCACTTGGTGCTCTTAAAGCAGGTAATGATATCCTTATGAAGGAAGAAGGCGTTCAGGCTGACTATTTCTATGGCCAGGGCGGATTCTTCAAGGTTAGAGGCGCAGGTGACAGAGTCATGGCAGCAGCTCTTAACACAGAGATCCGTATGATGGAGACAGCAGGTGAAGGTGGACCATGGGGCCAGGCTATACTTGCATCCTTCATGCTGGAAAAAGAAGACGGAGAGAGCCTTGAAGCTTACCTTGCTAATAAGGTATTCAAGGAAGGCAAGGTTGAATCCTGCATGCCGAATGCAGAGGATGTAAAGGGCTTTGATAAGTTCATGGAAGACTACCTTGCAGTACTTCCTGCAGAGCGCGCTGCGGTCGAGACACTTAAATGATGATTAGGCTTGCATCCATGCAAACCAATACAATCACCATTTAAGTGTAGTCACATCCTGTAACGGACACTTAAATAAAGACTAATCTCACATCCATGTGAGATTAAGAAGTCTTCATTTAAGTGTAGTCACGTCCTGTGACGGACACTTAAATGATATATATAGGAGAAATAAAGGATATGTTAGAAGAGTTAAAAAAGAAAGTTTATGAGGCGAATATTCTTTTGCCAAAGTATGGTCTTGTTACATTCACATGGGGCAATGTATCTGAGTTCGATCCTGAGACAAGGCTCTTTGTAATAAAGCCAAGCGGCGTTGATTATGATGTTATGAAGCCTGAAGATATGGTTGTTATGGATCTTGATGGCAACAAGGTTGAAGGTGATCTTAACCCTTCATCTGATACACCTACACATGTTGAGATCTACAAGGCTTGGGCAGATAAGGGTGTAAAAGGCATCGTACATACTCACTCATCCTATGCAACAAGCTGGGCTCAGGCTGGCCGCGGCATTCCTTGCTATGGTACAACTCACGCTGACTACTTCTACGGCGAGATCCCTTGCGTCAGATGCCTTACCAAAGAAGAGATAGAAGATGCATATGAAGAGAACACAGGACATCTTATTGTTGGTGAATTCGAGCGTATGGGCAAAGATCCTATCGCTGTTCCTGCAGTACTGTGCAAGAACCACGGCGTATTCTCATGGGGCAAAGATGGCAATGAAGCTGTACACAACTCAGTTGTAACAGAAGAAGTTGCCAAGATGGCTTACAGATGTGAGACGATTAATCCTCGTGTACAGCCTGCACCTCAGGAGCTTCAGGACAAGCACTATTATCGCAAGCATGGTGCCAATGCATATTATGGCCAGTCCAAAAAATCGTAACGTCTTTGTCAATATGACAAAAACTCGTAAATAATTGGCAAGAAATACATGGACGTATCTGTATACATGTGTTAAAGTTGTAACGGTTATAGATAGTACTTTACAAGTGAATTAAAGGAGAATAACTATGACAAACAAGGAACTTCAGAAAACAGCTAACGAAGTCCGTAAGGGTATTGTTACAGCGGTTCATGCAGCAGGCGCAGGACATCCGGGTGGATCACTGTCTGCAGCAGATATTTTTACATATCTGTATTTTGAGGAGATGAACATCAATCCGGAGAAGCCCGCAGATCCTGATCGTGACCGTTTCGTTCTTTCAAAGGGACACACAGCACCGGGACTTTACTCTGCAATGGCTCAGCGTGGATACTTCCCGGTAGAAGAGCTTACAACACTGCGTAAGCTTGGATCAAGACTTCAGGGACATCCAAGTATGCAGTATCTTCCGGGTCTTGATATGAGCAGCGGATCTCTTGGACAGGGTATCTCTGTTGCTTGCGGAATGGCACTTTCTGCTAAGCTTAACAATAAGGACTACAGAACTTACACACTGCTTGGTGATGGTGAGATTGAAGAAGGACAGGTTTGGGAAGCAGCTATGTTCGCTGGATTCCGTAAGCTTGATAACCTTGTTGTCATCGTAGATAACAATGGTCTTCAGATTGACGGACCTATAGATGAGGTTTGCTCACCTTATCCTATCGATAAGAAATTCGAAGCATTTAACTTCCATGTGATCAATGTTGATGCTCATGACTTTGACGCACTTCGTGCAGCATTCAAAGAAGCTAGAGAAACTAAGGGTAAGCCTACAGCAATCATAGCTCACAGCCTTAAAGGTAAGGGCGTTTCCTTCATGGAAGGCCAGGTTTCATGGCACGGCGTAGCACCTAATGATGAAGAGTATGCAAAGGCTATGGACGATCTTAACAAGATCGGCGAAGCACTTGAGGCTTGAGGAGGTTAAGATGAGCGAAGTAAAGAAGATTGCGACTAGAGATAGTTATGGTAAGGAACTTATAGAGCTTGCTAAGGTTAATGACAAGGTAGTTGTCCTTGATGCTGACCTTGCAGCAGCAACAAGAACCGGCTGGTTCAAGAAGGAATTCCCTGATCGTCACATTGACTGCGGTATCGCAGAGAGCAACATGATGGGCGTTGCAGCAGGACTTGCAACAACAGGCATGATCCCATTCGTAAGTACATTTGCTATGTTCGCTACAGGACGTGCTTTTGAGCAGGTTCGTAACTCAATCGGTTATCCACATCTTAACGTTAAGATCGGTGGAACTCACGCAGGAATCACTGTAGGTGAAGACGGCGCTAGCCATCAGTGTAATGAAGACCTTGCACTTATGCGCACAATCCCTGGTATGGTTGTTATGTGCCCTGCAGATGATATCGAGGCAAGAGCCTGTGTAAGAGCAGCAGCTGAGCATGTAGGCCCTGTATATATCAGATTCGGCCGTGCAGCTTGCCCTGTTGTTAATGACAGACCTGATTACAAGTTCGAGCTTGGTAAGGGAACACTCCTTCGTGAAGGTAAGGACGTAAGTATCATCGCTACAGGTATCGGCGTAGGCGCAGCTCTTGAAGCAGCGGAAAAGCTGTCTGCAGAAGGTATCGAAGCAGAAGTTGTTAACATCTGCACTATCAAGCCTATCGATAGAGAGCTTGTAGTTGCAACAGCTAAGAAGACTGGCAAGGTTGTAACAGTAGAAGAGCACTCAGTAATAGGCGGTCTTGGAAGCGCTGTATGTGATGTTCTCTCAGAAGAGTGTCCTACAGTTGTTAAGAAGATCGGTATGCAGGATAGATTCGGTGAGTCCGGATCTGCAGCAGCTCTTGTCAAGAAGTATGGTCTTGACGGAGAAGGCGTATACAACTCTGTAAAAGAGTTCCTTAAATAATTTGGTTCGCCAGAGATATAAGTTTTAATTAAAGCCAAAAAAGCCGGAGAGAATCTGACTTTTTTGGCTTTTCCTTTTAATTGGTAAACTCCATAAAGTGGCGTTGCGAGCTCCACCACTTAGGTCTTTAGTCACTCGCGACAAGAGGTTAATAATGAATAATAAGCTTTTTCCAATTGAGACCAGATACTTTAAGTTGATGCCCTGTGATGTAAAAGAATACTTGGGGAAGTGGAATAGGATATCTTCTCGACAAGAAAACAAACATTCGCAAAGAAAAGTGATTCATAATTCACAAATTAAAAACGACTAGGTTACAGAGCATTTCAGAGGATGGCAGTTGATAAATGAGAATCCTATACAAGTCTGTATTGCGATTGATAATTATTGCAATAGCGATAGTTACTGTGATAAAATTATTGCGTAAATGACTTGACAGATATAGGAGAAACGGCGCATGATTTCACATCACATCACATCACATCACATCACGTCACATCACATCACGTAACAGCACATGTCATAGTGTTTCAGGTGAGCTTATTTATAGTGCAAAAATAGACAGTTAACGTCGGATTAGATATGGAAATTCCATAATCTGATTCGGCGTTTTTTATGCATAAAAATATAGGTGGAAAAAATTATTGAAAGATGAGTTCCAAATGAAAAGCTGTATTAACTCAAAAAATAAAATGTAGGAGGGAAATGGTAATGCTCAAAATGAAAAAAATTCTTAGTTTTTGTTTGGTATTATTATTGGTAGTCACAGCTTTTAGAGGCTTAAGCATAACTGTTGAAGCTGTATCTACTACATTCACGTATAATGTTACAGTTACAAATGTAGATAATAATTATATCGATTCGGATATTTATCATGTTGCGCCAGGTACTGATGTTACTTTTGAGGTATATATTACTAATAACACAGGAAAGTCTCTTTATGATTCATCAACTGTGAGTAATATTGCAGATGGCGATATCTATCATAAGACTGTAAACATGGCGGCACAACCCACCTATATTATGATTCCAATACAGCTAGAGGATACAAGTGTAAGCCCTCTAAAATCTGTTACTGTAAGAATTTATATTGTATGGGATGGCGTTGCACCAGCTCCTTCCGGTGGCTCTAATTCTTCCTCATCTGAAGAAAAGAGTGATGATATTAAGCCGCACACTCATAGTTATTATTGGGAAGATACAGTAGAAGCAACCGAGAATACAGACGGGGAAATAGTATATAGGTGTGAATGTGGTGATATCCTTTATCGTGTACCCAAAAGCGCATATTATGTATTTAATAAGAACACCATGGACAAGATAAAAAATGCAAAGCAAGGAGAAACTGTTAAAATAGAGACTTCCAAATGGATTTCATTCCATAAGATGGTAATGCAGGCTTTAGCCGACAGACCGGATGTAACCTTGGAGGTTAGCTTCCTTGATGGAGAATACAAAGGGAACAGAGTATCATTTACAATCCCTGCCGGAACAGATACTATGGCCCTTGTAGACGATAATGGCTATTCAGGATTCTTGTACCTGGCAGGTCAGTTTGGTTTAATATCAAATTAAAAACACATCTTTTCGCTGTGCATACTAAAAGAAAAAACAGTTATTGCTTTTGGGGTAGGTACGCACCTCATGATTAGCAATAACTGTTTTTTGATCATATATCAATGCGATGTTCGCCTAAGCGGTTTCGAAGAGCATTGAACTGCTCATCGTCTCCAAAATAGTTTGATAGCTCATCGAGGCGATATGAAAGCATTTCTGTTTCTGTGCCAGAGAAGTATTTTCCGTTTCTTATCATGTCACTTGTAGCGAGGTCACAGAATGGTGATGTGAACTTGTACACTTTCTCCTTATCAAGTGAATCATAGTAAGTTGCCATCTTTTCTGCTTTAAGGAGATACTCAATAGCCTTCTCTTTTTGATTCAGCAGGGTATAAAGTTCAGCTATTCTTCGATAGTTCCAGCCAATCTTGCGAGAATACTCTAAGTAGTTACCATCTGGAATGATAGTCGTGAGAATGGTGTTTGCAGCTTCAATATATGCAAGCTTCTCTTCAGGCGACATGGAAGTAGTGAATCCATATTCTTTTTGAAAAGCAATTTTCACAAGTATATCAGAAATATAATTTGCCATATTTAAGATATTATCTTGAAGCTGTTTCTTCTTATCATTTCCAGACAGAATTTCTCCAAGCAGTACTTCTTTAGAATGAAGGATATCTGTCATGCTGTTTGCAATTTTAATAGCTTCATTTGTATTACCAGATTTCATGTAATAGGTAGATAACAGAGCAAGTGCTTTGGAACGATCTGTCTCATCTTTGCTCTCGTCAACAACTTTCTGACACAGCATACGTATCTGCTCAGAGAAGTTTTTATCGCGGTAAAGAGATATCTGCTTACTGTTTCCGCCTTCAAAAAGATCCATGACCTCTGCAAGATTAGTGCAAAAATGCAGGTCGCGAGGAAACATCTTTCTTGCTTCAAGCATCACTTCATATGCACCATCAAGGTCCCCTTCTTTTCTAAAATTCAGATATTTTTGTTCAAGCTCTGACTTTGTAATTTCAGATTCTTCATCTTCAAGACCGAATAAGTGATCAGTCGATACACCAAAGAATCTGGCTATAACAGGAATAAGGCTTATATCAGGTGTCGATATCCCATTTTCCCATCTGCTGATACTTTGAAATGAAACATTGAGTTCCTCCGCAAGCTTTTCCTGTGTCAGATTTTCTGCAATCCTTAGTTCTTTTATTTTTGTCCCCAAATTATTCATAATCTTCTCTTTTCTATTATTGCAATAATATTGTATTCAGCTGTAAGTAAAGTGTAGCAAAGAAAAAGCATGGATTACATATCAGCATACGTGAAAGTTTATTCTCATTATATGATATAAGCTGTTTCGAGAAATCATAGAATAAGTGAATAGAAGAAACTTAGTGCGTTCTAATCGTACAGAGAGCAGGTTTTAAACTATGAATTCAATGACAAATGCATATCCAAACGGTATAATTTGTGTATTGAGGCAACGGAGCAGAGTCTTATTATTTATATGGAGGAAGTAGCTGTGAAATCACAAATTGTGTTTTCATGGGTATGAGAGAAGTGGGTTATGGATCAGAAATATAGAGATGCGGTACACCTTATTAAAACGGCAATACTACAAAGTCAGTACGAGGCTGCAAAGTCTGCTAACGAAAAGCAGTTGATGCTCTATTATGGTATAGGGAAGTATATATCGCTTAATTCTCGACAATGTTTTTGGGGACAAGGAGCGATTGAAGCTATCAGCAGTCAATTGGAACGGGAATTACCGTGATTAAAAGGGTTTTCTGTAAGAAATTTAAGATATATGCGAACATTCTATGAAGAGTGGAGAATGTTAGATGAATGTGGAGATTTTGCACTTGAGGATAAGACTTCTAATTTGGCACTCGCGAGTGCCAAATTAGAAAGAGATTCTGATTCGGAAATTTGGCACTCACAAGTGCCAAATTTGGAAGTGTTCCCCTTTGATGACTATTTGAGTATTGGTTTTACTCATCATAGGGTAAACTGTTGTATATGACGGTCGAACACGCATGGAGTCTGGATTTCAGGCTCCTTTTTTGCTACTATAAAAAAGTGAAAAAGTCATAGTTGACTTAGCCCTTAGGGCATCTATTATTCTTTTTATTTATCATGTTAATTAAAGTTTGAATAAGTGAAGATAATCGCTATAGGCGCGGTAACAGGAGGAAAAGTAATGCTTTTCAAATATTGTGCAGAGTGCGGACATGAACTTGAAGATATAAAATGCGGAGACGATGATTGCAAGATATGTCCTTCCTGCAAAAGAATCTATGGAAGAAATCCCATTCCTGTTGTTGAAGTTCTGGTTGTAAATGAATTTAATGAGATACTTCTATTAAAGCAGAACTATATTTCTGAGGACAAGTGGACAGTTGTATCGGGCTATATGGTCGAGGGAGAGACCATAGAAGAAGCTGTTGTCAGAGAAGTAAAAGAAGAAACAGGACAGATAGTTACAAAATGCCAGTATGTTTCTAGCTATTACTTTGAGCCGAAGCAGCTGATCATGATAGGGTTCATAGCCTATGTAAATAAAGCAGAGTTTACTGATTCTATAGAGGTAGATGATCACAAGTGGTACAAAATAGATGAAGTAGATGATGTAATAGCTAGAGTAAATAATTGCTCTGGAATGCACTTTGATAAGTGCAGGGAGTATTTGAAATAAGAGACTTAGTGTAGGGAGTATTAACAAATGAATAAGCCTAAGATGATACTTTTTGATTATGGCCAAACGCTGGTTGCAGAAGAGAGATTCGATGGAGTAAAAGGCACATCGGCTGTAATCAGCCATGCTGTTGAAAACAAATATAATCTCACTGCTGCTGAAGTTCAAAAAGAAGCTGAAGCTATTAACAAAGAGCTTAAACGCTTCGATCCGATTATGAGGGCTGAGAACACAGTTGAAATTCCAAACCACATGTTTACAAAATATCTCTACGAATCTCAAGGAATTAAGCTTGATCTTTCTGCCGAAGAAATTGATCGTATCTTTTGGGATGCTGCTTCTCCAGGAAAACCCTCTGATGGAATTCAGGAATTTCTTGATTATCTATGGGCGAATAATATAAGAACCGCTGTGCTTAGTAATATCACCTATGCTGGATCTGTTGTAGAGGAAAGAATCAACAGGTTGTTCCCCGATAATCATTTTGAATTTATTCTTGCCACCAGCGAGTATCTTTTCAGAAAGCCTAATCCACGAATTTTTAAATTTGCTCTTGATAAAGCAGGGCTAGCTCCAGAGGATGTCTGGTATGTTGGAGATAATTACGCTTGTGATGCCGTTGGTGCTAGAAATTCAGGCATGTTCCCAGTTTGGTATCTTGGCGCAGTAGATTTTGATCAACCAGATCATGATGATGTAACTAAGATTACGTCATGGTCAGAGCTTAAAGAAATGTTGAAATAAGGGAAGTCACATGGCTACAAGGGAAGCATACATCGGCTTTAAAGGTCGAAACAATTCATCATCAATTCTTGTAAATGCATTATCACAGCAGCACTATCTACTGACTAATTCTTTTGTTGGGCTAAAGAGAGATATTGATAAGCTCCCTGCAGATTATGATGTGGTATATCTCTTTGGAGTGGATAAAAATCTGATAGGCTCATTTCGCATTGAGCAATGCGCGGAAAAAGATGGTATTCATCTGGTTACTAATCTTGATCTTAAGTCCCTTGCTGAAAAACTATCATCCAACGGAATAAAAAGTAAAATATCAAAAACACCGACACATTATCTTTGTAATGAAGCTTTTTGGCATTTACTTGAAAAATATCAGGGAAAAGCGGTGCTAATTCATATTCCAACGATAAAGAATTTTAACAACATTTTTGAAGAAATGACCTTTCCTGAGCATGAATATGATTCAGTACAGAATTACTTGAATAGATTGGGATATTGCTATACCACAAGAGTTTACAAAGAAGTCGGAAAATATAAAGCTGATAAATTATATATTGCACCATGGGGCGATATGCTGAAAATTGAAGAGGTAAAAGAATACCAGAAAGTATCAGATCGTCCTTTTTATAATGAGATGAGCGATGAAGAAAAAGCAGAAATCCGTAAATATTCTGAGGATATGAGGTTACCATATGAATTTATAAAGTTTTCCAGATTTTCATTAAGTAACTGATTACGACAAATTATCATTGGATGGAGAATAATAAAAATGGCAGCAGGTATAGGCATAGGTAAAGATTGGGGACAGGAAAAAGAATACTTACACAGCACAAGGCAGAATCTTTGGAATAATGATTATTTTGAGTTTCTTGTAAAGTGTGTATGGAAGCTTGATAAGCCGGTAAGAATTATAGACTTTGGTTGTGGCTATGGGTATCTGGCACAGATGATATTGCCATTAGTTCCGGAAGGTAGCACTTATAAGGGAATTGATATATCAAAAGATCTTATTGAAGATGCTAAAGGTATTTTCTCTGATCGTAAGGTAGAGGTATCATTCGAAGCTATGGATTTGAATGATTATGACCCTGTAGCTGAATATGATATAGCTATATGTCAGGCTGTGCTACGGCATCTTAATAATCCTGAAGATATAGTAAAAAAGATGACCCAATCTGTAAAGGAGAATGGTCTTGTAATATGCATTGAGCCAAGCAGACGCATGGAAAATGCAGGTATTTTCGTTGATGACGAGGCTTATGATCCGTTTGAAAACGATGAGTTCTTAAGACATAAGTGGCTATCAGAGGAAAAGGCTGGTGGAAGAGACTATCAAATAGGTATGAAAACTCCTGTAATTATGGAAAAGCTTGGATTAAAGGACATTGGCGTTAGAATCAACGATTACGTTGATTTCATTAGCGCAGGCAGAGAAGACTTTGAAGCAGAGAAAACAAGATTTACAAAAGACCTCGGATTGAATGGTAAATATATGGAAGCTAAGAGTTTCCTGGCAGCTAGATGTCATGTGATCTCTTTTGGCTATAAATAACGAAAAAGTGTAATGTGAAGGAGGTGTTTGTGATGATAGAAACAGCAATGGATAAACCAACTCCTAAAAAACCATATGTATCTCCGCTTAATATTACTGATGATATAAAGCAATTTACTGAGCGTAGGGAAAAACGAGCAAAAGAGCTTGGAATAGCTTTGTATGTTCTTGGCGCAGATAGAGAATCCGTTACTGAACTGCAGAAACTTGAAGATTCTATCATGGAAAACTTTATAGATCTTGATCTTGACGTTCCTGAAGAGATTAAAGAGAAATACCTTGTGAATATTCTTGTGCGGCGGAGCCGCCTATCCGGTGTGGCGTGAGCCACGTGTCCGGACAAGCGTGAGCCACCTTTATTTGTACCTTTACAATTACATACGGTCAGTTTCTGATAAACCATAAACCTCTCGCATGGAAAGATCCTTGGATGGATCTATTGGAACGATGTTGATGACGTATCCGTCATGTACGATACGATCCAGTATAGCATCTGCCAGAGGGGAAGCATCTCCTCCGAGCTGTTCATACCAACCCTCTTTTGTATATTGAGAGCAGAAGATGGTGGA
>NZ_FOER01000038.1:0-25414 GCF_900110805.1 Butyrivibrio sp. TB | reverse complement strand
CTTCAAATTAGGTAGCATGAAGGAACTTTGCAAGAAATTGGATGGAAATATAAGATTCAGGCTTCGCATGTGTATTTGGAAGCACTGGAAAACTCCAAAGAACAGGGCAAAGAACTTGATGAAGCTTAATGTGCCAAGATGGGCGGCTTTTAAAATCGCTTACAATGGCGACAGATATGCTAGACTTGCACACAATGGCTGGGTACAGAAAGCTATAAGCACAAAGAGACTAACCTCATTTGGATTAGTCTCAATGTTAGATTACTACACCGATAGGTGCGTTACTTGTTAAGTTGATTGAACCGCCGTATACGGAACCGTACGTACGGTGGTGTGAGAGGCCGGGAGATTGATTAAATCTCCCTCCTACTCGATTTTGGATTCATTATAATGACCTCAGAAGGAGGTACATTACCTATGATGAATCAGGAAACTATTAACTTTATCTTGCAGAGAATGGTAGTATTTCTGGACAATGCTCAGATGCTCAAGCTAAAGGATATCCTAGACGAGATAGCCAGACAGGAAGACACAACCCTGCTGACGAAGAGTTCTGAGGAGCTTCTGGAAATGTTCCTCGCTACCAAGAGGCTTGAGGGCAGGTCAGAAAACACACTTGATAAAGGTATGCCGGTAGAACAGGTACAGAAATTACTTGGTCATGATCAGATCGATACTACCATGCAGTACGCTATGGTTAAGCAGAGCAATGTGAAGATTTTTCATAAGAGATATATAGGATAGCATGTGATTACATAAAAATCGTTTATGAAATGCTTGGCACTGTATTATCACATCCAAAATGCTGAACTACAGTACTTTTTCTATGTTTCAGAACGCTTGATGTTAAAGTATTAGTACACCAATTATTTTCAATAACTGCAAATTATTACAATCTGGCCGTTAATTATTACAATTAGCGGCCTTATTTCATGCAGGAATGGTATAATTCCTTTGTGTGTTTATGCACTTATTATGCTGATGGGGGAGCTTATGAACACCTACAAAGTAGCTATTATTGTGTGCCATGGAACTGTTATGCAATATTTTCTTGGAATCGAACATCCAAATAATGGACAGATTGCGGAGTATTTGCTATAAGATTTAGGATAACAGGAGCAATGGGGCGGGGGTATATGAAAGATAAACCGAAGGTTGTTTATCATGGTAGCCAGTATTTGTTTGATGTATTGATCCCACGTCAGGCAAAAGGGCAATGCGAGGCTGAATCACAGATTGGAATTTATGCAGCGACAACGATGGAGGAAACAATTCCTTTTGCATTACCGTTTCGTTATTACCCGGATGAGCCGGGGGGGCAAGCTTTGCCGTGATTCTGATGGAATCAACAGTTATTTGCGTTATGGATCAATCAATCCACACGGAAAGGGATATGTATATGTTCTTCCTGCCGAATCCTTTGAACTTGTTGATGAGTGGCAATGGGTTTCTAAAGTGCCTGTAAAACCAATTGATGTGGTTGAGATTTTGGTTGAGGATTATTGGCATACGATTACATTTTCAGAAGATGCGAAAAAAATACAGCAACGGTTATACGGCGAATGAAAACGAAGGTGGCGGATATTATTCGGAGTAGAGTGTCGATAAATTTAAGCGAGAATTCATGAAGATTTGGGGAGATTTAAGCTAATGGAACTAAAGATTGATCCTAATGGAATATGGTATCATGGCTCAAACATGGTGTTTTCAGAAATGAAGAAAGGCAGTACTATTACTCAGTGGAAAGAACTTGCTGAGGCGTTTTCTCATAAACCAAGCCTATTGAGTTATGACGACAATGGAACAATTTATCATAACGGAACAGAAAAGGGATACCTATATACAATAGATGAACCTATTACAGTTGGAATTGATATTTATCAGCATCCGAGAACAGTTATGGATAAAAATGCTGAATTTTTAACGAAAAGACCAATAAAAGTAAAAATGGTTTGTGAACTGTAATTAGGGTTTTTATAGAATTGTGGACGGCACCCATTACAAAAAACAGCATCCTCATTAAATAATGCGGGGGAAGAAACCCATGAAAAAAAACGTAAGTGTTATTGATGAAACAGGTAAAATTATAGGAACAACCTATCCCAAAAGGGCTAGAGATTTGTAATAAAAACTATAAAAACCAATGGAGGAAAAACTTGATGGATGAAAAATATATTGAACTTGAGAAAAGGGTACAGGTTCTTGAAGGCCTATTAAAAGGCTTCTTGCAGGCAGAAGATAATAATATCAATCTGACATTGAAGGATTGCTCTGTTAATAATCTGAACACAGGAGAAGAATGTGATGTCAGATTGGATAATTGCCCTGTTGGAAACTTATGCGTGGGTGATGGATGCGATGTTAGACAGAACAATTGCCCTATAGGAACTATGATTCCAAACGATATAGATACAGCTGATGGTCAGATAGACGATATAGAGAGCAGAATAGATGAACTGGATAGCGCAGTGGATATGCTTGAAAATAGGATTGATGATGCAGAGAACCGGGCGGAACATTTGAAAGAATCATTAGATTGACATGTCTCTGAATTTGTATAAATAGAAGGATGGTCAAACAGTTTTGATTAAAGGTGAACGAAAGGCTATTATCAGTTAAAAGATGGTCGAATTAAACAATTGGACAGTAAGTTATTCCGGAAGCTAAAGCACCAAAACCAAATTCATCTATTTACATAGATCAGTACATCCTACTGGTCTATTATTATGCTTAGAATCAAGTGTGCAGGGCAGGGGACGGACCATAATCCACATTCCCTAGTTCCAATTATCTGAATTATTCAGAAGGGGCACTTGATGTATATAAGCAACTTTCTATATATATTTGCCATGATAAGGGACTGCTCGACAAATATGTTGATAAGAATGCAAGGATGTAGTAAAAACCGTAGAATAGCCTATACAGATGTGATATTATAAGTCGTATGCTTACATTTTTGGGGTAAAGAATTGATGAAAAGAGCTATTATTGGGAGGATTTAAATGGAAAAATCTTTGAAATACTATGAGGCTTATGAGGAAAGGTACAAAACTGCACATCAAAAAGGTGTAAGTTGGGCTTATTTGATTTTATTTATTCGATAGCGGTTATACATATGTTAGTACTCGATGAAGACAGAGATGGTTTTTATAAGTTTATTTCAAATCATTTAAGTGAAAATGGTATAGCATTAATTTGTACGATGGGCGATGGCCAAAATGAAATGAAAAGTGATATAAGCCGTGCATTTGAGATACAAGAAAGAGATGATGAGTCGGGGAAAATGATGGTAGCAGCAACATCTTGTAGAATGGTATCATTTGCGACTTTTGAAGCTGAGCTTACAAGGAATCACCTTGAAATTGTGGAAAAGGGAATTACAAGTGCTTTACCTGATTTTAATAGTCTTATGTATGTTGTTGTAAAAAATATGATCTAATGTACGAATAGAAATCACGAAAAACTAGGCTTTTCAAATCATTTTTGTAGGTGTCGAAGGCGTTGAATATTCATTCGCTTTTTCTAGATAAATAGGGTATTTCTATGTTGGGTAGAAAAAGCGCATTGTTGATTATATTGGAATATATTACGGAATAATGTACAATGATAGCTTTTTTATGGAGGAAAAATGAAGGCAGAACAGTTATGGACAGAATATTGCTCCAAAAAAGGAATAGATATAAATACCCCTTATGAAGCGTGGAGCTTTGGCGAAGATGAAGAAGGAGATGACCTTCTCCGACTAGTCCTTGCGGGAAAAAAGTTTGGCACAGCTAGTCTCTATGATGCATACGAAGCAGAAGATGCTCTTGATGAGCTTCCTAAGGCAGGTGATTACAGCGTTTTGTTAAATAGTAAGAATGAAGCTGTATGCGTTATAAAAAACTATGATGTATACATAAGAAAGTTTAATGAAGTGCCTCCTTATCACGCATATTCTGAAGGAGAGGGTGATAGATCCCTTAAATACTGGAGAGAGGTGCATAAGGAGTTTTTTGAAGAAGAAGCGAAGGAAGACGGAATTGAATTTACGGAAGAATCCAGAGTTGTATGCGAAAAGTTTTCTCTTGAATATACTTTGGGAAAAGAAACTACCGCTGACGACGAACTCCTTTTTATAGAACCTTCAATGGTTTTTGCAGACGAAATCACAGCTTATAGGCAGGAAATGCTGGATGCGGATTCAAGTTTTGATGGATGCTTCTCTATGAAAAGAATGCCTGATCCAAAGGAATATGTAGACTATTGTATAGGCTGGGCGAATCCGAGCAGAGTTGCAGATGAACATGGTGCCTGGGGCAATGTCCTTATGGTATTTAGGAAATCTGATATGAAAATGATAGGTTGTATGCAGGTTCACAACGTTTTAACCCAGCGTATGAAAGACTTCACAGGTCACGTTGGCTATTCTGTTAGGCCATCAGAAAGGGGAAAAGGATATGCTAAAAGAATGCTTGCAAAGTCTCTTGATTTTTTAACGGCTTTTGGATTTAAGGAAGTATACGTTAGTTGTGTGCCAACGAATATTGCAAGCAGGAAGACTATTTTGGCTAATGGTGGAGAATATATTGAAACAAAATACCTGGAGTGCGATAATGTAAATCTTGAACGGTATAGAATTTGCATATAATAGAAATTATGAAAAAATGGGATTCAAAATAACCGGTGTAAAGCCGGATGCAATACGTCTGAAAGATGGCACTCTTTTGAACGAATACTCGATGGTAAGAAAAATGTAATAACTTGCAAGAATGATACGAGCGGAGCAGATTAAAAATAGTCTGTTCCGTATCTTATTATGCCAAAATATCATTGCACAAAATTCCTCTTTTGTGATATGCTATATATAGGAGGCGCAAAATGGGCGAGAATTCAGCATATTACAATTCCCTGAAGCAAAAACGCAGGCAGGACACAGAGAATATTAAATCATCATTACCTCAGCATGTGCACGGTTTTGTAGACGAATGCCTGTTGAGATATCAGCCAAGTACTGCATTTAACTATGCACAGGATATTCTGTTTTTCTATAAATATTTGAAAGAAAAGAATCCTATCTGTAGAAATCTTGAACTGCGAAACATTACTTTTGAAGTAATTGAAAATCTTGGGCCACAGGATATCAATGAATTTCAAAATTATGTTGCTTCAGGCCATAAACCGGACAAAACAGGCAATATAAAGCCAGCTAATGAGCGTGCAATTGCCAGAAAAATGGCTGCTGTTAGGAATTACTTCCAATATCTGGTTAAATACGACTATCTTAATGCAGATCCAACGATTAAAGCAGTTGTAAAAAAGAAAGATCCAGAGAAAAAAGATATTCGGAGGCTCGATTCTGAACAGGTACAGAAGCTTATTGATTCCGTAGAAAATGTTAATTCTGCCAGCTATCACTCAAGAGTACTGTCTGAGATTACTGCCAAAAGAGACCTGGCTATTGTGACACTTCTTTTAAATACAGGAATCCGTGTATCAGAGTGCGCTGGCCTTGATCTTACAGATGTAAACTTTGACGAAAATTCCATTACGATCGTCAGAAAAGGTGGCTACGAGGATCATCTTTACATAAACGAATTAATAAGAAATACTTTGAAGGATTATATCAAAAACGAGCGCCCTACCCTGCTTGAAAATGCTGAAGATCCAGCTCTTTTTATATCCTTAAAACATAGACGAATGTCAATAAGAAGCATTCAACATATGATAGAAAAATACGGTAAGAATACTGGCCTTTCGCAGAAACTGACGCCACATAAGCTTCGCAGGACCTATGGTACAGCGCTTTATAACAAAACAAGCGATATTTATATGGTGGCTGATGTATTGGGACATAAAGATGTTAACACTACAGTAAAACACTATGCTGCAATTGAGGAAGAACATAAGAGACAGGCATCACAGGTCGATGTTTATGCTCCAGATCCGGATGAAAAAAGTCGACTATGATTATATCTTGAGTGTTCTTTCATAATAGGAACAGATAGATTATACAGAGATTAAGATAAATCAACAAAGGATATGTGATCTGATGGATAAAAATAAAATTAAAGGAATCTTATTAACAACTATAGGTGCTGCCTGTTGGGGTCTTTCTGGCTCAGTTGGGCAGTATCTTTTTGACGTGCAAATGATGGACAGCAGATGGCTTGTGCCTATCAGGTTGGGACTTTCCGGAGTGCTAATTCTACTGTACTCACTTATCAAATATCCAGACTCTGTTTTTTTACCATGGAAAAGCAAAGAAAAGGCAATAACTATGCTCATCTATGGACTGGCAGGTGTGTCAGCATGTCAGTTCCTGTACTTTCTCACAATAGAACTATCCACTGCAGCTGTTGGAACAATCATGCAAGATTTGGCTCCAATATTCATCCTAGGATATACATGTATAACAACCAAGAGATTTCCCAAGTTTTTGGAAATATTGTCAATCATAATGGCTCTACTAGGCGTTTTCTTCCTTACAAGCCATGGCAACATTACTACAATGACAGTGCCGTTACTTGCACTAATTACAGGTGTCTTAAGCGCTGTTTGCGTTATGATTTATAATGTGCTTGCTCCTAAACTCACGAACGATATTCCTGTCATAGTTGCTCAGGGCTGGTCTTTCCTGCTTGGAGGTATATGCATCGGTATCATTTTCAGAACCTGGACAATCCACTATATTCCAAATCTCTATGGAATATTAGGCATTATATTTGTTATTGTAGTTGGCAACCTCTGTGCCTTTACTCTATATATCAGCGGTGTGAAACTTATCGGACCATCCAAAGCAATTCTCTATAGTTTTGCTGAGCCTCTGACTGCAGCAGTCATTTCAACTTTGGTCCTCGGAAGTGCCTTTACGGCATTTGATGCACTGGGCTTTGCGATGATCTTTATCATGCTATGGTTGATTACAGTCAGCAAATCATCATAAAGTTAATGAAGAAGCATACCTATTATTTGTCGTATTCTCCATATTCACAACCGATATGCGTTGCCTCGATCTCATCCACCAAGACAAGGTCATCACCTTTAGAGGGAGAGAAGTCTTTTGGTAAGCTCATGAACAAGGTTGAACTTTATTTTCAAGAATGTATGACTTCTTGAATGTAATTTTCCTGTCTATCTATGACAGCCCAGCAAGGCGGTTGCCGGATTCCATGATCCTGGAAGCTACCATCTTCTTTTGGGCAAGAGCAGCCTCGAAAAAAAGTCCGAGGAAGGTTCTGGATTTATTGTTGCTACTAATGTATTCCCCAATATGCTCATCCTTGTCAAAATCAGGGATGCGCTCCCCGGAAAGGCTCTCTCCAAAGGCTTTCCAATCATCTGACGCATCGACCTGCCGTTTCGTGATGATACTACGGATCTTCTCAATGTGTGGCTTAAGTTTTTCCATAGCATAGGTGTCTTTCTTAAAAACGTCAATTTCCCCACGTAGATATGACATGGCATAGACCATCTGGGCAAATGCACATTCATAATCGTGTGGATTGTCCTTTATTATCTCCTTGTAACCGTCCCATGCCGGTAGATAGACATAGCGGATATAACTATAGTCCGGCAGATGTCCCGCACGTCCGTGCCCAAGGTTCATGATCGAGTTTTCATCGGACTGATATACGCTTCCGACATATACCGGCTTATCTACATCCTCCGAAGCGGATGGATTATGTGAAAAGGTAACCTGTCTGCGTTCGGGTTCTCCGTCATCTCCCGGGAACAGCTCATAGAAATACCAATTGGTGTTGTTGATCACTAATGATGGTGTTCCGGCAAAATATGTATGCGCCCATGTATCTGCGAGAACGTGCATGGCAATACCGATTGCCGGGGTACCCTTATCTTTGGCAAGTTTAACTGTATCGACAAGCAGATCGCCATTTGGTCCGCAGATCAGGCGGTATTTATCCTTATAGTTTTTGGAGCCTATTTTTATATCCGCATACAGATCTCTTGGCAGGAAATGAAATGAAGACCATATTCTTGTGATATCGCAAAGACCGATCGGATCTGTTCTAGCCTGTAGAAGCTCTGTCTGTAGCTGCGTCGTTACAGCCTGCGCGGGTTCTCCTACTTTTATGAGCCATGTCCTTGAGCAATGATCTACAAGCTGCGCAGCATGGCATATTTCCACACTGTGCTTATGATCGAAACCTGCCAGCATCGCGGCACAGTAAGTCGCATAATAATGAAAATCTCCCTGCATTTTCGTGTACTCCTAATCTATCGTGATTACCTGCTGACGGCGAAATGTATTCGCTATATTCATAACCGCCGAGAAGATGAAACCAACAGCACAGATATATACAACTCTTGCTCCGCTTCGCATAAAAATCAGGCATATAATAGAAAATAATATCTTGACCACGCCTTGAAAAGTCTTAAATCTCCAGGAGCTTTGAATCCTCCTTGATTCAGTTGCCCCCAAAAGATCCACAACACCTGAAAAAGCCAAAGTGCCTGCCAGATACACAAGAACATATGCCCTTGGTACCCTCACAAGAGAACCTGTGAATATCCCAAAATCAAAGAAAAGGATTCCACGAAACAGGATATTCCTTCCCCCAACCATGTGCCGGGCCATCCGAAAATAGAACCAGAGCATACGAAGCCCCATGATCTCTAACGTAAGAGAAAAGATACCAATGATACCCATATATGTTTTTTCGCCAAAAACAAGCATTGCTACTCCTATGAGGATCATTGAAGCAGCCAGCAGTATATTTCTTAATTTCTGCCATTTCGTCATTGTGATTCTTCCCCTGCTTTTTCAAGTTTTCTGATTTTGTCAGCCGAATACAGAATGAATATGTAATTTACAAATGCAGTTATCTCCATTATGAAAAAGGCTAGATCCACATTTCCGCTGGGATCCTCAGCATTAATGAAACTTAATATATTCACTATGATAAGTATTCCTGCAAACAGTGCACTAAGGAAAGTCAGTACAAGATAAAATCTCTTTTTTCTTTTTATTGTCTGCCGTCCTACCCTATAAGCATTTAATCCAATGTAAAGGTGATACAAAAGCACAACAACACTAAACATCATGATTATCAGCAAAACACCTATCCATAGAATGATATTTACAGCTTTCTCATATTCCGTACCTATAACAACGCTGCCGTTTTGCTCCATAATCGTTCCGATAATCTGAGCAATCGTTTCCTCACCTAAGAAAAAGCCGATGAATAGTTTGATGATATCCCATACAGACAAGGCAATCACCATGCTGCCACTTAGAGATAGAGCATCCCGGTAGTGGCGAAGCTTGATTTGTATTTCTTCATTTTGGGGCTTATATACAGCTGTATCCATCTGCACTCCTCTTTGCTTCTTACTTTACAGGTACAATAAGGTCAGACCCTGTCATGACTTCTGATCTGCACTGTTTGTATCCATGAATGAAAGTGCTGTAAGATTTGCGGCATTTTTCTTAAGCCGTCTGAATATATAGAACTGGAATATAAATATCGGAATTACTATGATCAGTACCATACCGGCACCAATATATGTTGTTCTCTCTATTTCCGGTGTTATAGTTTCTACGTTATCCCCGGCATGTATGAGCATGTTTGCAGCAAAGAAGTCAAAAATAGTGTGGCATAGTACTGGAACAAAATATGCAAGAAGGTATTCTTTTACTACAGACCCTCTGCCTGTTACTTTGTTATATCTGGCAAGGCCAAGATGTCTTCCCATGGCAAGCCCGAGCATCATATGTACTGTCACATTCGGAAGCCTCATTAAAAGACCTGTAAGACCCATACTATATACAAAATCTTCTATAAGAGTAAATCCGAATCCGACGGCGCCTGCTACCAGCATATATTCATATACATTTCTCCATTTTTTTCTATAAATGCATAAGACAATAAGCGTAATGATAAGTTTTGCGAGTTCTTCATTCAGTGCTGCTGAAAAAAGAGCATGGTTGAAACTGGCAAGTAATGCCGGTCCATCTGTAGGAACAAAACCGGTTACAGCCTTGAATGTAAGACCGATTATCAGGAAAAAGACAAATGAAAGAGGCACAGATAAAAGCCCAAGTACTACCGGCAGCAAAGCCTGTCCTCTTGAAATCCTGTAACTTCCTTCCCAGGCAATCATATTCTTGTAAAGAATACCAATAATGATTAAACCCAGAACCAAACTGATTATCGATGCCATATTTTTCCCCTTTCTATCGCATATAAACCATGTTAGAAATCCAGCTCTTTTTTTCTAAAGAGCAAATATGCCACAATAATGGAAATTGCGCAGATCTTTGCAACATGCCAAAGCATCGTAAAGATTGCCGTGCCGCCGGTAAGTAGCAAATCTACTTTTGCACATTCGAGGGCATGTGAAAAAACATGCCTGTCTATATGTAAGTGCTTGATCACAGGAATAGCATTAAGACCGCCAAGAAGTGTATCTCCTGCAAAAAGCAGGAATGCATCCACAAGTGTTGCATAAGCAACGTTCTTGCTCCAGAAAAGAATGATCATGGATATTGTTGCATAGCCCAGAACGATAAAAGCATTGGTTAGTATCGTGCTATATAAAAAGCTGCTCTCTGCGACATTCATCTTCGCTCCCATTAATAACCCTGTAATCGTGATAAAAAGAGTATAGATTCCATATGAAATAAAGGTTACGATCACACAATTTACGAACTTGGCGATAAGGAGCCTTTTTCTTGAAATACCTCTTCCAATAAGGCACTGCATGGAATTTGACGTAAACTCATCGGCATATACGCTTACGTATATGGCAATTCCTATAAACAGATTCATTGTGTTTATAGCTGTACCCTGACTGGAAGCAAATGAAAACCCGCTTAGTCCGTCACTGCCTTTTGATTGAATAGTCCAAAAGAGTGAAATAAGGAGGCAAATTCCAAGTACGATCCAATATGACGGTTTTCTCAGAATTCTTTTCACATCTGCAAAAATAAGATCTTTCAAAAGTCAAACTCCTTTCTCCTGAAAAAATAAGTCGTTATCAATAGTGCTGCCAAAAGATAACAGATAGCAGGCAGAAGCTCCCAGGGGGCTGCTCCCACTTCTACTTTGGTATATGCCCAATCTAATAGCCCGTCAAAGGTATAATCATATAATGAAAGAGAAGAAAAAAACTCTACTATGTTAAACACCAGTTTAAATATGGCTGCAAATGCGATACATGCGATAATACCAAGAACTGTAGAACCGGAGATGTACATGATCATGGCAGAAAAGACGATGTATCCAAAATGTCGTAGCCATCTCAGGATGATATATATAATAAGACTTGCCTGTTGCTGCGGGCTTAATACGATTGCCGATTCTGTATTTATTACGATAAGAGCTGTTGCAATTATGATCAGATACAGACAAAGAAGTAAAATGGCGGCGTCAAGGAGCTTGGCTATTATGAGCTTATTCCTGGTTATACCGTGACCAAGCACGGTCTGCATGGATTTCGAAGACAGCTCATGTGCAAAAACAGCATAAAATGTAGGAAAGACTATAAAAAGAGCTATAGGAGCTCCGCTAAGTGCTTTCTGCACACCATTTATAAGTCCGATTGAGCCATCATTTACAATACCTTCAAGTACTGCATACGAGATATAGATCAGCGCAAGCAAAAGTCCTATATAGATAAGGCCAACCCGAAAGATACGTTTCAAATCTGCTCTTAACAAATTCCTCATTCTGCTGATCCTCCAATGAGTTCAAAGTAATAGTCTTCCAGAGTAACTTTCTCTTTTCCTTCTTTTAGGATATCAATACCATTTTCTAAAAGAATACTTTTGGCTCGTTCCAGATTATCGGTAGAAACTGTCAGTTCTACTTCAGGGCGCTTTGCAGAAAGGTCATCCTGTGTGATCTCTTTGGCTATAACTCCGTTGTGTACTATGCCAAAGCGATCTGCGGTATTTTCCAGTTCGCCAAGAATATGACTTGATACTATAACTGTCATACCAAACTCATCTCTGAACCTACGTATCATGTGCCTTATATCGGCTATACCCTGAGGATCAAGACCGTTGGTCGGCTCGTCAAGGATGAGAATATCAGGATTACCAAGGATTGCATTGCCTATTCCAAGACGCTGCTTCATTCCAAGGGAATATCCCTTTGCTTTCTGATTTTCCTTACCGCCTGTAAGTCCCACAACATTCAGGACACGATCAACCTCCTGCTTTAGCTCTTTTCCCTTGATACCCTTTGCAGCTGCATAATACTCAAGATTGGCTCTTCCGGAGAGATATCCGTAGAAATTGGATCCTACAAAAAATCCAATTTTAGACCTGTTTGCAAAAAGCTCTTTGCGACTTTGTGAGCCATCTATGGAAACACTGCCGCTAGTGTACTCCGACAAGCCAAGGATCATCTTGAATATGGTGGTTTTTCCTGCACCGTTTTTACCTACCAGACCGTAGATGTCGCCTTTATTAACCTGCATGGTGACCCCTTTTAGAACGTCATGTTTACCATAGCTTTTGACTATGTTATCGAGCCTTATTGCTGCATTTGAAATCTCTGATCCCATAACTTTCTCCTTCCTGAATAAGACATCACCAGACAGTTACTCTATTTTCCGGGCTTAAATACATTCCATCTCCAGGTTTAATATCATAGGTTTCGATGAATTCATCATATTGTTGAAGTATAATGTTTATTCTGTGGAATGGCAGAGGATGCACGTCACCTCTGATTGTGTCAAGTTCGTTTTCCTTAGTTGTCTGCTGTGCATATTGCCTTGCAAAAGCCCTGAAAAACTCGTCATAATCAAAATCAGGTATATTCCTTGCTACATATAGAACTGACTTGATGCCTCCCATATCGGCTATGGCTTCATCTTTTATATTGTTTCCATTTACTTTCTGTTGCCCGGGGATAGGCCTTGCCAGTGAGAAATAGCCGGCAAGTTTTGATGCTTTTTCATCCATCTTTGACCTGTCTTCTACAGCCATCCAGTCGATGGCGGTTATATTTTCATCAAACTGACGTCCATACAGGTCAAACTTAGTGCCGTTAGAATCAAATCCATGAGTTATCTCATGTCCAATAGTAGTTCCTACAATTCCCGCAAACTGTTCAAGTGTTGCATCATCTCCATATGCAGCATCACACATGGCTAGATACCCCGCCATTATATAGATGCCGTTTTCGCCGGTATAATACACACAGTTAATCTCGGTAGTGGTTTTACTTTCGTCATAGATATCCCACTTAAATCTGTCAAAGTTAAGATTCTTACTTATATCTGCCCTGTGAGCTTCCAATATGCGCATGCCCTCAGCAGCTGCATCAACAAGGTTGCCTCCTTCGTTGTAGGATTTTATTTCTGCTGATGAATAGTCAGCGACATTATCAGGCTTTATGAGGTGCAGAGCCATATTTTGCAATTTTTCTTTTGCAGCAGTTTTTGTATCATCCGACATCCAGTCTTCTTCATCAAGTATTTGTGAATAAGCCTTTATCAGTGCGTCAGTAAATTCTTCTACCTGATCTGTTTTTTCGCTGTCTTTAAAATATTTTTCCAGATATAGCGTATCTAGTAATGGAAGATAGCCGCAGATCTTCATATCATTTCTAAATAGGACGCCAAGCTGCCCATCTGATAATCCCTCATGGCCTTCGGCGCTTTTAGTATAAAGAGAGACCATCTTTTCATATGATTCGCGGTCAAGAAGATACTTGGTTGAATCGATGGTATGTACTATAAGAAATGACTTGATATCCTCAAGATTTTTTTCTGTATAGATACCAGACAGAGACTTAAGATATGTATAATCCACATAAAAATTATCGCATCCCAAGTAGCCTCTGCTATCCAGTATCTGTAAGAGCGGATAATCCCCTTGTAAGGCGCTGATCCCTTCCCTGCTATTCTGAGCCTTTGTGAACATTTCACTTACGCTTAAGTAATCCATATTGCTGTTTCTGGCGATAAAAGTTTCTACTTTGTAATTGCCTTTTAAGATATCGTCTATCTCTTTTTCAGAAAAGCCAAGTCTTCCAAGAAAGTATCCAATTACTTCATCACATCTTTCTTTGGCTGATAATGTATTAGCTGTATATTCAACATATGAAGAGACAGATCCGAGGGAAAGACTCGGAGCCACGAGATTTAAAGTACTCTTGTCCGGGAATTGAAGTTGTGCTCCTACGGATTCTGGTATTAGAAGCCCCAGACCAAAGGGATTTCGATCAAGGCTTCCCTGATATTCTGTAAGTTCACTTATAGAAGATATGCTCTGTATATCTATAATATATTTTTCGAGCGGTTTTACTCCGAGCTTATTTCTCTCATCCCAATCAGAGTGCAGATCTACCAAAGCTTTGTATTTTAAAGCATTGTCGTCTGTCATAGTTTCGTCAGAGGCGATTGCCATACATCTTTCATAGACCAGCTTATCTGCATCAAGAACTATGCTGGCCTCTTCATAAGCAGGATCTAAACTAGCCGACAATATATAGTCTTTATTTGCAGCCGCAGCAAAGTCGTCTTGAAGCCGTATGTTATCTTCAGGATTCACCATGCCGGAAACGTCTGAATCAACCCATTTCCCTCCTCCGGGTTCTCCGGAACTATCTGAAATTCCTACTTCCTGAGAAGATGTGTCCGAGCCTGAGGCACTGTTTATGTTTCCACATCCGGAAGACATTAGAGGTAAAGAGACCAAAAGTAATATAGAAGTGGTTTTTCTAAATACATTCCATTTTTTGCCTATCATTAGCTATCATTCTCCTATCTCATCTATAAGGTTTTCGAAAGCCATTTTCTTGATTCTGAGAATAAATAGTAATCCTTTGAACTTCTTATTCTTTGCTCCAGATCTTTGCCCAGATTTCATTGGGTTTAAAGAGTTTGTTTTTGCTGATCAGGCAGAGTGCAAAGGTTCCTATGATCATGATTACAATAAACTCATACATAAGCCGCCCTGTACTGTACTGCTGCGTCAGTATGCCATCTTCGGATAATAAGGGGTCCGTTGTAAAGCAGATAAAATCATATAACCCGTGTGCAAATATCGGAAATATAACACTCCCTGTTCCCAAATATAAAGAAGTAAGCAATAAAGCCATGAATGTTGAATGCAGTACCTGTGATGCGGTCATGACTAAATCTGCACCCTGTGCCAGATTTCCTGCATGAGAAAGGCCGAATATTACAGCCAGAAGGATTATCGCAGTAAGTCTCCTCTCTTTACTGACATATCTCATGACTATAGCAAGTGATAGTATCCTGAACATAGTCTCTTCTCCAAAGCCGGCTGTAATGCCCATAATAGCAGCATTAAGAGAGGGATTAAAATAAAACGAATGATAAAAAAATAATGGCTCGATCAGTGTAAAGATTATAAGAACCCCTAAGAGTATCATTAATATACAAATATCTCTTGCCGGAGCTTTGGGCTTTACAAATCCTTTAAATTTAGGCGAGAACCAAAGCCAAAAAATCAGCATCGATATTACTGCGAAAATGCAAATACCTATATTCCCTGCATTTCCTGAAAACATCTCACCTATAGAACCTCCTATTCCCGTTATAAGCGATGGAATGAGTATGCCTAGTATAACGGCGATATAGGGCATCTTTTCACATATCGAATGCTTTCTTGTTTTTTTATCCATTTGTGACCTCCTGATGAGCCATGATGAAGAGTTGTTAATGGGTATTGCTTTAGGGATTGAAATGCCACTCTACAAGATAAATTTCGACTTTTTTCATGAAAATCTTTATACTGTATAATGTCTTTTCTTTTACAGATTTAGAACTATCAATAGTGCCAAAAAGCCAGTAAATAGGCCCAATGCCTTTGGCATTGGGCCTATTTACTGGCTGACTCATTGAATTACGAAATCTGCAGCTGGTGCGTATTTCTGTAATATACTCACAAGAATACATACCTTTATTCGTCGTATTCTCCATATTCACAGCCGATATGCGTTGCTTCGATCTCATCTACCAAGACAAGGTCATCACCTTTTTTGTCATAAAGCCTTATGATCCCGTAACCATTACCGCCATTCCATAGACGATTATGGTTTTTCCTGCCGTCAGGTGATTCATAGTTTATGAAGAGCATGTCCTTCTTAAGACAGTGAACTTCTGTTTCCATAACAGCATGGATGTTCTCCTGTCTTACATGCCAGATGACTTCGGTTTCTTTTTCCTCAAAACTAAAATCAGTCTTAACATGAAGATGCAGTTTGGAGAAATTAAAGTCGTATTCTTTGCCCTCGTAATACATAACTCCAAGAAGGCGCCTGTCAAGTGGCACGAAGTAGATCTTAGGACGACCGCCGCCTATATCGAAGACACTGTTTGTAAGGAACCTGCCTGTCTTTTTGCTAACAAGACAGTTAGATGACAGCCATACCCAAGGGCTTGTGAAGTCCCTGCCCCAGTTCTTGTCAGCATAGCCGTAGCTCTTGCCGGGAGTTACTATGTAGGTCCTGCCATTGAAGGTCACGGTTCCGCCGTAGGCACTCTTCATACCCTCAGCATGCCAGTACATTGCAAATGCCTCCATGTCGCGCAGAGGCTTACTTGCACCGTATCCTACATTGAAGGCTATCTGCTTGTCTATTACTAGGTCAAAAGATATCTCGCCGGCATCGCACATCCATTCAGGGTGAGCCATAACCTCTTCTTTTGATATACATATATGGCCCTTAAGTGCTGTCTCACAGGCAAGGCAGTCGTCAGCACTTATCCTGTAGGGAGCGCTTTTATGGATCTTAACATCTTTTAAGGAAAAAAATCTGTGGAGCTGACAGGCATCTTCGCCCCAGGTTCCGGCCTTGACCATCAGATAGGATGGGTGTTTGCCGGATGCTTGATTGGCCGGGAGCTGACCAAGTACAGGCTTATCCTCTGCAAGTGCAGGATTACAGATGAAGAATTCTATAAAAAATGGCTTATCCTCTCCTGTTTCCATGTCCTGCGCAGTGAAAGAATGCCACCACCAGTCATATCCAAGATGGGCAAGCGGGCCGTGCAGCATCAGCGCATTTCTTTTCTTATTATGGACATTGAATCTATCTATCTTCATTTCCAAACTTAACCTCATATACTATATCTTATTAGGAAACATGAGTATATTTATTGTATATAAATCATGTATTTAACAAAGCTTTATTTTACGCAGATATGGATCTGTATGTGTCCTTCTTCGTTCGTGCTGCTGATACTTCCTACAAGATCAGTATCTTCGAGCTCTTTTAAAGCTTCGCTGTCTGTGAGAATCTTTGGAGTTGTTGTGAATCTGCCGCCATCAGATGTACCATTATTTTCAATAAAAATGCGGCATTCTTTGCCTTCAAAATCCTTGCCCTTAAGGATATATCTTGCGGACAGAGTCCTTAAATTACTGCCTGCATCCTGCCTTTGAGTATCAACACCGCCGTTTAATATAACCCCATCGAATATTTCGCTGTGGCAATATCCGTCAAAGAGTATCATTAGAGCTTCGCCATTGTGTCCTTTGACTTCGTTAAACTCTTTTAACAGTACATCTATAGTAAGAATTTCTGTGCCTTGATCAAGGCATTCTTTTAAATTTGTAATCTGTGAGTTCATTAGATATGCTCCTGCTTTTTATTCTTACTCTATCACTTGAGATTATATCTAACAAGCTATTACCATTGCATTTTGCCAACGCTTCTTTTGATCATATATTCTGATAGGCTGTATTTATATACTAAATTGGATATTATAAGCGATACCAGATTGCCACTTATAAATAGTATGATCGTAGCTATTACAGCTGACCTGAAATCGATTGCCAGTAATCTGGAGATTCCAAAAGTGTCGTTCTGAACTATAACCATACCAGGAATCATAAATGCGATAAAAAATATAAAAGATGGGGCATAAAACTTATATACTAATGCAAAATATATAAAGCAAAAGAACATAAAAATGCCTATCTCAAGGAGCGATGTCGACTGGATCATGCGGTTTTCTGCATCAGTAAGACCTTCTACACCATTATGAATAAGCCATACGCGATGAGCGATCACAACAAGCAGTGACAATAACATCAGTGGAAAGGATACAACATAAGGATATAATACCTGCAGTTTTTTCTTTAAAACTGATGACTGAATAAGGCCTGACATAGAAAGAGATATAAACATATGTCCTATAGTTATAGGGAATAGGAATATATAAAAGCCTCCGATAAAACTATTTATCGATCTAAATTCAAGTATCATACCTATTACTGCTATGACCAGCATAAATATAAGCTGTTTTCTTACGCAGCTTCCGTATTTTAAAAGTTTCAAACATCTTATAAATGATCTCATTTTCAAAAATCCTCCTTAGCTTCTTCGAGATACCACATCCAAAAAGCTCTTATCATAACTATGACTTGCATGAAGATAACTGATAATAGTTACGATGATCCCCAGTACAA
Organism: Butyrivibrio sp. TB; assembly: GCF_900110805.1. Classification (NCBI taxonomy): domain Bacteria; kingdom Bacillati; phylum Bacillota; class Clostridia; order Lachnospirales; family Lachnospiraceae; genus Butyrivibrio; species Butyrivibrio sp. TB. Next base: position 7,017 of record NZ_FOER01000038.1, on the reverse strand, counting down.
GTGCTACTAACATGAATATCCCCAGCTTTAAGGCGTCAAATCTGATACCAAGAGCTGTTAAAAAGACTACCGGTATAATAGTCAATATAACGAAGGGGGTAGATATTATCGGATATATGGTAAAAGTACCAAAGTATCTGACTACATTCACTGCAAGTGTATTCATGGTATATGCTATTAGCACTACTATTACTTTAATTGGTATATAATATGGATCATAGTGATCTGCAAAAGCTGTAATAACTGAGCATATGCCGATCACTAGCACATAATGTACAAAGTTTCTGGCATGTTCCTGCATGATACCGTTTATGAAGGTTCTTTTGCCATAAAATGAGCTTCTAAGGATAGTATTGTGTGAGTCACTGGAGTATGCTCCGTTAAAGCTAAAATAATCTCTGAATATCTCTGCGATCATGGTATAACATAATGTTATGCCGGTAGCTCCCTCTACAAGGCCAAGCGTTATAAAAAAGTGAACGATGATGATGACGATAGGGGCAGCTAATCCGAAGAGCAGTGTATCCCAGATGCTATGATACATATTGTATGTCTTTATAGCGTTTTTCATGATGCTTCCCTCTTATTATTGACGCCTCCTAAAACGGAGTACTCTTTCATTATGTGTACTGAAATCTGAGAAAGTGTAGGTCTTTCTACTGCAATATCCATACCTGATAATTTATCGAGATCATCTGAAAGGCAGATTCCTTCGAAGCCAAATGAGTTTGTAGAAATATTTCTGATGACTTTTGATGCGTAGCTTTCGTCTTTTTTCTCGCCTTTAACGAGGATATATTTTTCTTTTAAGTCTTCTACAAAGCCCTGTTCAACTATCCTGCCCTGCTCTACTATAATGACGTAATCTGTGATATTCTCCATATCAGAGATATTGTGAGTTGAGAAAAGAACACTTCTTTCGCCATCATTCTCACTAAGATAATCACGAAGCATATTGCAAAGCTTATCTCTCATAAGAGGATCAAGGGGTGATGCGGGCTCATCCAGTAACAGAAGATCTGTATCCCTTGCAAGGATTCCTGCCAGCATGAGCTTTACTTTGTTACCATCAGAGAGGTCTTTGACTTTTTTATTTTTTTCAAAAACACCGCCCTGGTAAAGAGCCAGATCGTTGCATATCTGTGTGTATCTATCAAGATGGAAATTGTCGAACAAAAGGCTCTGCAGATCTTCTATCTGACTTAAAGTCCAATGAGGGAAGAAATAGTTGCCTGTTCCAAGATATCCGATCCTGTTCTTGACATCAGCAATCTTCTCTCTGTCCTTGTCATTGTATTGGTCAAAAAATCTAAGGCTTCCTTTGTAATCCAGTTTGATACCTGCAAGGATATCAAGAAGCGTTGTCTTACCTGCGCCGTTCTCGCCAATAAGTGCGGTTGCAAATCCTTTGGGAATCTTAAGATTCTCTACATCCAGTGTGAAATTCTTATATTTCTTGATAATATTGTGACCTTCTATTACATAATTGCATTCCATAACTTATTCCTCCAAATCAAGACTTAATAATGTCTGTAGTGTCTGGGTGAGCTCTTCACCTGTCATGCCGGCAAGCTTGGCGGAGTTTATAGCGCTAAGCAGAGCGTCCTCTACCTTGCGTCTGTGCTGCTCGATGAGCATCTGCGTATCCTGGGCATTGACATAGTAGCCCTTGCCTTGAACTGCTGTTACAAGTCCTTCCTGCTCCAGCTGTTCATAAGCTTTAAGCGTTGTTATAACGCTTATCTTCAGATCTTTGGCAAGTCCTCTGATAGAAGGAAGATAATCTCCTTGAGCTAGTCTTCCTTCCAGGATATCTGATCTGAAGCTATCAGCAATCTGCTGATATATTGGTATCCCTGATGACTGTAATATTTTCATTACTTCCTCCGGATTAGCATAGATTGAGATTGCTTTGTTCTATAAACAGAAAATGTAAAGCATGTATAACTGTTTATGTGTTATATATACACCTATAACAGATTGGTGTCAAGCCATCCCCTGGAAATAATTTTTAGAAATAATTGTTAGAACTGATATTTAGAAATGATTTTTAGGGTACAAAACTAAGATTACTCAGTATATAATAGTTTTGTAAACAATTTATAGTTAATGGCAGATTGGCAACTGCAGTATTAACCTGTTTCTATAAATATCAGTTTCAAAAGCTAAAACAAGGAGATTTATATGAGTATTCGTGGTATTTATACATCGGTCAATGATATCCGTAAGCGTGTATTTACAGAAGTAGCAAGATTGTCATACAACTATAAAGATGGCGATCTGTCTGAGATGGAGATGATTCCATATCGCATAGTCCCCGGTGAAGAGTCCAAATACAGGGAGAGCGTATTCCTTGAAAGGGCTATCGTTAAAGAAAGAATGCGTCTTGCTATGGGTCTGTCCCTTAGAAGCGCTGCAGAGCATGCTCCGGTATCTACAGGTGCCGAAGAATGTGTTAAGCCGGAGAAATATTATCAGCCTCCGCTTATAAATATCATTAAATTCGCATGTAACAAGTGCCCTGACAATGTTGTTACAGTCAGCAATCAGTGTCAGGCATGTCTTGCTCACCCTTGTCATGAGGTATGTCCTCGTGATGCTATCAAATTCGAGCACGGTAAATCTGTCATAGATCAGGAGAAATGTATCAAGTGCGGCAGATGTATAGAGGTTTGCCCTTACAATGCTATCATCCGTATGGAAAGACCTTGTTCTAAGGCTTGCGGAGTTAAGGCTATAGGTACAGATGAATATGGACGTGCTGATATCAATTATGATAAGTGTGTAAGCTGCGGTATGTGCCTTGCCAACTGTCCTTTTGGCGCTATCGCTGATAAAGCTCAGATATTCCAGACAATTCAGGCTATAAAGAGTGATACACCTGTATATGCTGCTATCGCTCCTGCTATTGTAGGTCAGTTCGGACCGGATCTTACTCTTGATAAGATGCGCTATGCTTTTAAGGCTCTCGGTTTTGAAGATGCTGTAGAAGTTGCTATTGGTGCAGACCTTTGTACACTTCAGGAAGCAGATGACTTCATCAAAGAAGTTCCTGAGAAGCTTCCATTTATGGGTACTTCCTGCTGTCCTGCCTGGTCAGCTATGGCCAAGAGAGACTTCCCGGAGCAGGCTAAGTGTATATCCATGGCCCTTACTCCTATGGTTCTTACAGGAAGACTTCTCAAACAGAAGCATCCTGACTGTAAGATCGCTTTTATAGGACCTTGTGCTGCTAAGAAACTTGAAGCTATGAGAAAATCTGTTCGAAGTGATATTGACTTCGTTCTTACTTTTGAAGAAGTTATGGGTATGTTCGAAGCTAAGGGTGTTAACTTCGCAGAGTTCGAGACACATAACACCATGCATGGCGGCTCCGGTGATGGTAGAGCCTTTGCTATAGGCGGCGGTGTTGCCAATGCTGTGGCCAATGTTATCAAAGAAAGATATCCTGACAGAGAGGTTAAGGTAGAACGTGCCGAAGGTCTTGATGAATGTAAGAAGATGCTGATGATGGCCAAAGCCGGCAAATATAACGGCTATCTTCTTGAAGGAATGGCTTGCCCAGGAGGCTGCATCGGCGGTGCCGGAACTGTAATGCCTATTGCCAAGTCCAAGGCTGCCGTACTTCAGAACCAGAAGCAGTCAAGTAAAGCTCATGCATATGACAGTACATATGAAGAGTGGCTTGAAGAGCTTGCAGAAAGAGACTGAGTTTAACCTCATGTTTTTTACAAACAAACTTTAAATTAACAAAAATAAAGCGCCGGGGTAATAGTTCCTTGGCGCTTTGGTACATTAATATGATGGTTAGTGCAAAAAATATAATAGCACAGGTTATTTTATCAGAAAGACTTTATTATTAAGCTTTTGTTTTGTAGCCTTTAATTTGAAGATGATGAAGACGATGATGATGAAGCTGAAGCACTCTCCCTGTCTCTTATCATATGCTGAAGTGTTATGAGTATGGCTACGATTATCTTCTCATATTCAGGCTTATATATATCAACACAATACTTGTCGTGGATAGACAGCATCTTTTGGGATATAACTGCGATAATATCGCCGTTTTGATCATATATCTCGAAGTTAAGACCCAGTATATTGCCCTTAAGCTGCCAGCCAAGACCGACTATATTGGTGATATCCTTGATGATATGGAACAGCTCGTTGGACAGCTCAAAGGAAAGACCATCATCCATAGTGATATAATGTCTTTCATGAAGTGAGAAGAATTTTTTCTCAATATGAGCAATCTTGCGGTCCTGAGCATCGAATACATCAGTTTTGTCATGAAGTGAGAGAAATTTAGTCCAGGTATGATATACGATATTCTCATGCTGATCTGTTATATCGATCTTATGATGAAGTGTAAAAACTTTGGTACTTGTAAATAAGGACTTGGCAGGAGCCCCGAAATGATCTACATTATTGACATTGGCTTCTTGTCCTGCCTCGCGGTATCTGTGAACTTTAGAAAATACACCCATTTTTTAAAAACCTCCCACTGGTATATTTGATTTTTTGAGTCATGAGGTACAAAATATGAGTATAAAGGTCATAAGTAATATCGATTCAAGCCTTCTCGAAAATGAATATGAATGTGACTATGAATAAGAGTATTTGACCCGGCTCATAAAGTATATTGATAGTACATATAAGTTGTAATAAGTATAATTGGTATTGGCTTGTACAGCAATACTAATTATGTTTGATCAATAAAAAGTATAAGGAGATAAGAGCTGATAGATTCTCTATCAAGGCTCATAAAGGACACGTATATATGAAGATAAGTCTTTTGAATGATTCTTTTCCACCGGTTATAGACGGAGTTGCCAATGTAGTCATGAACTACGCTTCTATCCTCAATGATATGGATGGCAACAGTGTTATGGTCGCAACTCCCAAGTATCCTGAAGCTGATTATTATCAGTACCCATATCTTGTTATCCCGTATCAGAGCTTTGATACAACTCAGATCATAAAAGGATATAGAGCAGGCAATCCTTTTGCCATAAGAGAGTTTCAGGATATGAAGGAATTCGCTCCGGATATCATACACTCTCACTGCCCTGTCTCATCTACTGTACTTGCAAGGCTCCTTCGCCGTGATACAGGGGCTCCTATCGTCTTCACATATCACACTAAGTTCGATGTAGATATTGCAAGGGCTGTTAAGGCACAGATAATCCAGAAGGAAGCCATAAACGTACTGGTATCCAATATAGAAGCCTGTGATGATGTCTGGGTTGTAAGTAAAGGAGCCGGCGAGAACCTTAAGTCTCTTGGTTATGAGGGTGAGTACCGTGTCATGAACAACGGCGTAGACTTTGCCAAGGGTTTATCATCCCAATCTGCTGTTCTTGAAGCGACTAAGGACTATGACCTTCCGGAGGGTGTTCCTGTATTTATATATGTTGGCAGGATCATCAAATATAAGGGACTGTCACTGATACTCGATGCTTGCGAGATCCTGGACAAGGCAGGTATGGATTTTAGGATGGTATTTGTAGGAAGCGGCCCCGATGCAGATGAACTGAAGGCTAGAGCTATAGGACTTGGCGGCAAAGTTATTTTCACAGGACCAATATATGACAGAGAGGTACTAAAAGCGTGGAATACAAGAGCTGATCTCTTCCTGTTCCCATCAGTTTATGATACCAATGGTCTGGTTGTAAGAGAAGCAGCAGCATGCGGCCTTGCCAGCGTCCTTATCAAGGATTCATGCGCATCAGAAGGCATCACAGATGGCAGAAACGGTTATATCATCGAAGAAAGCGGTCAGGCTATGGCTGATCTATTACTGCGTGTATGCAAGGATATGGACAATGTCCATGATGTTGGCATGCATGCTATGGATGAAATATATATATCATGGGAAGATAGTGTTCATAAGGCTTACGAGCGTTATGGCGAAGTCCTGGATCTTAAGGCTGCCGGCAAGCTTGAAGATCATAGGAAGCTCACTGCAAGGCTTGAAGACTACTCGTATCTGTTCGAGAAGTATTCAGATGTCCTGACTCACTTCCCTTTCGATATACAGGATGATATCAAGGATTTCTCACACGGACTGTATCATGAAGTTAAGAACTTCTCGATTAATTCAACTAATAAGATCAATGAGAAGATTGAAAAGTTCTATAACGCATATGATAAGTTCATATCTGAGATTGACAGATCTTAAATACTAAATGAATTAAATATATTTTTTTACCATATTCTATAAGGAGTGGCCTATGACGGAGTCTAATAAGAACACTATTATCAAAGACTTTAGAAGTATGTCTTTCTATCAGATATGGATCAGGAGTTTTGCAGATGGCAATGGCGACGGGATCGGAGACCTTATAGGGGTCTATGACAAGCTTGATTATATTAAAGAGCTGGGAGTTGACGGTATATGGTTCTCTCCCTTGTATCCCTCTCCCAATGCTGATTTTGGGTATGATATCTCGGATTATTATGATATACATCCGGACTATGGCAACCTTGATCTGTTCAAGAAGGTACTAAAAGGCGCTCATGAAAGAGGGCTTAAAGTCCTGATGGATCTGGTAGTCAATCACACGTCAGATGAGCATAAATGGTTTCTTGAAAGTAAGAAAAGCCGGGACAATGCCTATAGCGACTACTATATCTGGAAAGATCCCAAGATCGTCAAGGGCAAAAAGTGCCCTCCAAATAATTATATAAGGTAATAATTTTATAATCAAACTATGTATAAAGGTACTATATTATCAAGATATAGTACCTTTTTTATATACACATATTGAATAGTATATGGTATTATAAATAATATGTTAATCAATCTATATGGATGGATAAGAGATGAATTATGTAAAGGTATACACAAAGACATACAGAGATAATTCAGCAAGATACATAGAGCTGCCATCTCTTTTGATAGAGCAAGATGGAGAGACACAGATATTTGGACAGCTACTGCGCTATCAGATCAAGTATAGCCATAAGAGCAGGACTTGGCATAACAAGCTCATACAGGCTGTTGGGTTGTTATTT
>NZ_FOER01000031.1:0-47167 GCF_900110805.1 Butyrivibrio sp. TB | reverse complement strand
TGACTTCTCACAGTTCGTTGTTACTAGGCTAATGAAACCACTGTGAGACCTCCACGCTTAAGGCGCACGCTCTTTCTCTCCATATATCCGCCACATTTACTCTGCTACTACAAATGTGATAGTTATTAGACCTCGTTGTTCTTTGCCAACTTATCTCTCGTAGCCTAGCCTTATATGTGATTTCTGTCCGTCGGACCAGAGATTTGCTCACAGCTTCCTTCAGATTCCACCTCACGATGGACACCCTTGCTGTTCAGCTATACACTTCCCACTATCTGGGCGTGTTCGGGACTTTCACCCGTTAGAGCGCACCCATGGCGCGCAAACAAAGAAAAGGAGCCTCACGTAGTGAAGCTCCTAAGAAAACTCATTTTAATTTAATCCAGTAGTGACTGCAAATAATTTACGTCAGCATTAATCCAAAGTGCAAATGCAGCATTTTTTTCAACGTCCAGTGTTACTGTTTCAAAACTTATCAAGTTAGTGTAATAGCCACTCGCCATCTGTGTCACTACCTTTTCGTTCAACAGCCCCAAACTCTTGCATATCCTTTAAATATCTTTTAATAGTTCTATCACTTACACTTGCAAATTCTGCCATTTCAGCGATAGTCACGTGATTATTGGAAGTAATGGCATTCAATATCTTTTCAGCGGTTGCTTTCTGTTTACCTTTATAGTTCTTCAAATACTTTTTCGAAACATCTGAAAACAGTTCAGTGACAACCTCTGTGACATTCTCTGTGACATTCTCTGTGACATTTTTCTCACTCTTGCCCAAGGCTTTTAAATCATCTTCTACTCTTCTACCATCTTCCTCAGCTTTGACACGAGCAAACTCCTCATTTATGTAGGCTGTCACCATAGTATAGTCATCTGTGTCATTTACTGGTTCAAACACAAGTTTAGGTGAACCGTTATCTGCCATAGCATTTTTGGCTCTTCTAATTCCAGAACCATAGGACTGAATGAGATCAAGACTAAAAAACATCTCCTTTATCTCTTTATTGAGATAGTTTCTGTCCTGGAACTCTGTCTTTTCGTTCATGTCCTCGATTGTCACTGGTGGCACCGGCCTATTATGATTAATAAAGCTTATGTGGTCCTTATACAAATAAATACCTACATACTGTTCTTTTGAATACTCTTTATGAAGGATACAATTAGTAGAAAGCTCCGCAAACATTATTGCTGGCCAGTTAAAAACTCTGTGTGCAGCATTAGTAAGAGAATCTCTTATTGTGTAAGATGCCTGAATATTGTCCTCAAAATACTTAACTACCTGCTGTGCCTGAATCCAGATTGGACCGCTAAAGCGCTTCGATTCCATCTTATCTGTTCCAACAGCTTCTCTGATAATCTCAACATAGGCATATGGAATATACTGCTCTGGTTTATCTGCAAACATTAACACAGCAAAATTCTTGGCGCGTAAGCCACCATATTCGCTCTCTCCTATAAGCTTCAATGCCTTTGCCATTTCAAGCTTTGACATAGCTCTAATATCTGGAGCTGCATTAGTTCTGGCCAGGTATTCCTTCATGTATTCATAATCAAGATCATCAAGCGTAGCTGTCTCATTGAGTTCCGATGTAAAATGGAAGTCAGCAAATTTCTTGAGAAGCTCAAATTCTTCGCGCTTGTTAGGAAGTCTTGAATCTCTCCTTACCCTGATATATCTACCAGCCTTTAATCCAATTTTCTTATCTTTCTCTGCTTTATCACTGGTTTCATAAGGCCCATCCGGACCTGGCTCTACGGCTATGATAATATACTTCTTATCATCAATCTCATCCTGATGAAGACTGTATTATATTCTGGGATGAATATTTGCAAGTAGTGCTTTTATGGTATTTTCAGTTGACTCAATAAGGGATTCTTTTATTCCAGATATTGGTCTGACGGGTACAGCTTTTTCTCCAGTCTCCTTGTCATCCACTTCTTCAATTCCAACAAAAATAAGCCCAATTTCTCTATTCATATAGTTATTGGAAAAAGCACAGGCAGTCTTTAATATGCCATCCTTTATATCCGCAGACTTCTTATATTCGATATAATCATTTTCAATAGCACAACTATCTATTATGTCATGTGCCATTCTAATGATATCGTTTGCTTTCATGCCTTACCTCTCAAACAATATAATTTTATCTTACATTTTAAAATGGGAATGCCATCGCCGCAGCAGTGAACACTCCCATTTAGTGGTTGATTTTTCCGTTGTCTGCCAACCTCCAGCACCTGCGTCTGGATAATATCAGGTTTTTCCGTTGCCTGCCAACCTCCGGCACCTATATCCGGAAAAAAAGTATCAGATTTTAGGTGTCAACCCACCAAGTCTTCTGCCTTTCTTTGTACTTATATCATATATCGACTCATACATAAAAACAATGCGTATTTCCTACAAAAACATACTCATAAAGATATAAACGGGTTGCCTCATATATGCATTATTATGCAAGAAATTTGTAGATTGTTAAAGACTTTGCAAGCCCATTATCCTGGAAAATAAAATCACATTCAAAATCTTACAACAATTGATCCATATACTCATCAATTTCCTGCATTCTCAGGCTCTGCTTCACTCCAAATGGGCATCTGTTGTCACAGTGACCACATGAAATGCAGTCTGAAGCGTTCTTTTCAAGGGTCTTGTAATGCTCGATTGCTAAAGAATCGCCTACCTTTGCAAGGTCATAATACTTATTCACAAGCCCTATATCTATACCTACAGGACAAGGCTTGCAATGGTTGCAGTATACGCACTTTCCGTTTGCCTGTGGTGGAGCAAATGAACTGATTACAGAATAATCAAGCTCTTCCTCAGTTCGATCATAGTAAGATAAGAGCTCATCTGCTTCAGGTTCACAGTGCATTCAGCAAGCACAGCCTTGTTGTCGTTCATTTGCCGGATGAGCATATAGGCCTCCTAATCAGCAGCATGGTCTGTCCGACAACTCGCTTTTCCACACTATGTTCCTTCAGAAGCGTTTCGAGCTTGCGCGGAATATTCTGAAATAGAATTTTCCAGGTCGAAAGCCCCATCCGGAACCTGAGCATCATCTTCATAGTAGTTCCGGTATGTCTCATACGACCGGTGCATAATCGCAACTGTTTATAATCTCTGTCGCAGACTGATAGTCTACCGGCTTACTGTAATAATATCCCTGCGCCAGATTACAGCCCAGTTCCACAAGCTTTTTACCCTGCTCCTTCGTCTCAACGCCTTCTGCGATGATCTCCATCTTTAGTCTTTGTGCAATAGTTATTATGCTTTCAACAAGAATCGCAGTTTTATCATCTGCTGTTATCATATCTGTAAAAGACTTATCGATCTTTATTACATCTACATCGATGTTATGGAGAAGTGACAGGGATGAATATCCGGTACCAAAGTCATCGATGGATATAAACAGCCCATTTTCTTTGAGAGTTTTTACAAATGTAATGAGTCTCTCATACTCAACATCCTTTGTGCTCTCTGTTATCTCTATTTCCACATCGTCAGTAGATAGGCCATTTTCCTCTATTACCTTTAATATCTTGCTTTCTATCTTTGGTACAAAAAGGTCTTTTCTGGAAAAGTTACTTGAAATCCTTGGTGGAGTAAGTCCCATTTCTTTCCATCTTTTTATCGCTTTGCAGGTTTCATCAAATATGACAAGATCAAGTTTCGGTATAAGCCCCTCTCTGTCCAATATCGGAATAAACTGATCAGGGTATATGTAATGGTCCTCATGGAACCACCTGCACAGCGCTTCAAAACCAACAAGTTTGCCCGTTTTCATGTCAACCTTAGGCTGGAAAAAAGGCGTGAACTCATGGTTCTTTAATGCAGTCGGAAATATTCCTATAATGTCCCTTCCTTGCATCACCATATTTTTCAGCTCTTTGCCATAATAAACAACGTCCTGCTTTAATCTGCTCTTTCCAATCCCACAGGCTACATTTGCATCGTTAAGGCGTTCAAGGAAAGTCTTGTTCTCATCTTCTGAGAGCATGGATATCCCGACCCATGCCACAACGTCAAAGCGATTATTTGGAGCATTTTTAAGCTTTGATATGGTGACTGTACTTATCTTCTTTAAAAAGTTCTTTAGATTCTCATTGTGCAGGTATACTACAAAATTATCCCCGCCCATGCGTCCGGCACATTCATCATCTTCTGTAAACTTAAGCAGTTTCCTTGAATACTGTATTATGGCTTCATCTCCTGCCTGTGCACCACATATCTCATTAATGTATCTGAAGTTTCTGAGGTTGATCCTTAGAACGGCATAATCCTGTGGCCTGGAATGCTGTAGTACCATATAATATTTTCTTTGTACCATTGCAATATTAGGGATTCCTGTAAGAACATCAGATGTCTCAGCATAGTCAAGCATCTTTCTCATGTTCTGTCTGCTTATGATGATGTAGATAACATTTGCCATAAACGCACACAGTTCCTGGTCAATGTCATCTTCTTTTACAGCTTTTTCGAATTCTATGTAGGCATGGACATACTCATTTCCATCATAGTAGAAGTTGTAACACTTTTTTAAGCCTCCCGGCATGCCGGAATCAAAAAGAACAAGCTTGTCATCAACTGGTGTTGCTTCAAATACAAGTTTCCCCGTCCTGTGGTTCCGGTATCTGTCATCACCACCAAGATCCATGTCATAATACATTTTCGTGACATGAAGCGCACCACAGAGGTCCTTGTAGGTATCTGCTTTAATATTCTCCAGCGATGCCTCCTGAAAGAGTTTCTCAAGCTTATTTGCCATCAATTCAGCGATTTTCATAATTAACCTCATGTCGCGAGTGACTAATGGTTCAAATTGATGGAGCTCGCGTCATCAATTTGGGTTTGAAAGTGGAACACTTTCAAACTTATAGTCTCCCTAAATGATTTCAAAATCTATTCCTTGAGCATTGCCTCAAATTCTTCTAAAGGCAGAGGCTTTGAAAAGTAATAACCCTGGAACAGCGTGCAGCCAAAAGTTACTCTGCAACCTAAAATGAAGACAATCTTCTACGTTTATATAGTAACATTTAATATGCAACATAATCTATAAACTTCCTGTAAACAAAAAGCACATGTTTTTTGTTTATAAAGCTTTTTGTTGAGTCACAGCGCAATCCAAGTTACAATTAAAATGGAGGTGCAGGCAGGACAGATATGAACAATAAAAAAATGAAAAATTCCTTACAAAAATCACTTATCCGCATCAGTGTAATCATTGTTATATTCATATCTATTTCCGTGGGCACTTTGTGCTTTGATATTTACAGGAGGGATATGATAAGCAGATATCAGAACTATGCCGGTGATGCCATCAACTTTCTGAGCAGATGCATAGATGTTGATGACCTTGAAGAGTGTATGCGTACCGGTGTCAAATCAGACAAGTACAACGAGCTGCAGACTCTGGCCAATGACGTTAAGGAAACCCATGACCTGTTTTTTATATATATAATTGAGCCGTTAAGGGCAGATCCTCCAGACAACATGATGGATGTCCTTGCTGCATATACTTTATATGAAAAGACCTATGAAGCAGATGAACTTACCGATCTCGGAAACTATACCGGAGATGCTTATCCAAGGGATGTCGCCCTTGAGTACCTTAAGCGCATGGACACGGATACAACTGTCACTTACTTTAGAAATGATACTGACTTTGGGAAAATATATACCGCAATCCGTCCTCTGATAAATTCAAAAGGAGAGCCCATTGCTGTGATCTGTGGGGATATCCTTATTGATGATATATATAAAGCAGCCTATACATATGCGCTTGCGACATTCATAGTTGCACTTATTGCAGGTCTGCTTCTTGTTTTAGCGCTCAACAGATGGTATAACGAGCGGATAGTCAGGCCTATACGGAACCTTGAAAATGCAACCGGCAAAATTGAAGACAAATGCCGAAAGCGCGCTCCTGTATCAGAACTTGTTATGGATGAAATTGACATACATACCCATGATGAGATTGAATCCCTGTCAAGCTCCATCTTCTCCATGGTTGAGGATATAAGGAATTATGCCTTTGACCTGATCGACAAAGATAAAATGATAAGTGACATGCAGGATAAGAACTCCCAGCTGGAAGCCCTTGCAAACCGTGATTCTCTGACCGGAATACGAAATAAGACCGCATACGACAATGAGATCAAGAGCCTTGAATGGAATCTTAAGCTTGAAAAAACTGAATTTGGAATCGGAGTCGTTGATCTTAATTACCTGAAAATCATCAATGATACTTATGGTCACGAAAAAGGTAATGAAGCCATCAAGAACATTTGTCATATAGTCTGCGCTATATTTGCCCACTCTCCTGTCTTCAGAGTGGGAGGTGACGAATTTGCCATAATCCTAAAGGGTCAGGACCTTGAAAATATTGATTCTCTAATAGATAAGTTCAACCAAGAGCTCTCGGACCTGGCAAACAACAAGGGTCTATCTCCCTGGGAGGCAGTTTCAGCTGCGATTGGTTATGCCACGTATGACAGTGATAAAGATGCAGATGCAATAAACGTCTTTAAGCGTGCAGATAACAACATGTATGAAAACAAAAAGAGAATGCATGCCGAAAGAACATAAGAAATTCCTTAGTAGTTTTCCTCATCATCAGTTTCAAGGCCGTAGTACAGAATCTCGTTATATTTTGCATTAGCTTCTTCTGCAGATTTCTTTTTGTGCCATGTATCTATATCACTGCAAATGGCCAGCATTTCATCCACAATCAGTTCCGCAGTTCGGGGCTTCACATTATAAATATACGCCAGCATTCTGTCCATAGCCTTGGGGCTTCCCAGCTGCTTTGCAATCTGCTCACCAAGTTCCCTGGGGAACCCAAGCTGCTTGATAGCTGTCACAAGTTCATCCCGTTTTCTTGACCAATATATCTGTTTTTCTGTCATCTTATCCCTCAATCTTTTTTCAAGTCAGCACACTAGTGTATCTGCCTGTCCTGTCGATACTTTTCCATGTATTCCATATTTATGTCACGGATTTCTTTCTTACCATCAATATAATCCTGGTATATATCCCAAGGGCTTCCGCCTCCGAGCCAGCATGAAGAGCAGTTCTCACAACCGCCGCCACAATCCAGTGAACTCTTTACTATCTGCTCACGCTCTTCTTTGGTTGTATCCTTGATAAGTATAGATTTCATGGCGCTTTCTCCTTAATGGATCTTCTCATAAACATCCTATCATAATCAAGTATAATTGTTTATTAGTGATAAAGCTATATCTAGCATATTGACATACCCCGACTGTAGTAGTATATTTACTATGACAGTCGTAGTAACGATTATCGTAGTACATAGCACACGAGTATTTCATTTGTATTATTTCAATAGTGTCAGTATTAATGACTCAAACTTCTCACTTGGACGGTGCAGTATCACCTAAGTGGAAAGTTAATAATTCATCACCTAATACACGTACCGAAAGAGAGTTTATCTTATGCAAGAGATCAGTAGTGATGTGATCCGAGGTTATAACGATACCATCATTCTTTTTTTCCTAAGAAAGGAGCCATCCTACGGCTATGAGATATCAAGGAATATCCGGGCTGTATCTGATGACAAGTACCTGATCAAGGAGACTACGCTTTACTCTGCTTTCACAAGGTTGGAAAAGAACGGTTATATAACGTCCTTTAGCATGGAGGCAGACAATGGTAAACGCCGTACTTACTACAAGATCACGAACCAAGGGCTTAATTATTATAGGGAAAAGTGTGAAGAATGGCGTCTTACCAAGGACGTAATAGAAAGATTTATTGATGAATAAATAAAAGAGGGGAACTAACTATGGAAACTATCAAAAACTATCTGGACGCAATGTTTGCAAGCATTCCTGATACTCCGCAAGCCAGAAAAGCCAAGCAGGAACTGTATTCTATGATGGAAGACAAATACAATGAACTTATTCAAAGCGGTATGCCCAAAAATGAAGTGATAGGTACTATCATCTCTGAATTCGGAAGTAAGGAAGATCTTATGGAAATCCTGGGTCAGAAAAAGCATAGCATCATACCTGCGCCCCAAAATGATGCTCCAAACTATGAAATGCCCCCCAAGGGAAGGCGCATAATAGACTCTTATGAAGCTGACAACTATATTAAAGATTGTACTTCATCAAGAATATTACTCGGATGCGGTGTATTCTTCTGCATTATAGCTCCAATTGGCCCTATTCTTGCTTCAGGACTTGGAGACATCTTTATATTAAGTTTATTTTCTGACTTTATTGAAGCAATAGGTGTTATTCTTTTATTTGTATCCGTGGGTTTGGGAGTTGCACTTATTCTCCTGTCTACAAGCAGAAATAAGCTATGGAGATTCCTTGATCATGAACATTGTATGCTGGATCCCGAAACCGAATTCGTAATCCAAAACGAGCTTATTGATAATCAGGAAAACAAATCATTCATGCTGGCCGGAGGCATACTGCTATGCATAGTAAGTGTAGTCCCTGTAATATTCTTCGGAATATTCTCTATCTGTGATTTCTTCACAGATGCTCTGGGACCATCTCTTATATTCGTCCTAGTTGGAGCCGGTGTGTTCTTTATACTCAATGCTACCAGAAGAACCACCCCTTGCGAGAAGCTCCTAACGCTCAAAAACAAAGTATGATAATTATTTTAACAAACACTCCCCACTTGTATGAACCAACATCCAAGCGGGGAGCTTTTTTTCTTTTATCATACTTAACCTCATGCCACGAGCAAAGAATGTGGCTAATGGTTAAAATGGGTGGAGCTAAAGGCACCAATTTGGGTTTGAAAGTGTAACACTTTCAAACTTCACTCTTGTAAGAGGCAGATAATAATCGCTATCACCCAAGCTTCACAACTTTGCCACTTGTCCCGTCAACCATGACCCTGTCACCATCCTTGAGTTTGGATGTCGCATCACCCGTTGCAAGTACTGCAGGAATATTATATTCCCTTGCTACTATAGCGGCGTGAGATAAGGTTCCGCCTGTATCTACGACAACTCCGGCAGCCAAAGTAAATAGCGGCGCCGCTTTTTACCATGGGTCTTAATACGCTGATAAAGCGCTCTTTGTCTTTTCGCCAGGTCTTTGCTGCAAAACGATAACAGTTGTAATCTGATTTACTGCCATAATTGACCATAAAGGTCGATAGCTTTGTGCCAAGCTCAGGATACCGTATCACGATCTCTTCATAGGAATGGCCTGTGTACAATCCTTAAGAGATTCTTCTGACTTAGCAATATTGTTGTCTATATCGCCAATCATCTTCCAATATCTTGGAAGAGCAAATATCCCTTTAGTGATCTTGATCTTATTACTTGGAAGGCGAGTTATTCCGTTGTCATCTATAGGATAGAGGCTTGCACAAGGTAAGACCTTCTATCCCCATTATCGTTGGCATTATAAAAGTGACCGGTATAAGGAAAAGCCCGTTTTCAGAAACTGTTACAAGGGTTGCTCTTCCAAACCTGCCTATATTCTGAAGCAGCATCCCTATCAGGATGTAATACCCCATAAAAGGCATAACAGATAGCTGCGCTCTAAGAAGTATCACCGCATAATCTATAACTTCAGCATCGTTACTGAATCTCATAACAAGCGGCTCTGCATATATATAAGATTGGAACGGATATAAAAAGAAATACTGTTACAGTGATATATGTCTGAATGAAAGATTTCTTAACTCTCGCATAAAGCCCTGCTGCTCCATAGTTGATGGCGCATATAGGCTGAAAGCCCTGACCAAATCCTATAACAAGGGCACTTGCTATATAAGCAATCCTCACAGCGATAGTAATTGCAGCAACTGCATATACACCAAAGCCGGCGGCTGTATTATTTAATATGATCGAGGATATGCTGCTGTGTCATATCAAGCTGCCTCGCTTAATTACTGATAACCTCTCTTATTAACGTGAAACCTGCATGAATTGTCTTACCTGCGCATAGCAATATTCATGGTATATCTTCTCAAAATGCTCTTTTGGTACTATCTCCGAGTTAGAGAGCATGTCTCCTCCCATGACAGCTGCAGATATGATCGCATCAACATCACAGCTTACCTTATAGCCGTTTTCTTCCCAGTACTGTACAAGCTGATTCATAAAGTTCCTGTATATCCTCCTGCCAGCGCCATCGTCATTCTTATCGCTTTGTATGAAAAAAGCTATACTGTCACTAACTCTGTTATTGAAGGCCATGTTATCTTTAAGATGCATACCCTCGCGGTATAGAAGATCTGACAAGAATCCTACCGGATCAGCCAGCGTCTTGTCTTTGTGTTCTAGCATGAGGTCAGTCTTCTCCCTTATCCTCAGAAGGATCAGGTCTGTTACAAATGCATCTTTATCCTTGTAAAAAGAATAAAAGCCTCCCTGCGCTATACCGACTCTCTTTGTAAGCTCTCGAATCGATACATTCTTGATTCCGTCCTGTGCAAGGAGCTTTAAACCCTCACGCCTTAACTTTTCGATAGTCTGTTCTTTCTCTTCGTCTGTAAATGCCTTGCCCATGCTAACCTCCATAAGATGCCATCTCACAATATGGCGATTATTATCGAATGTGGCTACGTTCACCGCCAGTCTATGAACAAATAAGCTGCATGTTCATAGGCTGTCAAATATTTTTTCAAAAAAATAGCGTAGCAGCTTCAATGCCACTACGCTTAAGTTTTAGTGAGTTATATTTTTTTACAATTATATTATCTGTATATGGTATTTTGATCTATCATATTTTTATGATATTTACTATCTGCGATGCCTCCAATATCCGGGATAGTAGACCGGATAGCCATCTGCATTGCCTATTCCCACGAAAAATAATGCAACTATACCGAATCCTATTATGACTGTGATGATCTTATAAGGTATTAATTGAACAGTATTCCTGAACTCCATATCATTGGAGAATCTGTATGCGAATAGTACAAAAACAGTTATGCAAGCAATTAGTGTTATAAGGATAGGCGGTATTATTAATAATAATCGGATTCTTTTTGATACAGGGTTAAGATCCCTTTCTGTAAATGAGAGCTGTTCTCCTTTTGCTAATTGCTTTCTTTTTCTTGTATAGTATGCTGCTTTTTTTAGGCTTCCTATGAGTATAAGCTGTGTGTAACAGGCATATGCCATAGCCTTCCATGTGGTCGCTTCGGCAAGTTGTTTTAACTTTTCCTTGGCTTCTTTGATGGGTATTTCTTCTGCACTTTGTGGAATGGTTATATAGAGATTGTCTTCGTCATAATATTTTACTGTAAAGTTATCCTCAAATACTCTTGTGGTTCTGTGAATAATGGAGCAAAACTTCTTGTATTCTTCGATTATCTTGTAATCTTCTTCGTTAGCAAAACCTTTTTTGATTGCTCTTCTAGCCATAAATGCTGCAAGGTTGATAGCTGTACCTCTGCGGGTATTTTGATTGGTATTCCAAGTATCTGTCGGAGCATCGAAATACCTGTATTCATCCTCTTTTCTTTTACTAAGAGTATCGACTATCTTGCTATAAACTTCATCAGATGTTGCTACTACCGAGCTTTCGTATCCGTCTATGCTACTGTAAGTTAAGTCTAGCTGAAAGGCTTTTTCGTAAAAATATTTTTCCAGTCCATGTGTTTCATTTTCAGTATTACAGTGAATGATCTCGTTTGCAAGGTATTTTCCCAGGAAGGCGAGGTTGTTTGAAGCAAAGGAGTCAATAAATTTATCTCTTGTGGTGTAGTTTCCTTTTTTTGTTCTAACGGGCCTTATGAAAGAGTCGTTAATCTTATTTGTAGCTACTTTATGTAACCTTTCTAGTATTTCCAGTCTTTTTGATGGTGTGAGAAGTTTCACTATTGTCGGGATTAAATTGTATGCGTTAATTCTGGATGTGTATTGTGTAGCGCTTTTAAGAGTAGTGTTAGCAGGGTGCTCAGCTTCAAGTAATGCTACTATATAGTCTACTGCCTGTGATGCATTAAAGTTTTTTTGGAATATTAGTGCTTGAGGATAACCTGCTCCGCCTTTCGCACTTCTTATTTCCATTAATGCAAAGGTACTGGTTTTTCTTATATAAATGAGCTGTTTTACAGGTGTATAGTTCGCGTAGTTTTTATCATCACGGTCCTTTGCGATAGCGTAGTAGTTAATAGTGCCTAGTTCATTTACCTGTGTGGTTTTATACTGAACAAAATATTTTTCAGGATAATTGTTACGTTCGAAACAAGTAACATAATCTGAATTTATTATACGTCCAAGATAATACTTGGCTGTATTTGTATTGCTTGTCATGTAAAAATCTTTCCTTTCAGTGGATGCATAATTCTTTATCCTTTTATAATATAACACACAATTTAGTTTTACGCAACTACTATTTGCGAAAAAACGATTTATTGTCGATGATCCGTTTAGACAAGGGTGGTGCAAGCTTGCGAAAACGGCTGGCTGATGTTGCGAGAGGGGAATTTTGTGGCAAATATGTAGTAGTATGTGGTTGTATACGATGCAGCTTCTAGATGAGAAATATGAGCAAAAAATATAGAGCATCTTTCTGTAGATGCTCTATAGAATTATGGTAATCTACAATTCTACTTTCTTGAGGTAGCTGTATTTGCTTTATGTTAAGGCTATAGATGGTTAACTGAGTTCTTCCAATATAAATGGAAGCATGTAAATTGGTCTTAATTTAAGTTCGTTATCATGTCCAACATCCTTTTGCGAAAACAGATACATTTCCGCCACATATTTTGAATATTTTTTACTGAAAGCGTCAATGGAATCATGCTTCTTTGAAGCGGATGATTTTACCTCTATCGGAACGATTTTTGTGTCTTTTTGCACAATAAAATCCACTTCATAAGAATGTGTGCTGTTTTCCTTTTTCCAAGTATGATAGTAAAGATCAGTATTTGTTGCGGTGATGATCTGGGCTACTGCGTTTTCATATAAATATCCAAGGTCTGCAGGAAGTTTATCACTCAGTAGCTTATTGTAGATATTCTCACTGGTTTTTCCGGATGCTTTGAAGATCATAGTCGTAAATAAGCCTGTATCAGATAAGTACAACTTGTATGTATCGCTGTCTTTTGTCTGAGATAACGCAATACTTGGATTTCTGGTGTTATAGCAGGGGATTACTGTCTTTGAATCCAATAGATCAGAAAGACATAGCGTATCCTTTTTCGTTTTTCTTTTTCCTGTAGCCTGTGAGATGAAATACTTTTTCTTATTTGTTGCCAATTGACTTGGAATAGATTCGTACATTCTTCCGATGGACCCGGATGGATCGATCTTTTTAAAATCATCAATGTAAAGTTCTATAATGTCTCGCTTAATGCGGTCGATCTCTGTAAAGTTCTTTCGTTTTATATATGCATTAACAGCCTGGGGCATGCCGCCAACCGCCATGTAAATACGAAAGTCTCGCATTAATTTTCTATTAACGCTATTGCCAACTTCTATGCCTAACTTGTAAAACTCTCTAAGCCTGTCATATGTATCGTTGCCTATTGCCCACATAAACTCTTCATAATCCATTGGATATACGGGGATTCTGTGTTCTTCCGAGGGAATAACTATATCTTTGACATTCTTTTTGATACTGATTAAAGAACCCGTTTCTATGTAATCATATCTGCCATCTGCTACAAGGTATTTTATAGCTTGCCTTACTTTGGGCTGGCGTTGGATTTCGTCAAAGATAATGACTGATTCGCGTGGATATAATGTGATATCGGTAACCGCTTGGATTCTAAGAAAAAAGATTTCAAGGTTGGCAATATCGTCAAAGACGTTTAACAATTCTTTGGTAATGTTTGCAAAATCAACCTTTATATAAGTCCTATAATTTTTTTTGGCAAAGTCCTCGGCAATAGTCGATTTTCCAACACGCCTAGCTCCTTCGAGAAGCGCAGCATATTCAGGCGCGTAATTGTCTTTCCATTCCTTTAATTGATCACTGGCTTTTCTTTTAAACATTTCTACTCCTTAATCAGATGTGCAAATTTTCAAAATTATTCCAAGAGTAATACGACATTTTTTCACTATTATTATAGTTTGTAAACGACATTTTTTCAACAATTGTAGCTGCATAAAAAAGCAAAATTTCATTAAAAAAACATCACGTGTGTACTAGTCAATAAAAGCAGTCATGTTTTTTAATCCCTTACTATTGAATCTGCTCTGCGCATTACTTCAAAATTACAGTTAGATAGGTGTTGTTTGCCTATAGATGTCTTCTAAGAGTAGAGAGGATGCACAATGTACAAAAAAGACAGAACATTTAAAGTGCTGTTTGGTTTTAATTTTGAAGCGGCTGAACGTGCTATTTTTACCAACATTGAAGCATACGGATTAAAAGTGCAGGGTACGAGCCGTTACACAAAAACTATGATCCGTGATTATATTAAAAAGAATCCGGATCTTGATGCCGTATTTTTAAAAGAATACTTGGACGGTGGTGAGAAATTTGGCGCTCTCGAACTGTCGGAGCTTGCAGATGAATGTGATGCAAACTTTGTGGTAATAATGCGCTCTGCGAACAAAGGAAGAGAAGCTATGAAGATCCTTTACTGCGCAGGCATAACAGGTGCTGTTTTTGCCGATGGGAAAAGGGGTGCTGACCCAAGGCTACTTGCGGAACTTGCGGTAAAGGGAAGGCATAATAAGGCGGCTAGGGAATATTACAAAGTAGATGCTCCAATGCCTGATTATGGAGTTCTTAATTTTGAGGATTTCAGGGATACATATTCGTATCTTATAGGAAGTGATATCCCTGGTTCTACTATCATTGACAGGTTTATTGATATTACAAGGTCTTTATTGAATTTGTCTGATTAGTATTCGTTTTCCATATTCTAATGATCTCCCATTTCTGATGGCGGTTTAAATCGGCATTTTCGTATTATCCTTGCTTTTTACCCGTTATTGTAGTGAACTTCTGTGAGTGAATAGCTTAGTTATAGGCTTAAAGTTCCCTACTTTTTTAGGTATATTCTCGTCTTTTTTACTATTTTCCCCTTATTTGTCTAGGGTTTTGCTTATTTTTGTAATGAATTTCACTCGAATTACCTGTTTTTGTAGTGAAGTTTCTCTGTTTTAGCAATTTTAATCTTCTCATAATACTCTTCTATTAGCCGCCGCTTTCTTCTTCTCTTCTGGAAATTTTACGTATCTCTCTGATGCCATAAGGATGCTTTTGTGGCCAAGTGTCTTCGATACAAGTTCAATATCCCCTGTATCTTCGTATAGTGCTGTACCAAAGGTTGATCGCATCTTATGAGGAGTAATATGATTGTCTTTACCAAGTGCTATATTGGTATATTTTTTGACCATTGTTTGTATTGAACGGACCGCATATCGGTTATGTTGTCTTGATATAAACAGAGCGTCTTTTTCTGCTTCTTCCGGTTCGAATGAAGCCCTGGAGCCTTCTGTGTCTTTATCTCCTTCAAGATATCTTAGGAGTGATTCTTTGACATCTTCGCCAAAATATACAGTGTCTTCATCTCCGCCCTTGCGAATAATCCTAGCTTTACGATTACTCAGGTCTATGTCGTTTATATTTAGAGCTACAAGTTCTGAAATACGTACTCCGGTGCCGAGTAAGAACATTATAATGGCTTCGTCTCTGAACTTCTCTTTTTGATGGCGTTGCAGGGCTATTCCATCAAAACCTTCATCGCTTCTGATAACTTCAAGCAGCTCTGCTATCTGCTCCTTGTCCATTGTTATTATGTCTTTTTTTCGTATCTTAGCATTCTCAATCTTTGTAGACGGATCTTTCTCAATAAGATCATTCATGGTAAGGTAATGGAACATTGCGCTCAGTGAAGCTATCTTTCTATGCTTTGCCTCGTCTTTATTGCGGAAAATTTTTTCATTTCTCTTATATTCTGTTAGGTAGCTCATATACTCGTCTATGTCTTTTGATTGGATATCTTTTATTTCGCTTAATTTGACACATGATGTCTCTTCCGCATTTGATTTACCTGTAGCGATCATAAAATAGAGAAATTTCTCGATGTCGTATCCGTATTGTAGGACTGTAGATTTCTCTTTAGAGTTTTCTTTTGATACCAGGAATTCTTGTGCAAATTGCGGTAAGTTTTCCTTGATGATATTGATCTTGCGTAAAAGGTTTTTATTAGTATCTTCTCTGTAACTCATTTTAATACCTTTATATGTAACATATCTTTGATGTCGTTTATCCTTAGCTATCATATAACATTTTGACAGATTTAAGGAAAAAGCTTGCTTTTTAATATATTGCAACAAGTCTGCAAACCCTTGTGGTTGTAGTCTTTATAGGATTTTGCTCTCTTTTATTATTAATGCGTGAACCCCCTGTTTTACGCATTTAAGTTTTAATTGTCCCAAACCATATAGATTGTAATAATTTAATTCTGAATCATTATCTAAGACTGTATAATCTCCTGATGTATTAGTGGAATACTGTTGGTGTATTATGAAACAGACTTACTATGACGATTCCTACAATGATAAGCATTGTCACAGCGATCATTATTGGTATGAGTTTTAGTAAGCGTAGGCTTGGAACAGTCGAATTATTAATAAGTGTTTCTCTGATAGGTTCCTGATATATTGCCTTGCCTTCAGTATCATCGTACTCTGTGTAGGTTTCATTTGTTGTTGACTCTTCGTACTCCTGCTTGTCCGGAGCTTTATTTCCGAATCTATGACATAGGTTATAAAGGTAATCAATGTTGGCGCTAGCCATATCATCTGATAGTGTTGTTGCCTTTTCAAGATCGTCTATAAGGGACTTCTCCTGTTCTGTCAGTTCATCTTCGTTTATATAGGATCTTATCTCTTTTGCAGCTTCAGACTGTGCATTCAATGAACCCTTTGGATCTGATTCTGCTAGGTTGATTGCTTCTATGCAAAGATCATATAATCTTGAATTTGTATTAACTATCTGATTGAATTTATCTATAAGCTGTGTATTGTTCATAATGTGACTCTCCTTACTCCATTGACACATTTGCGGTGGTTCTTTACGTGTTTTTTTCTGCCCCTGCTGTTTCTTATGACGAATATTACCAAGATCACTATAGACAGGTGAAATGGTATTACGCTTCCTGTTATAAGATCTACATAGTAATCAGGTGATGTTGCTTTCCAGTTTGATATGTAGTACCAGAACTGTTCATATTGTTCGGTACTGCTAGCATATGAATAGTTGATGTTTGTATTAACCTTTACTTCGTAGCTACCTGTAATGTCATACATTCCATTTATTGTATTTTGCATTGTTCTCTCAAACCATGTCAGGCTTGCATATTTTCCCTTTGTCAAATCGTATGCTGTATATTCTCCGTTATCTCCTGTCTGCGCCGCAACGAATTGATGTGTGTCTGTACTTATTATAAGGCAATTAATTCCAAGGCTTGTTGCTAGGAGGTATGCCATATTTGCAAATCCTGTACATACTACTTTATGATCGCCATAGTAAGCATCGACAAAGGTGGGTCTTTCTTCTTCATCTGTTGATTCTATTTCTGCTATTTCTTTGCTATAGGAGTAGTTGCCTGCAATATAGTCGCATATTTCAAACATGATTTCTTTATTAGTGGAGTTATCGTCTATTTCATCTGACAGTTCATTTTTTATTATTTCTTGGATTACTGTCTGTGCTTCGTTTATATCGTATGCTGAACGGTAGATGATCTTGTATTGATCCCCTTTTTTTGTATAACGTAGATTTCCTCTTCCTAATAACGCAGTTCCGTCAAAAGGGGTATCCTTGCTGTCAATGGCATATAATCCAGTCATGATGTCATCTACGTAGCTTACCCATTCGTCATGATCGTTATAGTCTGTTCCTGTGAAGCTGGCCTCGTTTTTTCCTTCGATGACAAGCTGTTCATAGAGACTGTTGATGATTTCTTGATTGTTGCTCTCAGCTTTAGATATGATCTTTTGTGTTGATGTATTAAATGTTGTTATGGCTATGCTTAATGCCATTAGTGTTCTTATTATGTGTTCCTTCATATTGTATATTGCGATCCTTCGCATTTAGTATTCCCCTTATATAATATATTGTATCACATGTTTGGTTTTACGCAACTACTTTTTATAATTTTACGCAACTATTTTGCCGGGTATTTGTTTTTCGTTGAAAGTGGATTGCGTATTGCCTGATAATTGTAATGTGGAGGTGTTGTAAATAATATGAGTAACGATGCGATCATAATGCCTTGCTTTAAATTTCTGGTCAGGCACATCAAAACGCAGGAAGATCTTCTTGTTTTTGCTAAGAACTATTTTATGGTAGCAAATACACATGGGGGTATCCGAGCGTGATGCTGTTATGGGCTATGTTGCCTTTAGAAGTGCACTTACTAGTGAAAATTCTTTTTTGCAGCTGACATTATTTAAAGGAACCCCCTGCCTGCCCAGGACTTTAGGAAAGAGGGTCTAGGAGACGTTACAATTCCTGCTACTGGAAAATGTCCGTTATATGTCATATTTATGTAAACAGCATCTCCTGTATTCTACTTAGCATAAAGAGATTTTCTGTATACCTTAATATTCTGTCAGCAGTTAGTGTTTCAGTCAAACTCAAGCCACTCCTATTATACCAAACAGTTGGACATATGGTAGAAAGAATAGTGTCACAATAACATACGGTCAATACATTTTGACTCTATTGTATTATACAATTAAATATAAATGATTCTTAAGCGGTAAACTAAAAACGTATAGGAAAAGCTCCGTCAAATTGATAGAATCCTATTGGAGTACTATCAGTTTGGTGGAGCTTAAAAAATAGCGTAGCAGCTTCAAAGCCACTACGCTTAAGTTTTGTGATTTATATCAGTTGAGTTCTATGTATCCTGTTGAGAAGTCAAGTGAAGGATCTTCCTTACAGTTAAATGCTATACTCATCTTAACGTCTTTGGATTTTACATTTTCAAAAGTATCTTCAGAACTGTACAGAGTACTTGTCTTTAGCTTATATCCGGAAGGTATATATAAATCCCTAATTCCGTATATATCACAGCTTGCGTCATCTACAAGAATATCTTTGGTAGTTATCCTAAATGCTTTGTCTGACTTATTATTTATATACAGTATATAGCCTTCATCATAGCTTTCATCTGTATACTTGGCATATACATCGAATTTATCATTGGTATAGATCATCTTATACCCATCAAGATCGTATTCACATGTCTCATCATGAGTAGTAGTTAGCTTTATACCCTCTACATTTTCCTCACCATGCTTATAGTCATCGCAAGAAACATATATCCTGTCAAAATAAAGCTCTGAAATACCTTCTCCCGGAAACTGATATATCTGCTCATAGATAGTTACAGTTTTATTCTTCTTAAAACGACCATACATACTGATATAATTAGTATCACTACTTATCCCATTGATACTGTTGCAGCTTATAGATACGGATATGTTCTCATCATAGCTATTCTCTACAGTAAAGGCTATCTTGCCGTTAGATCTCATAAGTCCATTATATCTTCTGGTACTGTTTTCTTCATAATAAATGCCTGCGACTGTTATCTTAACATTGCCATCATCGTATATGACACCATCACCATTGATCTTATAATCAACATCAACGCAGTTACGATAACCATTCTTATCATTGAGCTTTTCATTGCCTCTATAGTTACCCGGACCATCTGTTACTAAAATGATAGCTCCCACTATCAGCAGACCAAAGACAAGAACACATAAGGTAATGATCCTTCTTTTGATCTTTTTTAACATCACAGCTGTCTCTTCTTTTACTTTGGATTCCTGACTACTAATTACTTCATCAGCACTTTCCTCGATAAAAGAATCACTGACATTGAATCTTGCACGCCAGTCCGCAGATACATCATACGGTGCTCCGCAATGCGAACAGACCTCCTCTCTTGAAGTATCTATCTGGCTTCCACAATATTCACAGGTAATCACAGGATTGGTGATCTTCATCTTCTTGACTTGTTCTCTTGCAGCTTTCTCAACTTCCTTATGGCTGAAGATCTTGTTCCTTACCTTTTTATATTTGACAGCCTGTATGACAATACCAATGACCAAAATATCGATCAATATAAAAAACATAAATCTCATTCCTCATTTTATTACTTACTAAAACTCCCCACTTGGATGGGCCGACCCATCCAAGTGGGAAGTTCTAGTCACTTAAAATACACGTAAAAACAATGAGAAATTATAAAACAAATTCAATCAAGAATCAATGATTTCTTAGATTTCTTAGATTTCTAATCGTATCTATAAACTTAACAATTGAACGGACCAGTGCGAAGTTACTTATTTTATGCTTTATTCCGGTGCTCACCCTTTGACTTTGATGAAGCTTCTTTCATTTCATCAAGCCTTCTTTTCTCTGTCCTCATAAGATATTTATCAAACTGAAGTCTTAATAGTGCTGCACATGGTACTGCTACCAGCATACCTGCTATGCCGCCAAGAGCGCCGCCTCCTATAAGGGCAGCTACAACCAATAAGGGATGAACCTCAACATTATCAGACAATAATTTTGGATTGATGATATTGCCATCTATAAACATCACGATCGCAAATATGATAATTCCAATGATCATCTTGTCAAAAGCTGCTGTAGGAAGACATACAATAACTAAAGTAAGATATCCGACAACTGGTCCAAGATAAGGGATCAGATTGCCAAGTCCTGCAAATACGCCTACAACTATCGCATAGGGAACTCCTACTATCGAAAGGATGATAGTTATAAGAACACCAACTATAAGTGCATCTGTGAACTGACCTCGAATATATCCGGAAAAGGCCTTGTCGGCATCCTTCAAAAAGACTTCAATATTGTCCTCTGCTTTCTGCCCGAATATAAGACGAAAAGCTCTGGTCCAGTATGTTGACAGATGGTTCCCATCAAGCAGGAAATAGATTGAAAAGATAACGCCAAACAAAAGTCCTGAAAAGAAGCTTGTAACAGCACCTGTTGCTGCTGTCACTATGTGACTTATGTTATCGGAAGCTATATCATATGATTCCAACTGCTGGGCTACAAAATTCCATATAGCCGTGTAATCAGCCTGTAACTTAAAAAACAGATTCTTGATAGATTCTATATTGAGAGATTCTACATTTTTATAGATCGCAACAGCAATGAGAGCAAGTATCAGAAGGATTGCCGCTATAACTATACCAAAAGTAAGGAGCACGCTAATTGGCCTTGCCCATTTATGCTTCTTTTTCTTATTAAAGAGCCTCTCAAGTCTCTCCACTATAGGAAGGAATAGATAGCAGATAATACCTCCTATGATCATAGGTCTAAATACTGCAGCAGAAATAGCCCATAGCTTAGACCAAAAGGGGCCGCTTAAAAGAAATAGCATTGCAATACCACCTGTTATCAAAACAGTGATCGCAGCATAGATGCATATTTTCAAATATTTCTTGTCAAGCTTTTTGAAAATCTTATCCAAATTCAGTTCCTCCAAAGATTATTAATGTAAATGACTTAAGAAAATGCACCTTGCCAGTTATCAAATGCCCTATATGTCAGTATTAGATAACTGGCATAAGGTATTTTCTAAAGTTGTTTACTATGGTTTATATTTAATAGATTTAATATATTTTCGTATATATTTATTCTATCATACTTCCAGAAATCCCTATCACTAAAACTTCACTCCTGCAAAGACTTTGAAAATGCCAATCTGTCCATGTGTGACGTATCTCATAATTATATGATAACAAAACAAGATTTTATTTATCAAAAATATTAAAAATATATAAATATCATATTGACAACTGAAAATAGCTATGTCATTATCAAAGAGTCAGTTATGCTACGACTGATAAATATTAAAGAAAGCGAGGTAAAAGCAATGATTAATGTGGCGAGAATAAATTTAGTGAATAAATTTAATCATGTATTTGTTATTACTTTACCTCGGGATATTCTACGCGGATAGAGCTTTTTGATCTGTCTTTATAGAATCATTATTGTGATAAGCATTCCCCAGGTAAAGATTTAAAGCTTACCTGGGGATTTTTTTATGCTTTTTTGGGGAAGCAAGGGCCCGTTTCCTTAAAACACAGTTCCGAGGTTAATAGCACTGTTACAGCACCAATGAGGAGAAAAAAAGAAAAATGAAGACACTTGGAAGTTATGTGCAAAAGCACTGGGCAACATATACCATGGCGATCATATTCATGCTGATATCAATTGCCCTAGACATGATGTTCCCCATGGTTACAAAAACAATAGTAAATGATGTTTTAGTTGGAGGCGTATATGATAACTTTGCATTTCTGCTTGTAGCTATCATGCTGATAGGACTTGGCAGAAGTGTATTCGGATACTTTAAAGAATATACTTTTGATAAAAACTGTATAACTATAGGAACAGAAATGAGAAAGGATCTTTTTGATCATATTCAGGGGCTTTCTCTTGACTATTTTGATGATGCCAGCACAGGCGAGCTGATGGCAAGAGTCAAGGATGATATCGACAAGATATACAGGCTTGTAGGTATGGCAGCTATGATGGGTATGGAAGTTGTACTTAATGCTGTACTCATCCTGTATTTCATGGTCAGAATCAATCTGGTTCTTACAATACTGCCTGTTACCTTCATGGCGATCTGCGGCGCAGCTGCGATCATCATGGAAAAAAAGCTTGATAAAGTCTATGACGAAATCAGTGAGGAGAATGCTCTTCTTACTACAATAGCTGAAGAAAACCTTGCAGGAGTACGTACAGTTAAGGCATTTGCAAGAGAAGACTACGAGATCAAAAAGTTCTATGAACACAACAAAAGATATCACGATCTGAACATGCAAGAAGCCAAGGTTATGATCCGCTTCTATCCTGTGTTCCAGCTTGCAGGCACTCTTCTTCCTGTAGCCTGCGCAGTATTCGGAGGTATATCTGTAATACATGGAAAGATGAACCTTGGAAGCCTTGCAGCATACATAATCTATGCAAGAAACTGCACATGGCCTATGGAAGAGCTTGGCTGGATCACCAATGATATCTCAAGCTCGATCGCCTCTCTTAAAAAGGTCAAAAAGATATATAAGGAACATTCTACTCTTTGCCTTGACCCTTTTGCCAAGCACGTTGATAAGGTTATAGGCGAAATCGAGTTCGATAACGTATCACTTAAGCTTGGAGACAAGCAGATCCTGTCAGACATCAGCTTCACCCTTCATAAGGGCAAGACTCTTGGCATCATGGGACAGACAGGTTCAGGCAAGAGTACTATCGTCAACCTCCTGCAGCGTTTCTATGATCCTACTGAGGGTACGATAAAGCTTGACGGAACAGATATAAGGAATATGGATCTGTCACAGGTCAGAAGCGCATCATCAGTTGTTATGCAGGATGTATTTCTTTTTTCAGATACTATTGAAGAAAATATCCGCATGGGAAGACGTGAAGATATGACCATGGAAACAATCGTGGATGCAGCCAAAAAAGCCAAGGCAGACAGCTTTATAGATAAGCTTGACGATAAGTATGAGACTGTTATAGGAGAAAGAGGTGTAGGACTATCCGGAGGCCAGAAGCAGCGTATCAGTATCGCTCGTGCTATCTCCAAAGATGCTCCTATACTGGTACTGGACGACTCAACTTCTGCTCTTGATATGGAGACTGAAGCCGAGATCCAGAAGACACTTGATGAGATAAAGAGCTCTTCACGAATCATCGTAGCTCACAGAATATCAGCAGTTCGTAACGCAGATGAGATCATCTATCTAAAAGACGGACATGTTGCTGAGCGCGGAACACACGAAGAACTGCTTAGGAAAAAAGGACTCTACTACGAAACTTATGTTGCACAATACGGAGCCCTTGACGTAATGGAGGTGAGTGCATAATGGCAGCTAACTCATTTCGCGAAGATGAGACGCTAAAAAACACGGACAGGCATAAGATATTCGCCCGTCTTATAAGATATTTAAGACCACATATATTTGAAATAATCCCGGTATTCATATCGCTTATGATCACAGTAGGCATAAGCCTTATAAGCCCGCTGCTCATAGAGTATGCAATAGACGTACATGTAGCCAATAAGAATGTCAGAGGACTACTACTTGTTGCAGCATCTATAGTGCTCCTTGGTATTATCTATATATCTTTTGTCAAGATCAGAATGTATATGATGAACAAGGTGGCTAACAAGGTTCTGCTGGATATAAGGCAGGAGCTATACGAACACATCCAGACACTATCCTTTACTTTCTTCGATTCAAGGCCTACAGGTAAGATCCTGGCCCGAATAATCGGAGATGTTAACTCCATGAAGGATGTTATGTCCAACACGATCACAAACCTGATTCCTAACTTCATAACTGTTATAGGTGTAGTTATTATCATGCTGGTCAAAGACTGGAAGCTTGCGCTAGGTACCTTCGTATCACTTCCTATCATGATAGTAAGTATCACCTGGATCAGGAAGGTCGGGCACAAGCGCTGGGAAGATGTACGTAAGAAATCCTCTAACCTTAACGCTTACGTACATGAGGATATCGCAGGAATATCTGTCGTACAGAGCTTTAATGCTGAAAACGAGACCAAGAAAACCTTCAGAGAACTTGCTGACAAACACCGAGACGCTTATATAGGCGCCTGCAGGGCTGTAGATCTATTCGGACCTTCAATTGATATGAGCAGAGCCCTGAACAGTATGCTCATATACCTTGTAGCAGTAAAGCTTCTGGGCTATACAGGAGCTTCTGTAGGACTTATCACTGCTTTTGCAAGCTATACAGGTATGTTCTGGAGCCCTATCATGGGACTGTCTAACTATTACAACCAGCTTGTCACCAACATGACTGCAGCTGAACGAGTATTCGACATACTCGATACTAAGGCAACCATAGTTGATAAGGACGATGCCAAAGAGCTCCCTCCTATCCTTGGTAAGGTTCGTTTTGAAAATGTAGGATTCTCCTACGATGAAGGTACTGATTCTGAAACCAAGGTTCTGGAGAATGTAAACTTCGAAGCAAAACCTGGCGAAACAATAGCTCTTGTAGGACCGACCGGCGCAGGCAAGAGTACCATAGTCAATCTGATAAGCAGGTTCTATGATATTCAAAAAGGAAAGATCTATGTTGATGACAACGACCTTACTGATGTTACCATCAATAGTCTTAGAAGCCAGATGGGTGTTATGACTCAGGATAATTTCATATTCCAGGGAACTGTAAGAGAGAACATCATGTATGGAAGGCTTGATGCAACCGAAGAAGAGATGATCGCTGCAGCCAAAGCTGTAAATGCTCACGACTTCATCATGGAACTTGAAAAGGGCTATGACACAGAGCTCAAAGAAAGAGGCGCAGGCCTGTCTATAGGCCAGAGGCAACTGATAGCATTTGCAAGAACTATGATCTCTATGCCCAAAATACTGATCCTTGATGAAGCTACAAGCAGCATTGATACTCATACCGAGCTGCTGGTTCAAAAAGGTATACAGGCACTTCTCAAAGGCAGGACGAGCTTTGTAATAGCACATCGTCTATCTACTATCAAGAATGCTGACCGCATATTTGTTATCAATAACGGAGGCATCATGGAAGCAGGTAGCCACGATCAGCTGATTGCAAGAAAAGGCGCTTACTACGATCTGTATATGGCTCAATTTGCTTAAAAAAAAACTGCGACGCTAAGAATATATCTTAGTGCCGCAGTTTTTGGCATTAATGTGAACATATCATTGGTGGGATATCAAGTTCCATATAAGCTCAACGCAACTTTTTATCAGTGCTGGATCTCTACATTTTCTCCGAACAGGTTCTTGGGAATTAGAGTCTTATGATACGCAATTAGTTCATTATCAAAGTTATGTCTGCATTCACAGGTTCTGTCAAAGATCATGGTAGCTTCATCTCCGGGTCTACTTGCATCCCATGTAGGAATCTCATCATGATTGGGATCTCCGGTCCTTGCAAAGTTAATAACAGCTCTGAATATCTGCTCCTGAAGCTTGTCCGAAACTCCCGGAACATTAGCAACAGGTACAAGGTCAATATTGTGGAAGAAAAAGGCTATGTCTGAGCAGTGCCAAGCCGGCTTATTGTGCTGTATCGGGAACTCAAGTGTGAACAGATATGAGTATACAGGAGCCTTTTCTCTCTTACTTGCTTCTTCAATAAGGACCTTGGTTGGTGCTCTGAAGATAGAATCATAGGATATAACATCAACAATCTTTTTATCAGGGAATGCTTTTTTGAACTTATCTATAAGCTCATCTGCCTTGTCATCACCATATGTATCAACGATCTTGGCTCTCATCTCTTCCTCTGTCATCCTGGTCTTATCAAATGTAAGAGGCATGAATGCGAACTCTCCGAATACACTTCCTATCATCAGCGGTATCTTCTTGGCATTGTCTGTAAATCCTACAAACTGGGGCTCTCCCTTGTAATAATCATTGATCATAGGTGACATGCCCACATACAGGCCCTGTTTCTTAATATCATCTGCAACCTTCTCATAGGCTTCAACCAGCTGAGGATAAGGAATTGTCTGAAGCTTATCAACTTCTGCTTCTGTAAGTCCAAGTGCTCCAAGCATAGCTGTAACTATCGGTCTTCCGTCCCCTTTGCCGGTATCCATGAAGTCTTTACCAAGAACGCCGCTCATGACTATACCTTTACTAAACAGTCCGTCGGCTTCCGGTGTCTGCATAAGAGATGTAACCTTCATTCCACCGCCTGATTGGCCGAAGATCGTTACATTTGAAGGATCTCCACCGAAAGCTTCGATATTATCCTTGATCCACTTAAGAGCAGCAACCATATCAGCATTGCCGCAGTTGCCCGAATTCTTGTACTTCTCACCAAAAGGTGACAGATCAAGATATCCAAGGATGTTAAGTCTGTGATTGATAGTTACTACGACTACGTCTCCTTCCTTGGCCATGGCTGCGCCGTCATAGCACAGCTGTTCTATAGATGATCCTGCAAAGAATCCGCCTCCATGAAGCCATACCATTACAGGCTTATGAGCATCTTTACAAAGACCCGTAGACCAGATATTGAGATTCTGGCAGTGCTCATCCATAGGCCAGTATGCATGAGGAACCATGATCTCGCCTCTCGGATTGTCCTGATGCATTAGTGGACATACCATACCAAAAGACGTTGCATCTCTGACTCCCTCCCAGGGTTCTACTTCTGTAGGCTGGCAGAAACGCTCTGCTTCTGCATAATGAATGCCTTTAAATATGTAAGTACCGTCAAAATAATATCCCTGTAACTTCCCCGCTTTGATACTAACAATAGTAGTATCATCCATCTTAAAACTTTTCATATCACTCTTCCTTTCTGCATTACAAGTTATGTCATACCAGTTTTAGCATATGATACAGCACCGGATAGACCGGCGCTGTATATTTTTTATATTATATAATTACATTTGATATTTATTATCTTGCATTATATCTGTCAAGAGCAGCCTGCTGAAGTTCTATGCATCTGTCAATATTGTAAGACCTTAATTGTTCTACAAACGCATCATACTCATCAAGTGACTTCTCACCTGTGATGAACTTAACTGTGTTCTCACGAGCAAGTGTCTGTATATCTGTATAAAGTGTAACATATTCTGTGTTCTCAGCGTCAGTCATTGTCATGCATGGAGGAAGCATAAGGTCAAACTTGTCTTTGTCGAATTCATCATATGCTTTAAGTGCATCCTGTCCTTCATAGATAGGATCGAACATACCCCAGTTATATAATCCAAAATCTGCTGTTCCAAGTGTATATGTATATACAGCCTCTGCTCTTGTATTAACCTTGCCTTCATCTATCATGGCCTGCATAGCATCTGTAAGGTGATAAGTACCATCAGCATCTACTGTATATGACTCGCCTTCGATACCAAGTGTATTAAGGAGCATTGATTCATTAGAATACCAGAAGTCAAGATATCTGCATGCAAGCTCAAGATCTTTGGTAGATGTGGAGATACCAACTTCTTCCTTAACAAGAGCTGATGTGTTAAATCCAATCTCAGGTGTATCGCCTTCCTTAAGTACAGGAGAGGATGTTGCTACAAGATTGAAGTCCTCATCTGTTGTATATCCCTGTGTCTTGAGCACATCTGAAGTAAGTCCCCAAAGCTGAACGCCGGCGCCAGCCTTGCCTGTTCCAATATAATCAGCAGGGCTTGCCATATCTGCAGAGTTGGTCATGAAGTTAGGATCAATGAGACCTCTTTCATACCAGTCATGGAAGAGCGTCAGCCACTGTTTGTAACCATCTTCAAGAGGACCGTATTTGACAGTATCACCATCCTTATAGAATTCGCCGAGTACTCCGTATGCTGAAAGGAAATGGCTGAAATAGTCATATCCGTTAGTTCCGATCATGAGAGGTGCTTCACATTCCGGGTAGTTTTCTTTGAATGCTGTAAGGACCTTGTCCCAGTCATCTATTGTTCTGGGTACTTCAAGTCCAAGATCATCAAGCCAGTCTCCGCGAAGTGCCATTCCTGCCCATACTCTCTCACCTCTTATATCTCCAAAATATGATGTGATGGTACGTGTACCGACGATCTTACCTTCATCTGTTACAGTGTCTTTCTCAAGTTCAGGTATGCTGGTACGAAGTGCTGTATAATTGGGCATATATTTTTCTGCAACATCTGTAAGATCTACAAGTACACCGTCCTGAACACCTTTCTCTGTTCCTCCCGGATAGTAAGTTCCGCAGTCGCGAATGATATCCGGATATTCCCCTGATGCAAGCATGAGTCCAAACTGCTCCTGAGCAGAAGCTGCATCTACTACCTGCCAGTTAACATGTACATTGGTAAGCTCCTCCATCTTCTGGATAGCCTTA
This sequence comes from Butyrivibrio sp. TB, assembly GCF_900110805.1. Taxonomy (NCBI): domain Bacteria; kingdom Bacillati; phylum Bacillota; class Clostridia; order Lachnospirales; family Lachnospiraceae; genus Butyrivibrio; species Butyrivibrio sp. TB. The sequence continues at coordinate 18,351 of NZ_FOER01000031.1, read as the reverse complement.
AGATCATTTGGATTCTCAACATAATCGTTGCTCCATACGATCCAGATGCTAAGTTCCTTTTTCTCCTTGAGCGGCCATGTCCATTCACCGTCTTCATTGTAGGCATAGTCTGCAGATGAAGTCGATCCGCTTGCCTGACCTGCATCCTTGCTGCAACCTGTGATAGCTGCCACAGTTGTCATCGCTGTAAGAAACAGTGCTACAATCTTTTTTCTCATTATGAAACCCTCCCTTTAAGAATATATTGTTTTGATATACCTTCTCTTTTTTTCCCATTCAATATTCAACAATAGTTTTTACTAATAGAATAGATTTTTACCAATGAATATAAGAAACTACCCCTTTACCGATCCAACCATAACACCTGTTACAAAATACTTCTGGCAGAAGGGATATATAGCCAGTATCGGAAGTGTAGATACTACGATAGCGCCATATTTGACCAGTGTCTTATAAAGCTGAGCATTGTCCATAAGATCTCCGGCATTGGCAGTAACTGAACTTGTCGAGTTCTGGGCAGATATCAGTATCTCTCTCATGAACATCTGAAGCGGATACATCTCTCTTGCTGTAGGCAGATACAACAGTGCTGAGAACCATTCATTCCACTTATCTACTGCAATAAACAGGATTATAACTGCAAAAGTAGCTTTGCAAAGCGGAAGGATGATCTTGAACATAATGGTAAGTTCGCCCGCACCATCCATTCTGGCTGACTCCTCAAGAGAATCTGGGATTGCCTGTATTGCTGTCCTCATGATGATAATATAGAAGACACCCATTGCCTGGGGGATAAGAAGAGCAGCTCTTGTATTAAGAAGTCCCAGCTTATTAACGACCATATATGTCGGGATCATACCGCCGTTGAAGAGCATTGTAAAAGCAAGGAACATCATAAGTACATTTCTGTATCTAAAACGCTTACGGGATGTGATATATCCTGCTATCACTGATAAGATACTTGTTATAAAGCACTGCGCTACTACATAGAACAAGGTGTTCTTATAACCTGTCCAGATATTCTTGTATCGCATGATGATCTTGTAAGCGTTAAATGATGGTTTGCCCAAAGGCCAGAGTATAAAGCTTGTTGCCTTATCAACAAGAGCAGGCTCTGATATAGAAGCAAAGCATACATGTACGATAGGAACGACACATATAAATGCGATGAATATAAGCAATATATAATTGAGGGTGTCAAATATATAATCGCCAATAGATTTTTTTACTACCATTTTGTAATCCCCCTGTTATAGTCTAGAATAGACTGGATTCGGTATACCTTTTCGATATAGCGTTGGTTATCAGAAGAAATGCAGTTCCGATAATAGAGTTAAACAAACCTACAGCGGTTGAGAAGCCGTAATCATATTGCTGAAGACCGCACCTATATATGTATGTGCTTATAACATCTGCTGTTTCATAGGTTGCAGGTGTATAGAGAAGAAGGATCTTGTCTGCTCCGACCTGAAGGATAGATCCCATTCTGAGTATAAGCATGATCATGATAGTCGGCATTATAGATGGTATCGTGATGCTGATACATCTCTGCCATCTTGAAGCTCCGTCAAGTACAGCTGCTTCATACAGTTCCTGATCTACTCCTGCAAGAGCTGCGATGTAGATGATCGAACCATAGCCCATTCCCTGCCATATATTGGAGATAATATGTATCGCCCAATAATAAGAAGGATTGGCAAGAAGGTTAGCCGGTGTTGTACCGGTAATCGCTGCAACCAGGTTGGAGATAAGGCCGCCGCTTTGTGTGAAGTCTACTATAAGACCGCATACAACAACCATGGATATAAAATAAGGCATGTAGGATACTGTCTGTATAGTTTTTTTGACAAATTTGGTACGCACTTCATTAAGAAGAAGAGCAAAGATTATAGGAGCCGGGAAGCCGAATATTACGTCCAGAACTCCGATCACTGTAGTATTTCTTATAAGTCTTCCAAAATAAGGTCCGGTAAAAAATCTTGTGAAATTATCAAATCCAACCCATGGACTTTTCGATATTCCAAGAGCCGGTGTATATTTCTGGAATGCCATCACTATTCCGCCCATCGGAATATAGTGAAATATAATGTACCAGGCAACAATTGGAATGCACATTATATAGATTACTTTGTTCCTCATAAAATCGATCCTTAGATTATGAAGAAGTCCAGCAAATCCGGCATTTTCGACATATCCGTTTTTAGGAATTACTGTTTTGCTTTTCTTCGCCGATGCTTTTGCCTTATTATCCGGCACGGCGATCTTTTCTTTTTTTAGCGCCTGTTCCATTCAACTCTCCTTTTCTTTTTTCATTAAATAACCCAATCCTCCACTACGGCAGCTATGTCACCGCAGCTCCGTGCTCCATCTACTTGCAAGTATACGCATGGAATGAAGGCGCTGAAAGAACCGATTTATGATATCGAAGTACCATTTTTGACATAGGTCAAAAATCAGACATATGCAAAAATGATACATAGAAAAAACAGGTTGCTTATAAGATATGGCAACCTGCATGTATTTGCGTATATTTCTGATGTGAAGTTATTTATTAAAACTTTCCACTTAAGTATACCGGTCCGTCCTAGTGGAAAGTTGTAGTTATTTATATTTATAATAGTCTCCGGGCGTTGTGCCGTATTTTTCTCTAAAACACCTGATAAGGGGTCTGGGGGTTGCAAAGCCCACCTTATCTGCGGCATCCTTGACTGTAAATCCCTCTTCCATAAGTTCTTTGGCCTTATCAAGTCTTACATTGTTGATGTATTCCAGCATTCCGGATCCATATACCTGTTTGAAGGTTCTGGACAAATACGAATTATTGACTCCAAGTTCATCAGCTATGCTATTCACATTCATATTCTTATCAGCATAGTATGTATCTACGTATTGCCTTGCTTTCTCAGCAATGTTAGTGCTCTTGCCACTATTTTCCATAGATGAATCTTGTATATCGTTAGTCTTAATAGTATTCTTAATGGTATTTTTTACAGCCTTGCCTACCATATTATCGAGCATGCCCTGAGCTTCTAGCCCTCGATGCATTCGGTACATATTCTGAATCTGTTCCATCTGATCCCAGCTTGTAAGTGTTGCCTTGGCATCATCATCAAGGGACAGCTCTTTGTAATAGGCAACATAAGGAAGCTGGCCTACATATATTCGATATTCTCTGACCAGCATGGCTTCACTATTACCCTTTATAAGTCCCTTCTTGCCATGATGTATATCAGAAATATTGGATACAAGCGCTATGTCATATTTCTCCCTTATGAAGGTACATACGCTGTTTAGCTTCGAAGTAAGATCTCCTAAAGTTATGTCATCAACGCCGTCAAGCTCTATGATATTGTAAAACCAATGTGCAAGACCTCCGCTTATGAGCAGGTTCTCCTTACCAAGGAGCTCTTCTGATACGTTATGGATTATAAACCAGACCATGTCTCTGTCTTTTTGTTCAAATGGTTCACCTGTAGGATTATCAATATCATAGCTTACAACCAGATATCTGTAGTCATCCTTATTGCCCGGCTCTAAGATGTCAATTCCATCATTAAGAAGTTTTATAAGCCTTGTTGCATTGTCATTTATATATTCAAAGTAATCTTTTGATGATTTTTGTAACATTCTGATAGATCTGTCTATTCCGTTCTCTATCTGCTTGAATTCATCGTTATCCCTGGTTCTGTCCCCAGAACTTACGACTTCATTTTTTTCCATAAAAGAGATTATCTCCTCAATGGGTCTATATTGGCGGCGAAGACAGTACACCGAAAGACCTGCAGCTATAAGAATAAGTGCGATACCATAGACAATGACTCCCAGGATAAAAGGGCGGATCTGCCCAAGGGCAATGCTTCTATCCATGACAGACACGAGCTTAATACCAAATGAGTTACTGTTATGGGGGTATATGATCCTGCCATCTACAGTCTCTTTGGCCTGACAGCTTATACACTGCGAGATAAACTCATCTGAGAACTCTTCACTTCCTATCTTGATATATTCTCCATCATCTGCTATCAGGAAAAAGGTATATCCGCTATCTATCCTGCTGCGAAGCTCTGACAGATCAAGCCTTATAAGAAGTACTGCATCCTGATCTTCAAGAGTAGTCTTGTACTGCGTTGCCATGGAATAGTAGAGCTGCTTGTCAGCACCTCTTCCTATTATCTTAAAGGCACTGTAGAGATTGTCTGAGAACAGTTTGTCACTATCCTGTGCCTGTAAGTCAATACCAGAGAGCATACGAAGGTTATCCTTTATATGGATATATTCTGATTCTGTCAGAACTCCAAAGTCTGCCTTTGGAAAAATAAGATACATCTTGCTAAAAGATGTATGAACAGCCATGTACTCATTGATGAGCCTGGATATATCAGATAGACGCATCCTGTCTTCGACAGTCTCATCTCCCTTCCTTGAGGCAACTGTAACAAGATCGTTGGATATCAACGTCTGGGCGCCAAGTACGACTTCCTCAAATGAATTATCCAAAAGCGCCATGTTCTCATCAGCAACATTCTCCTGAAGTGTCTGCTCTTTGATATAGAGCTTTCGCACCATAAACAGGGCTGACGCAATCAGCATCAACCCTGTAAGACATATGATTGTAAGTCCTATGACTATCCATCGTCTTAGTATAGGTCGATGTTTTAGATATTTAAAGACTTGTGCAATCATAAAATAGCTCCTGTAATTTTATCTTTTTTGCTTCTAACTTATGCCTAAAAACCGTTACGAGTTCTTGTTGGCAAGACTTAAAACTAAAGGATCTGTTACTAATATCACTTAATATTAATAACTTCTTTAGATTTACTAATATATCCAAGATATATAAATAATCATATGAATATATCAGATTACTTTTTGCTGTTTTAATTCTCTGATCTGATCTTCATCCATGCCCAAAATATCACCAAATACCATATCATTGTCCTGACCAAGTGTAGGTGCCGGATAATTGATCCTGGGCATCATATCCATAAGTTTAATGGGATTGCCATTGACTTTCATATGTCCTATCACAGGATGTTCTATGTCTATGAACATCTCTCTATCAGATGCAATATGCTGATCTTCTGTGATATTTTTGACATCATATATAGGACCTGCGGGAATTCCGGCGCCTAGTATAATATCAACTATATCATCAACACTCTTGTCCATAGTCCACTTTTCAATCTCAGCTTTCTGAATGAGGTTGTTCTGAACTCGCAAGGGAACTGTAAGGAATCTCTCATCAGTTATCATGTCTTCTCTTCCGATGAGACGGCAGAACTTCTCATATAGCTTCTGATTGCCACATGCGATGACTACGAATCCGTCCCTGGCATGATATGTGTCATATGGAGCTATAGATGCGTATGCATTGCCGCTTCTAACAGGGATCTGTCCTGAATCAAAATACCTTATATATGCATTTTCAAGGCTGGCAACTACGCTGTCTACAAGCGACACATCAACTCTCTGACCCTTGCCTGTTCTCTGCCTTGCATGAAGAGCCATAAGAACGCCCATTATCATATTCATACCGCCAAGCATGTCTCCCATGGCATTACCTGACCTTGTAGGCTCTCCGCCAGGACATCCTGTTATAGACATAAGGCCACCCATCCCTTGCGATATTATATCATAACCCGGGCGCTGGCTGTATCTTCCATAGCTCCCGAATCCGGAACATGCCGCATATATAAGCCCGGGGTTTATTTTTTTAAGAACGTCATAACCAAGCCCCAGTTTATCCATAACACCTGGTCTGAAATTCTCTAAGACTACATCTGCCTTTGTGACGAGCTTTTTAAAAATCTCTTTACCTTTTTCTGATTTTAGATTTAATGTAATTCCTTTTTTATTACGATTAAGATTGGCATAATAGACGCTCTCACCATTTTTATATGGACCGTAGCCTCTTGCATCATCTCCCTTGCCGGGGACTTCTATCTTGATCACTTTGGCGCCAAAATCTCCTAGTATAGATCCGCCATAAGGCCCTGCTACTACTCTTGTAAGATCAAGGACGCATATATCTTCAAGTGCCTGTGGATTGTTCCCTGCACTATTTAATCCATCACTCATACTCTTGCCTCCTCATATGGATCTTCGAAGGGCATGAGCCTTGCGCCAAGCTTCTGTATCGTCTCAAGCTCCTCATCAGATACATCTATCTTCATCCTCATAACTGCTGATCCCATGGACTTGCCAAGGCTGTCCAGACGAAGGCTCATAGTAGCTCCGCCGCCTAAAGCATGATGCATCACAAAGTTCATGCCAAGTAGGGTCTCGACATCATATCGTATGATGTCGCCTTTGACCATGTCTCCAAAGTACTCTTTTAGCCTTGTAGGTGTTACTTCCCTTTTTATGATATTGTAGAATTCCGATCTTCTTGCAAATACGCATACATTGCTGGTATCGCCCTTATCTCCGCTTCTTCCGTGGGCAATGTCATATAAATATATTCTGGGCATAATCAATCCTCTTTTTTATCTTTTATTATTTCAATCTTTTACTATTTAAATCTTTTATATATCATTACTATAGTATTCTTTTTTATGATCAATGCCGGAAAGCTATAGTTGTCTGTGGTTATCAGACTGTGATCATATGGCTCTTCACATCAAGAGCATCTCTTGGGATAACTGTCGGATACAGGGCCATAACTTCCTGAACATGGGCTCTTCCTCCAAAGAATGAAGCACCCTGTGGTCCATTAAGCTGAAGAGGACTTATCTCAGGTATTATCTTGGCGCATTCATTCTTATCTTCTGAGAAAACAGCTATGCGCATAACACACTCATTGAGCCTTGCCAGTGTCTCAGGGTTCTTATCAGCAACGCCGAGGTGGAGAGAGTCAAGACCTATAAAGCTGATATGAACATCGTCTGCTTTCATTCCTTTTTCCTTCATCTTGTTCATGATGATCTCTGCACAGTATTTTGCCTTCTCATAAGCATCCGGCCAGGCAAAAGACAACATGGATACGGTCTTCCAGCCCTTGTGATAACCTACGCAGAGCTTGATAGTGTCAGGGCGCTTCTTGCCTTTGATGCCGGCTACGGATACCCTGTTCTCTCCCTTTTTTGTGATGGTTGCATGACTTATATCTACGTTTACATCAGGTGTCAGATAGTTAGAAGGATCCAGCACTTCATACAGAAACTGCTCTTTAACACTCTGTTCTGTAATAAGTCCGCCGCAGTCTGGCGCTTTGGTTATCTCCATAGTATCTTCTGTAAGCTCAGCAATTGGGAATCCCAGATGTTCCATATCAGGAACGCTGCGCCAGTCATACATGAAGTTGCCACCAGCCCCCTGCCCTCCGCATTCTAATAAGTGACCAGCCATGATGCCTCTTGCAAGATTGTCCCAGTCATCATCTGCCCAGCCAAATTCATGCGCAAGTGGAGCAAGGAATAGAGCCGAGTCTGCAGCCCGCCCTGTGATAACAGTATCAGCGCCGCCAGCTATAGCCCTCTGTATCTCTTCATGTCCTATATATGCATTGCAGTTATATATCTTGTCTTTAATGTCTTCAAATGATATACCACTTGTGTCATTGCTTCCTGCTGTATCCATTGACGGGAAGTCCCATCCCTCTTTGATAAGCTGCGGGATCTTGGCCTTGATGTCATCTCCTGTTACATAACCTATCCTGTATCCACTTAGCCCTTCACTCAAAGCCCAGTTCTTTATAGCTTCAACGCAGCCGTCAACATTCATCCCCCCTGCATTGGTGATGATCCTTATATTCTTGTCATAAGCCTGTCTTCCTGCCTCTTTGAGCAGTCTTGTAACAAAATCCGGCGCATATCCTTTGGACGGATCTTTGATCTTCTGTCTCGCCATGATCGATAAAGTAAGTTCTGCAAGATAATCACATGCAAGATACTGAATATCAGCTTTACTGATCATATGTATTGCAGCATCAGGAGAATCTCCCCAGAATCCCTGACCACCGCCTATAGCTATCTTCTTCATATTAGTTCCTCCGAATTAGGTAAAAGCTTTTCATCTGTTTGGAAAAAATACGATCCTATCAGGTATATATCAGTGATATATGCCTTATTAAGGCTCTTGTATCCAAAACAAATTGGAATGATAAATACAGTAATATCAATATTGCACGGATATAAAAATTTAGATGGATTGGTTTAGTACATCGTTGTACTTTATTTTTGGATTATACGCTTATAGCTGGTAAATGTAAATAGTATATCGTTGTACTATTTTATATAGTGCATGGGGGATTTATGTGATATTATTATGATGTATAACTCAAACTTCTCACTTGGATGTGTGAATATCCTTGATGTTACATCATCTAAGTAATACTTACGAAAATACAAAATATAAAGAGGACTTAAAATGACAACAATTAAAGATATCGCAAAATACACTGGTTTTTCTGCAAGTACTGTATCAATAGTACTTAGAGGTCTTGGAGAAAAAAGAAATATATCAAAAGAAACACAAAAAAAGATCAATGATGCTGCTATGAAGCTTGGCTATACACCAAATATGCAGTCCAAGCTACTTAGAAGCAATCTTCCTAACATGCATATCATAACTCTTTTTTGGGATGCAAATGCAAGACAGTATATACTGCCCCGTTTCTTCAAAGGACTTCAGGATTCACTTATACGAAACGGATACAAATATGAACTTCAGATCATGCCCTATAATGTAGGTCATCTTAAGGATGCCATCACAAAGAGAACTATAATGGGAAGCAATGGTTTTATCATATGCAACGCATCTGAAGATGATATGACATACCTCGAAAACAATGACTTTCCAATACCGATCGTTATTTATAATCGTTATTCCAAGAAATATCCAACTATAAACATGAATGATTATGAGATAGGAAGCACTGCTGCAGATGTATTTATAAGTCAAGATTTACAGCACCCTGTTATTATTACTTCTAAAGCTGATTTCAATGGAATGAGTATACGTGAGAATATGTTCAGATACAAGTTCAATGAAATAGGTATTAAAGATGTTGAAACAGTAATTACAGATGATTCTTTGATAGGCGGATACAAGGCCGCTCTTAAGATAGCTGTACGCATAAATAAAAAAAGTCAGGGCTCTGTACCTGACTGTATCCTGTGCTCTTCTGACAATATAGCCTTTGGAGCTCTTAAAGCTTTTCATGAAAATGGTATACATATTCCTGATAAGCTCAAACTTATCAGCATAGGCAACGGGCCTAGTGAACAGGAGGAATTTTCAATTCCTTCTCTTTCTGTTGTCAATCTCCCCATGGAGGAAATGGCAGATGCATGCCTTTCAAGAATTGCAAGAGCAATAAGCGACTTTGACCTAAGCCCTGATTCTAAAGAATTCAAGGCAACCTTCGTTGCTCGCGAAAGTTGCCCTGAATGATTTCTTATAGATCAATTATTACCAATTGAAATATTTTTTACCTGCATTATTTATAATTGCATTATTTCTCAGGAAGGTTCTCTGCATCGCCGTATGCATTTTCCCAAGCTGTCTTTCTCTCATCCATGATAGTCTGTCCGCCTGATGCGAGGTAATCCTGCATTCCAGCATCCCAAACGCTATCGAAATCAGCTTCTGATGCGCTAAGAGCCTTATCGTATACCTGATCACGCTTACTTGAAAGAGCTTCACCAAATCCTGCTTCAGACTCGATAGCACCAACTTGTACATTACCAAGTTCTCTTGTATCTGTCTTAGCAATCTCATCAGCTCTTAAGATAAGGTTAGGATCTACACCTGCATAGCTATATGCAAGTGAGAGCTCTGTGATCTCAGGATCTACAAGGTGAAGACCGTTACATGTGATTGTATAGTCGATGTTCATACCGGAGTTCTGGATAGCATCGCCTGTTGCAGCCTGAATCTGGATAGCACCATTGTCAGCAACTGTGTGTGTAACGTTCTCATCACCGATCTGGAGATACTGGATAGTCTCAGGATCTGAGATGAAATCAAGGTACAGAAGAGACGCAAGAGGTTCATCGTTAGTTACAGGGAAGAAGATTTTTCTGTCGATAGGGCCTGCGATCCACTTAGTATGTGTTCCGTTGGAATCTTCGAAAGGATCGATTGCTACATAAGAAGCGTCTTCGCCTACAAGTCTCTTGAGGTTAGCTTCGATAGAATCTTCACCGTTTCTGTAAGGGTAATCCCAGTTGTGTGTGAATGCACCAACATAGCCGGCCTTCATCATGTCGTCTTCTGTTGTGTCGCCGCTTCCGTATACAGCGAAATCATCCCACATAAGACCTTCGTTGTACCACTTGTTGAGGAGCTTGATAGCATCCTTAGTACCGTTTTCTGTAAGCTTTCTGTCATCGAATCCGTTTACATAGTACTCTTTTTCTGTGATAGCCGGATCCATGAATGACTCGATAAGAGTAGCTGCTCTCCAACCTACGTCATAGCTTACTGAATAAGGAACCATCTTGTCAGCATCTGCGCCAAGAAGCTTGTCAGCATTGTCTCTGAACTGGCAGAGAACATTGTAAAACTCATCCTTAGTTGTAGGCTCTTCAAGGCCAAGAGTATCAAGCCAGTCTTTACGGATGAACGTGCAGATACGGTTCTGGTTAGCAAGTCTTGCTTCAAGTGCCCAGATTGATCCTGATTCAGGATCTTTGTCCCAATAGATATTGGACTCACCGAGCCAATCCCAGAGGTTAGGAAGTACATCCTTATAATCCTCTACATATGAGCTCAGATCGAGAACACCACCCATATCAGCATAAGTCTGAATTGTAGCATAGCTGTATGTTACGCATACATCAGGAGCTGTCTGTGCTGCAAGGAGGTTGTTGATCTCATCAACCTCTGTCCATCTTGGAACCTTTACAAACTGTACATCTACATTGTGCTGCTCGAGCATCTGATCATGGATGTACTTAGTGTACATGTTGTCTGTAGGGTCAGATCCGCCATCATTACCACGATCATAAACCTCTACTGTGATTGTTCTTGTGTCAGCAAACTTGCCATCTACAAGCTCTGTTGCAGCATCTGCAGGAGCTGAGCCTGTTGCTGTACCCTGTCCGTTTCCTTCGCCGGATTTGCCGCATGCAGCAAGTGATACTACCATACTTGATGCAAGAAGCAGTGAAAGTAACCTTTTCTTCATTTTTCCCTCCTTGACGCTTGTGCGCCATATTATTTTATTCTTTAACTGCACCAACCATAACTCCGTGAATGAAGTACTTCTGGAGGAATGGATATATGCACAGAATCGGAACCGTTGAGAACATAACTATAGCTGCCTTAAGTGACTCTGAAAGACCTGGTGCAGAGAAACCTTCCTGTGTTGCAACTTCTACGCTGTTGATGTTGTTGAGGATGTTGTACAAAAGGAGCTGAAGAGGATAGAACTCTGATTTCTTAATATACATAAGAGCATCTGAGTATCCGTTCCATCTACCTACTGCATAGAACAGAGCGAGTGTTGCAAATACAGGTTTGGAAAGCGGTATATATATTTTCCAAAGTATTGTAAAAAAGTCAGCGCCGTCAATCTCTGCGGATTCTCTGAGTGAATCAGGGATTCCGTAGAAGAAACTTCTCATAATGATCATGTTGTAAACGCTAAGGCAATATGGAAGAACCAGTACCAGCGGATTGTCCAGAAGATTAAGATTCTGCATCAGAAGGTAGTTAGGTATTGCTCCTGCGTTGAAGAACATTGTGATAGTTATTACTACGTTAAAAAATCCTTTTCCCTTAAGATCTGGAAAAATAAGAGGATATGCACATATAGTTGTCATAGTAAGTGATACTACTGTACTAACAAGTGTGAGGATAACTGTATAAACAAATGCATTGATATACTTCATATCCTTGAAAACTGTTGCATATGCGCCGAAGTTAAGTCCCTTTGGAAGCAGATATACTTCATGTCTTACAAGCGCATCAGTACTACTAAGTGATCTGGCGAGCAGGTTGATCATAGGAATAATACAGATAAGACTTATGATCACGCATATAAGAACAAAGATCCAATCGCCAAACATTGCCTTTTTTGATTTTACTTTCATTACCAGATACCCCTTTCTCCGAGCTTTCTAGACAGCCAGTTAGCCATAAGCAGGAAAAATACGCCAACTACAGACTGGAACAGTCCGACAGCTGTTGTCAGTGAGAACTGCAGGCCCTTGATACCATACTGATATACGTATGTTGAGAGAACCTGCGCCTGATCCATTACGAGGTTATTCTGGAGTGCGAATGGTCTGTCAAAACTACTTCCAAGGATATTACCGATAGCCATGATAAGAAGAATAACTATTGTAGGCTTGATACCAGGAAGTGTGATATGCCACATCTTCTTGAAACGTCCGGCACCATCAACAGATGCTGCTTCGTAAAGTTCTGAGTTGATACCTGCTATTGCAGCAAGATATACGATTGAGTTCCATCCAAAACTCTGCCATACACCAAGGAAGATATATGTCCATACCCAGTGATTACCATCATTGAGGAATGGAACTGCCTCTCCGCCCATCTTTGTGATAGCCAAGTTGATAAGACCTGTGCTAGGTGCAAAGAGCTGTATAGCAATACCATAGATGATGACCCATGATAAGAAGTGAGGCATGTATGCAATTGTCTGAACCACTTTCTTGAAACGCTTGAATACAAGCTCATTAAGAATAAGTGCAAATATGATTGGGATCGGGAATCCGATACACAGATCAAGAAGGTTAAGAACGATAGTGTTCCTAAGTGCCCTTAAGAATTCAGGATTGGAAAATGCCTGTATGAAATACTGGAATCCATTATTCTTGGCCAGGGGCATACTCCAAACACTTGTGTTGAGCATATATTTTTTGAATGCAATCTGAATATATACCATAGGTACATACTTAAACACTAAAAAATATACCATTGGTATAGCCAGCAAAACGTATAACTGCCAATACCTTTTAAGATAATTTTTGGAAAGCTTCTTTTTGGTTACTACAGAAGTTTTCTTATTTGCAGAGCTAGTCTCCACCTATAAATCCTCCCTACTAAATTTGTATCTAAATTAATAACTCCTATACATTTATAAAGGGTTATAGGCAGAGTTTCTTTTTTAATATTGCTATTCTTGTACTAATTATTGCTATTTATTTTCATTCAAAAGTTGCGCTAGAATAAACATTTTTTGCGATTATCTGTATATCGTTTGTATATTTTATTTAATTTCACATGGCTAAAGTGGGATTTATTATGGATATTTATATTAGAAGAAACAGAATGCGAAAAGGCAATTTTCACAATAATAATTCCGGATTAATTATTTCTTATTAGGGAGACAGGTGCAATAATTGTATATTGTAATATGAGCATATCAGCTATTTGATATATGACATGATTTTATTAGTTTCCGTTTTGTTATTAAAGATTCTTATGATCGTATCATTTTCTCCTACTATTTTTACTGATAACATGGCCCAACAGCATAAAAGAAACACACATTATTACTAAGATTGACATGCTCATAAGGCTTTGTATATGTTAGAATATAAGCGTTGCACATAATATAAGTTGGGGGACAAATTAATGCTTAGTAAAAAAGCCAGAATTATTGTTGCAGTACTTATCATGATTGGGGCTGTCATCTATACAGTTCCAAGTTGGGAAGAAACAAAGGACGTCGTTACAGGTAATATTCCAAGCCTTACCGACTATCTGGAAGAATATGGGGATGGTGAGCTTCCGGAAAGGTACGTAAACGTCACTATTGATGCAAACCTTGGTAACTATGCATCTGTCACTTATGATGATACATCAGGTAAAGACAGATACTATTATATAGCCTGGCTTGATGATAGTTCATTTATATCTATGTATGTCTTTGATAGTAACCGTAAACTCATGGATAAGATATCAGATAAGACCTGGAGTTACCTGGATGGTGATATAGATTCAAACGAGCTCCTGTCCGGTGATGTATATAGCTTTGTCGGCATCATCAGATCCATGGACGATGAGGAGGAGAGATTCTATCGCTCAACTATTGCAGAGTACAGCATTGATGAATCTGAAAGTGTTGTAAGATATCAGACTATCTGCCCTGCTGGTCAAGATCTTGTACCCTCTTTTCTCATAGACAAATATCTAATGCCCGGAATAATCATCCTTCTGGCATTATACGATATCATCAAAAATGGCTCAAAGCTACTTAAAGAGCGAAAACAAAGAAAGGCTTTCGAAAATTCCATAAGTTCATATGGTACTTCTATAGCCTCCTCATATGAAAAGCAAAAGCCTGTCAAAAAGGCAAAAGTTGTAACCGGCAAAGATGCTGTTAAGAGAGTTAATAATGAATCACTAAAACTATATCTTAAGAAAAAGAAAAAACTAGCTCTTGCCGGCTCTATAATCCTTGCAATAAGTATCCTTGCACCGGTTATATATTCTATATATTCACACAATGAAGAAGTTTCGGCCAAAAATACGACTATATACAATATGGACGATGCCGCTGAATATGAGAAAGCATCCGTCAAGTCAATCGGCGAGATCAAAGTCTCCTATGTGCCTATCCTGTTCTACTCACCAAGCAGCGGAGACTATGGCGTGTATATGATCAGTACGGATAACGGCATATATATAGCAGAGCTTGATGACAAAGAATACCAAAAGGCAATGAAAGAACTTAAAGATACAGGCGTTGCAACTCTTCACGGCTATTATGACACCCTCCTTGATATGGGTAAAGAAAATGCTGTTACTTTCTATAACGAAAGCACAGGTGAAGACATAGACTTAGATGATTATGATGAGCTTTTTGGAAAATACTGCCTTGTAGTTGAAGAATCATACAATGGCAGCGGAATCTCAGAAGATGATATAGAAACGGCTGTTATTTTTGCTATGTTCCCATGTATACTGGGACTATTCCTTCTCTATTTCGGTATGACTCCTATCCATAGCTTCAAGAAAACTATGTGCAGGCTTACTGATAGTGAATATGCTATGTTAGAATCAGATCTTAAATCTGCTACTACCAAAGAGATAATAAAGAATGCCTTCTACTGTACCAACAAATATATATTCACATACTATACTGATACGAGACTTATCCCATATTCTGATATTGTCTGGGCATATGTTAAGATCAACAAACAGTATGGAAAAGATATAACTTATACGATTGAAATCCTGGATATATATAAGGGCAGTTATAGTCTTCCGGCACTGGCTGCCTGTGAAGCAAACATGGGGCTTGCGAATCTCGTACTAAATCTTATAGCGCAGAAGAATCCAAAAGCCCGAATCGGATATACCAAAGAAAATATAGATGCAGCATCTTGAATGATAGCCGCCCATGGTATTTTCAAGGATATAACTAGCTTGATGATTCCATACAATTAGCAAGCTTCACCTTTCAAACAATCTGATGAGCCCAAGCTTAATCCCTTTATATGGGTGCTCCCTAAGCGGCAGGTTGAATCTTGTACTTCCTACAAGGACAGTTGTAGGATGTGTGAATTCCATAAATCCCCACTTGCCGTGATATGCTCCCATGCCGGAATGACCTGTTCCACCAAAAGGCACGCCTTTGACCATCATATGAAGGCACACTTCGTTGATGCAGCCGCCTCCGAACTGCATAGTAGACATTACTTTCTGCGCCCAATCGATATTCTCAGTGAAGATGTATAGGGCAAGTCCGTGATGCCTTGATTCGATAATATTAAGGAGCTTGTCCACCTCGTTATCTTCGAAGGGGACGATAGGCAGAAGCGGATTAAAGAGCTCATGATTGACTATAGGCTCGTCGTCCTTGACAGGATATATGATAGTTGGCTGGAATCTAAGGCTCTGAGGATCGCCCTTGCCGCCATAGATGACCCTGTCTTTATAAAGGTCGCATTCGGACTTACATTTGTCATAGGCGCTTTTAGTGATGAGGTGCGGATATTCGCTGTTTACAAGCGCATCATCGCCTATCTGGCGTTTGAACTCACCTTTTAACAGTTCTATGAATCTGTCAGCAATTTCGCTGGCAACGGCAATCTGATTGATATTGATACAGATCTGTCCGCTGTTGAGCATCTTGAAGAAGGCAATCTTTCTTGCAGCATCTTTGAGATTAGCATCTTTCCTGATAATGCACCAGTTCCCATTCTCGCCGCCCAGTTCCAGAGCTACAGGTGTCAGATTCTTAGACTGTGAACTTCCGCGATAATTAACTCTCGGCAGCCAAATTGAGAGGTGGAGAAATTGGAAAAAACCAGATTTTATGCGGATTTCACTTGATTTTGAGTGGGAAACATGGTAAGATAATAGAGAAGTAATTACATCTCTATGGAGGCTGCCATGTATATGAATTTCCTTGTGAAGATACCGACTGGGGAAAACGGTATCACAATAAAAAACATCAAGGGAACTACCTACGTGTACTATGCGTATGAGAGAAAGTATGACCCTGTCAAGAAGTATTCCGTCCCCAAGACCACATCCATCGGAAGACGTGATGATGAGCACCTTGACATGATGTATCCTAATGCTAACTGCATGAAGTTCTTTCCGGATATAGAGATCCCTGAAGAACTGGAAGGGGATACCAGCCGCAGCAGTTGCCTGAATGTTGGAGCATTTTTTGTAATCAGGAAGATCATTGCCAGTTATCATATCGACGAGATGGTTAATCGTATTGTTGGCAAGGATGCCGGACTGTTTCTTGATCTTGCTGCATATAGCATTCTAACTGAGAACAATGCCGGTCAGTATTATCCTGACTATGCTTATAAGCATCCTCTCTTTACAAAAGGGATGCATGTCTATAGTGATTCAAAGATTTCAGACTTCCTTGGCCAGGACATGACTGATGCAAGGATTGCTTTCCTTAATGAATGGAATAAGAACCGGGATCACAGATCAAAGATTTATGTTTCTTATGATTCAACCAATAAGCACTGCCAGGCAGGTGATATAGATCTTGCTGAGATCGGACATGAAAAGGATAAGCAGGATAAGCCGATTTTCAACTATGCGATAGCATATGACAGGAACAACAATGAGCCCCTTTTCTATGAGGACTATCCGGGTAGCATCAATGACGTGTCACAGCTTCAGTACATGCTGGAAAAGGTGGAAGGCTATGGCTATAAAAATATAGGATTCATCCTCGACAGGGGATATTTTAGTGAGGCAAACATTCACTACATGGATCACCACGGCTACGGCTTTGTGATTATGGTCAAGGGCATGAAGGACCTTGTGAGTGAGCTTGTTTTAAAACATAGAGGCAGTTTTGAGCAGAGCAGGGCAAACAGCATAAGATCCTATAAAGTCAATGGAATGACAGTTAAGATGCAACTGTTCCCTTCGGATGAAAAGGACAGATATTTCCACATATACTACAATGACAGAAAACATGCAGCAGAACGCGAGAATGTAGAGAGAAAGATAGACAGGATAGTCGAGTTTCTTGAAAAGAACAGGGGCAAGAAGATACCCCCAAGTCCAAACATTGAGAAATACTTTAAACTTGAGATTTACAATAAGGGCAAGGAAGATGAACGACTCCTTGCATGGCGCGAACGCACTGATGTCATAGACAGGGAGATTGCACTCTGTGGATACTTTGTACTTATCACATCAGAGTCCATGACAGCGGAAGAAGCAATAAACCTGTATAAGAGCAGGGATGTTTCCGAAAAACTGTTCCGCGGAGATAAATCATATATGGGAGCAAGGGCAGAAAGGGTTTATGGAAATGAATCTCTGGAGACCAAGCTTTTCATAGAGTTCATAGCTCTTATCATACGTAATAAGATATATACATGCCTTAAGGATGAAGTAAAGGAGAGTGGACAGAAAGAGAATTACATGACAGTTCCAGCCGCACTTAAGGAACTTGAAAAGATAGAGATGATAAAGTCCTCTGACAATACATACAGGATAGATCACGCAGTAAGTGCTACCCAGAAAGCGATACTGAAAGCATTCGGGATGAATGCAGCAGACATAAAGACGCTGGGAAGAGCACTCGGAGAAGATCTAAAGAATGTAATTGTTAAGGCAAATGCAGAGAGGGAGGACTGATATCATGGCAAGAACAAGTTTAGACGATAGAATCAAGAAACAGGAAGAGGCAGTATTTAAGGCAAAAGACAGATATGAAGCAGAGCTTAAAGAACTGGACAAGCTCATAACAAAGCGCAGGGAACTTGAGAGCAAGGAACTGGTGAAGGCTTTCGAGAAGAGTAAAAAGTCACTGAAAGAGATCATAGAATTCATGAATGGGGACGCTGATGAGGAGGATTAAAAATCATCAACCCTGCATTAAGAGATTTTTTGAGGGGATTTACCGGAAGTGACGACGAGAGTTAAAAAGATAGGAAGTTAACA
>NZ_FOER01000036.1:0-38902 GCF_900110805.1 Butyrivibrio sp. TB | reverse complement strand
TGATGTGTACTAATAGGTCGAGGACTTAACCAAAGAAGTTAAGATAAGTTTGGAGATTCAGTGTTCGGTTTTGAAGGAATGATCAAGGCTCTGTGTGTTGCACGGAGCTTTTTTAGTTTAAAAATATGCTCTATGAATGATCTAGGCTCTGTGCAATGCACGGAGTTTTTTTATCTTCAAAATATACTACTAATATATTTGACAATATCATCCGATATCTCTTATTGTACTATAAGAAAATTAAATATAAAAAATACCCTCCTAAGATTTAGAAAACTGCATCTTGGGAGGGCATTTTTTATTTAAAGATCATAAATGACTGAGGTCCCATTACAATAGAATCTCCTGATCCTGAAACAGAACCTTCGCCTATCTTATAGATAGCCTCGTTAGTCTTTTCTCCATTTAAAGGAGCAGTAACTTCTTTTTCAGAAGGATTAACTGCGACTATAAGGTTTCCTCTCTTATATACAAAAGGGAATGTCTCTTTTTCAGCATATATTACTTCAAAGCTTCCGTCTGCTTTGAGGTCGTCTTCTTTATGTCTTAAAGCTATGATCTCTCTTACTGTATGGATGAGAGAGTCAGGATCGCTTTCAGCGCTTTCAACTGTTGGAGCATCAGCTGCCTTATCTACAGGAAGATAGAGCATGTCGCTTTCTGCTTCAGAGAATCCGAGGTTCTTGCCGCTGGTCCACTGCATAGGTGTTCTTGAACCTGTACGCTGGAATCCGCCTTCTTTAGTAGGCTGACCCTTGATATATTTCATTCCGATCTCATCGCCGTAGTATAGGAATGGAACACCCGGCATACTGAAAAAGAAGGAATAAGCTAGCTTTAGTTCTCTAATAGAAAGAGAAGCAGTCTCTCTTGGAGTATCATGATTACAGGTAAAGAAACTTATGTAACCATTACCTTTTGTATTATTATATTTGGGAAGGTAATCATCTAAAAAACGCATGATATCGCCGCCTGCTCCGCACTTAAAGAAGCTGTGATCACCGCCTTCTGTCTCATAGTCACGTACGAGAGTGTTATAGCCGTTATAGTGATGATCGAGATAGAAGTCCATGTCAAAGTGAGCAAGGTTAAGTGCTGAAGTGGGATTACACCACTCAGATACCATAGCAGCTTCCGGATAATCTTTTGCCAGCATCTCATTGATATCAGCCCAGATAGCGCTTGTAGCAGACTTTACTTCGTCATCTTCTTTGACCAGAGAATCTGCCATATCTACGCGGAAACCGTCACATCCATGATCAAGCCAGAATCTCATGATATCTTTGAGAGCTTCTCTGGTAGCAAGACATGCCGGAGCGTCAGGAGCCATCTGCCAGTCTTCGGTCCTGTTAAGGAAGCCGTAGTTAAGAGCAGGCTGACACTTGAAGAAGTTGAGCATATATACGCCGTCTCTGTCGCTGTCACCGGCAATATAAGGGTGATTACCTATTCCCTGCCATACAGAATTGGTCCATACATAACGGTCTGAGTATTTATTTCGCTCTGGTTTAGCGCTTTGCTTAAACCATTCGTGTTCCTCTGATGTATGACCGGGAACAAGGTCAAGGAGTACATGAATGTCCTTTTCATGAGCCTTATCAAAAAGCTCATACAGATCTTCGTTGGTTCCGTATCTTGGAGCAACTTTCTTATAATCCCTTACATCATAACCGGCATCCTTGAATGGAGAGTCGTAGCAGGGATTGATCCACAGAGCATTGCATCCAAGGCTCTTGATATAATCGAGCTTCTGGATGATTCCGTTTATATCACCGATTCCATCAGCATTAGTATCATAGAATGACTGAGGATAAATTTCATAGAAAACTGCGTCATTAAGCCACTTAGGCATAGTCACCTCTTTCTGCGCAGGCGCGCTAAATAAAATAAAAATGTAGTTAACCGCTTAAGCATTTATAATTTTAGCATGCAATTAATACTTGTAAACCGCCTCGCACAAGTTTCGTTAGAAGTTTCGCAAAAAAGATTTGATATGTAAAAAATTCTTTTATCTAAAAAGAGACGTATTATCTATACTATATGCGGATTTTTGTTTGGTATGGATGTTATAGTGGCTTGTATTTGTTACATTCAAAGTAAATCTGCAGCGTAATGCTTATAAATAAATGTTATGAATACTTAAATATGATATACTTAGTAACAGGAAGAATTGCATAAAATTTTTTTGCGATTCACGTATCAAAACAAAAGTTTCGTAAAGGTATACTATGGATATTAAGTACAATAGAAAAACAAAAGAAGATCTTCCGGTGGTTGCAATATGCTATGACTTTGATAAGACTCTGTCACCTGATGACATGCAGGCTCAGGGGTACATCCAGTCAGTTGGATATGATGTTGCCCAGTTCTGGAAGGACACTAATGATTTTGCAGAGCAGAATGATATGGATGTGAACCTCGCTTACATGTTCAAGATGGTTCAGGAAGCAGAAGGTAAGCTGATATTTAATAGAGACAAACTCGCTGAGTATGGCTCTAAAGTTAAGGTATTCCCTGGAGTTGAGACCTGGTTTGAAAGGATCAGGGAATACGGAAGACAAAAAGGTGTTATCGTTGAACATTACATAATTTCTTCAGGACTTAGGGAGATGATCGAGGGAACTGCCATGGCTGATTCCTTTACAAGGATATATGCTAATTCTTTTTTCTATAATGAAAAAGGAATAGCCCAGTGGCCTGCTCTTGTTGTTAACTATACTAACAAGACTCAGTTCCTGTTCAGAATTGAAAAGGGAGTTCTTGATGTTAACGATCCTGGAGTTAATGAGTTCTATAATCCGGAAGATCTTCGTGTTCCTTTCAGGAATATGGTCTATATCGGAGACAGTGATACAGATATTCCTTGCATGAGACTTGTCAATTCTCTTGGCGGACATTCAATAGGTGTTTATAATCCTGAGACCAAGGACAAGACCAAGGTCTATAAGATGATCCGTGATAACAGGATCAAGTACTTTGCAGCTGCTGATTATAATGAGGATACAGAGATAGACCTTCTTGTTAAGGCTATCATAGACAGAACAGCTATTAATGAAAAGCTTGAAGCAGAGCATGTCAAGTCTGTAGAAGAGACCAAAGCCAATATGTGAATTTTGTAATTGTCAAAATGTATAGATTCCGGTTTTTCTGAAGAAGAACCGGAATTAGTATTAAGGGAGAGCAGATTATGCTTAGAAGCCTTGCTATAGCTATTTCCATGTATTCCAGAATACCAATGCCCCAGTTTGAATGGAAAGAGAAGGATATGAGGTATGCTATATGCTTCTTTCCTGCTGTTGGGCTGATTATAGGCATTATAGAATTCCTGGTTTATAGGCTTTATAAAAGCTTTTATATAAGCGCTGAGCTTGGAACCTGCCTGTTTATAGCTGTTCCGCTGATCATTACAGGTGGTATACATGCTGATGGATTTATAGATACTTCAGATGCTTTCAGCTCTTATAAGTCAAAAGAAGAAAAGCTTACTATATTAAAAGACCCACATGTTGGAGCATTTGGAATCATCAGGTTTGCAACGATGCTGCTTTTATATTATGGCTTTACATATGAAGCGTTTTTTTCATGTACCAAGAGGCAGTTTGCATGCATTTTTATTTCATTTATCCTTGCAAGATCTCTTAGCGGACTAGCTGCTGTCACAATTCAGAATGCCAGAAAAGGTGGGACACTACAGAGCTTTGTCAAGGATTCCAATAGGAATATGGCTGCAGGAATTCTGGTCTTTCAGGCAGTCGTTTTGCTTATTTTGATGCTTTTTATAAACTGGAAGACTGCGATTGGATTCGCAGTATGTTCTCTTTTTATGTATATCTATTATATACATAAAGCTTTCAAGCAGCTTGGTGGCATTACCGGAGATCTGGAAGGCTGGTATTTGTGCATTCAGGAGATTGCATATATGGTAACTGCACTGATAGTGTGGCATATTTCTATGATGTTTATATGAAAATATTTGTTTTGGTATATAGATTTTTTGGAAAAAGTGCATAGCTATTATTTCAGCTTTATAGATACTCGAACTTCCCACTTGGTGATACTGTGCCGACCAAGTGGGAAGTTCGATTTAGATATTAAAAGTCTTGCTATGATACAAGATGATAATTACATATAGATGCATTCTATCTGATAAAAATGATTGTTCGTCAATTTTATGTTTGATTTAAGGTATTATGAGTTATAATAAAAGACAAGGTGTCTAAAGTCATAAGGTGTCAAAAGGAACTTTTGACACCTACCTCATAAAATAATATGCATTCACAATAAAAGGAGATTATAGTATGAAAAAGAAAAACGCTCAAAATCCGCAGCAGTTTCAGGCTGCACCACCCAAGAGGGGGATGAGACTATCAACGATAATTGATGTATTCATGTTCATCACAGGAATACTTCTTACAGTGATGTTCTTCCTTCCTGTTTATAAGGACACAGTAAGCTACAATAAAGATTTCTTCAAGCTTGATAACCTGCTTGGATTCTTCCCTGACAATGCTGCTTCTTATTTCGGTCTTGCAGGAAAATTCCTTGATGATCGTAATGTAGCTGTTACAGTCATGATCTTTGCATTCATGTTTGTAATGCCTATACTTCTTGCAGTACTTACATTCCCTAAGCTTAGAAAGCTTTCCGGACTTGCGATCATCCCGATCATCGTACTTGTAAGCGGACAGTTCTTCTTTGGCGCAGGCTTTGTCATCGAGCAGAAAGCTCTTGAACTTGCACCTATCGGATTCTGCTACAGCGTACTTATATTCCAGCTTCCTGCGCTGTATATCATTTTTATAATCCAGTCAATCATCGAAGCTGGCAGACTTAAAAAAGAATTAAAGAATGCTCCAAATATGAGCGCTCCTGCACCTGCATTTGGACAGCCTATGGGTGGACAGCAGTTCGGACCACAGGGCGGATTCCAGCCCATGAATGATCAGCAGTTCGGAACTCAGGGTGGATTCCAGCCTATAAATGATCAGCAGTTTGGACCACAGGGCGGCTTTGGACAGCCTGCAAATGACCAGCAGTTTGGACCACAGGGCGGCTTTGGACAGCCGGTTAACGATCAGCAGTTTGCTCCACAGGGCGGATTTGCACAGCCTGCAAACGATCAGCAGTTTGGACCACAGAACGGATTTGCACAGCCTGCAGCTGATCAGCAGTATGGAATGCCTCAGGAACAGTTCCAGCAGGCACCTGCATTTGAACAGCCACAGAACAATTTTTATTCAGAAGCACCTGTAAATGAGATTCCGGCACCATCTTATGAAGAAAATGCTAACGAGGCTTCTTCATTTGATAATGTTGCAGAAGCTGCTCAGAATGCTACTGAGAACTTTGAAGAAGTTAATGAGACAGCCGGTGCTGCATCAGAGGCTGTTGGTAACGGATCTGATAATGCATTTGATAATTCATCCGAGAACGAAGCTGACAATTCTTTTGGTAACGTTTCTGCTGATTCTTCAGAAAGTGTATCTGGAAATACTACAGAGTTTGAATCACAGGCACCTGTAGCTGAAACTTCCAATACAGCTCCTTCTTATGCAGAGCCAGCTCCTGAACCGGCTCCTTTCACAGCACCTGCACAGGAAGCTCAAGAACCTGTTAAGATGCAGCCGGCATTTTGCCAGCACTGCGGTGCTAAACTTGAACAGGGTGCACTTTTCTGCATGCAGTGCGGCGCTCCGATCAAGGCATGATAGGGAGTGCAGATTTACGAATGGAAGATTAAGTTATTGTATAAAAACTAGTAATAAAGCCTTTCGCCAGGTCTTTCAACTTTGGTGGAAGGCTTTATATTTTTATTTGTTATGAAAATAGTAATGCCGCAGTATATAGATGTATATTGCGGCATTTTTTTGCAAAAAAGCAAAAATCAATAAAAAGAAAGCAAGAAGATAGTAAAATTACTATTGAAATTTAGCTAAAATTAGTTAAAATCAAGTTAATAAAATATGATATGCTAATTTGAAAATTAGCTGAGCCGGTTTTAGGAATATTTAGATATCAGGTTGTTTGCATACAGACAAAGCATATTTACTCAGTACAGTTATTATTCAAAAAGGTATTTACTCAGTACAGTTATTATTCAAAAATGGAAGGGGCTTTTATGGACATCAAGTATTTAGAAAAAGACAGACTATTTGTTTTGGAAACCGATAATACAAGCTATGTTATGGCAGTATTGGGAGAGGAAGGTCTTCTTGGACATCTTTATTTTGGAGACAGGATAGATGCAGGCGATGCTGCATATCTTATTGGATTTCCACAGAATCAGGATACTCCTACGCCTACTATGCGTGACAGAAGTTCTTTTTTAGACATATATCCATTTGAATATGCATCAAGTAATGTTGGAGATTACAGGAAGAGCGCTGTAGATATAACAGACCATAACGGACACACATCACTTCTTCTGTGTTATGAGTCTCATCAGATATTTAAGGGCAAGAAGAAGCTTGAAGGCCTTCCTGCCACTTTTGGAACAGATGATGATTCCATGACTCTTGAAATAGTGCTTCGCGATAAGGTAGTGGGTCTTAAGGCAGTCCTTTCTTACAGCATCTTTGAAGGTCTTGATACTGTCATCAGATCTGTAAGGCTTGAGAATGATTCTGACAATGATTTGTTTATAGATAAAGTGATGTCCATGACTATGGATATGGATCAGGAAGATTATAAACTTCTGACACTTCACGGATCCTGGGCTCGTGAGAGGATGATGGATTTTAGAGATATAGGCTATGGACAGACAGGAATAGAGTCTTTTAGAGGCGAGTCTTCTCATCAGTTCCAGCCTTTTATGGCGCTTGTCCAAAATGGCGATTCTCAGGATACAGGTAAGGTATATGGATTTTCTTTGGTCTACTCTGGTAATTTTGAGGCAGGTGTATGCAAGGATCAGTTTGACAGCCTCAGACTTTATATGGGTATAGGTTCTAAGAACTTTAGATGGAAACTTGAAAGCGGCGCATCTTTCCAGGCTCCTGAAGTTGTACTTACATATTCATCAGAGGGTCTTGGCCATATGACCAGAACTCTTCATGATCTGTATAGGGCTCATCTTATCAGAAGTAAGTACAAAGATATGGAGCGTCCGATACTTATCAATAACTGGGAAGCTACATATTTTGACTTCGATTCGGACAAGCTCCTTGCAATTGCAAGACAGGCTCATGAGAGCGGAATCGAGATGCTGGTCATGGATGATGGCTGGTTTGGCGAAAGAAATGATGACAACTCAAGCCTTGGTGACTGGTATGTCAATGAGAGCAAATTAAAGGGCGGGCTTAAAAAGCTTGTGGATGATGTCAATGCTATAGGCATGAAGTTTGGAATCTGGATGGAGCCTGAGATGATATCACCAAAGTCAAAGCTCTTTGAAGCTCACCCGGACTGGGCTATTCAGATCCCGGGAAGAGAGCCTTGCAGAAGCCGTAACCAGTACGTTCTTGACCTTACAAGGAAAGAGGTTCGTGACTATATATATAGCAGGATCAAGGAAATCCTTGAAAGTGCTAATATAGAGTATCTTAAGTGGGATATGAACAGGCAGCTGTGTGATCTTGGATCATATGATCTTGCAAGTGATAAGCAGGGAGAGCTCAGTCACAGATATATGCTGGCTGTATATGAACTTCAGGAAAGACTTATAACAGATTTTCCTGACCTTCTCTTAGAGAACTGTTCAGGAGGCGGTGCAAGATTTGATGCAGGTATGCTTTATTACAGCCCTCAGATCTGGTGTTCTGACGATACAGACGCTATAGAGAGACTTAAGATTCAGGAAGGCACCAGTCTTATTTTCCCTCTTAGTACTATGGGAGCTCATGTATCAGACTGCCCTAATCATACAGTTGGAAGGACTACGCCTTTTAAGACAAGAGGAGATGTGGCCCTTGCAGGAACTTTCGGATACGAGCTTGATATCACAAGGATCCCTGAAAGTGACAGGCAGGATATCCCTCGTCAGGTTGAGACTTATCACAAGTATAATCATCTTGTAAGAGGCGGAGACTATTACAGACTTTCATCCTATCAGAGGAATCACGAGATGGATGCATATATGGTCGTAAGTAAGGATAAGAAAGAAGCACTTGTAACTTATGTGCAGGTGATTGCAAGACCTAATCCTGCAAGACGTGTATTAAAGCTTAAAGGACTTCTTCCGGATGCTGTTTATGAGATTGAGGGAAGTGATATCAAGGTTAAAGGAGCTACATTGGAAAAAGCCGGAATCGTACTTCCAAAACTCCCCGGAGATCATCAGTCACAGCTTATACATCTGGTAGCTGTAGCTTAGGTTTATTCGTGGTTTAGTGATTGAATGCTAATCATATATTTGGTAAAAGTAGAGTTTGAATAAATACAATTATCAGGAGATTTGATCTATGTCTAAGAAAATAACAATGTCGGATATCGCCAAGGAACTTGGAATAAGTACAGTAACTGTATCCAAGGCTCTGTCGGGGCAAAAGGGCGTTGGAGAGCAGATGCGTCAGAGAATCATAGAAATTGCCAATGAAAGAGGCTATCAAAAGTCAGTATCTATTGAAGCCAATGAAAGCTATAAGATAGGAGTTCTTATAGGTTCAAGATACGTTGGTAATATTGACTCTTTTTACGGGCATATGTATCAGATTTTCTCTGCCAAAGCGGCTAAGATAGGCTCTTTTACCATGCTGGAGATACTAAGCGATGATGATGAGAAGAACCTGGTATATCCCAAGATAATAGGTGATGGCAATGTCGATGCTGTAGTTATAATGGGGGCTCTTGGCGAAGAGTATCTTAATATGCTTGATGAAAAGCTTGGAACCCCAACCTTCTATATGGACTTTACTGATAGAAAACATAAAAAAGATTCTGTAATATCAGGCAGTTTCTATGGCTCGTATATTCTGACCAATTATCTTTTTGATAAAGGACATACCCAGATAGGATATGTAGGTACAGTTCTGTCGACGCCTTCTATCACAGACAGATATCTTGGATATGTCAGAGCTATGATGGAACATGGTATTGATATCAAAAAGGAATGGATCTTAAATGACAGAAGCATCAACAATGACAAGGTGGATATTGAGAACAATCTGGTGCTTCCTAAAGGTAAGCTCCCTACAGCTTTTGTATGTAACTGCGACTTAACTGCCAATGTGTTCATGCAATATCTTAAAGTTAAGGGGTATAAAGTACCTGAAGATATATCTCTTGTAGGTTATGATGACTTCCTCTTTGCAGATGGATCATCTATTGGGATCACAACTTATAAGGTTGATATGGATGAGATGGTCAAGAGAACACTTAAGAGGATAACCCACGTACTTAGAGGTGAGAAGTACCGCGGCGGACTTAGTATCGTAGAGGGCTACCTTATAGAACGAGACAGTGTCAAAGACCTTAATAGAAGCAAGAAATGACACCCTCTTACCTCTGCCCCTAGGGGTCATTTTAGCTAATTAGCTAAAAACTCAAAAAGCCACACAATTCCAAAAAGCTGTCAACTACGCCGATTGATGTAAACCAGAGCGATTTGCAATAGGAAATATATCCTAAAAGCAAGTCGCTCTTTTTGTTTATTAAGTAGAAGTTAATTAAAATATTAGCTAAAATATTGATTAATAAAAATAAAACTATAAAATATTAATTAGCTAAAAACTATATTGAATTTTTAAGGAGGACATTATGAAACAAAAAAGATTATTGGCACTTCTGACAGCTATGACTATGACGGCTTCTCTTATGGGATGTTCAGGTGCTTCTAATGAAGGCTCTGGAGCAGATGATACCACAGGCAGCACTGCAGCTGATACAACAGGCTCATCTACTGATACAGGTAGTGACGCTGCAACATCCGGTGATGGAAGCGGACTTTCTTACACTTCTTTAAATCTGGATGATTATACAGATCTTACAGCTTCCATTAAGTTCCTTCATCACAAGACAGACCGTCAGGAAGATGGAACTATGGATTCGATGATCGCTGCTTTTAATGAGAAGTTCCCTAACATAACAGTAACTACAGAAGCTGTTACAGACTATGCTGAGGATGCGCTTCTTCGTCTTTCTACAGGTGACTGGGGCGATGTCATGTTCATCCCTGCAGTTGATAAGACAGATCTTTCTACATATTTTATGCCTCTTGATACACTTGATAATCTGTCACAGGAGCTTAACTTTGTAGATGCATGGGAGTTTGGCGGCAACTGCTATGGTATCCCATATATGGCCAATGCTCAGGGAGTTCTTTATAACAAGAGTGTATTCGAGGCAGCAGGTATTAGCGATCTTCCGACAACTCCTGATGAACTCATAGCTGATCTTCAGCTTATTAAGGACAATACAGATGCTATACCTCTTTATACTAACTATGCTGCAGGCTGGACTATGGGTGCCTGGGATGCATATGTTGGAATCGTATCAAACGGCGACAACACTTACATGAACCAGAAGCTCGTTCATACAGCTGAGCCATTTACAAATCCCGGAGACGGAACAGGCGCTTACAGCGTATACAAGATCCTGTATGATGCAGTAGAACAGGGACTTATCGAAGATGACTATACAACAACTGACTGGGAAGGCTGCAAAGGCATGCTCAATAGAGGCGAGATCGGTGTCATGGTACTTGGATCATGGGCATATGCTCAGATGCAGGAAGCAGGAGATAAGCCTGAAGATGTTGGATACATGCCATTCCCTATCACAGTTAATGGTACACAGTATGTAAGCGCTGGTGGTGACTACAACTATGGTATCAATGTTAACTCATCAGATGAGAACAAGCTTGCATCACTTGTATTTGTAAAGTGGATGGTTGAAGAGTCTAACTGGTGCTACAACGAAGGCGGCTACACAGTAGTTAAGGGAGGCGAGAATCCTGAGATGTATGCTGCATTTGACGGATGTGAAGTTCTTTCAGATCAGCCTGCACTTTCAGGTGAAGAGACATTCCTTAATGATATGAATGCAGAGTCTGAGCTTTCTATCAATGCAGGCGGCAATGACAAGGTTCAGAGAATCGTAGAGGCAGCAGCTACAGGTTCAGAGAGCTTTGATGATATCATGGCTGACTGGAATCAGAAGTGGCAGGATGCTCAGGAAGAGCTTGAAATTGAAGTGCTCTATTAAATATATTGATCGTACTGAGCTGACCTTTGATCATTACGTCATATAAATATGTTACTTATATTCTCATAAAAAATATAAAACCCTTTTTATAAATCTTATTATTTTCCAGGCCGGGGGGTGATCTTCCCCCGGCTCTATCTTTCAGTGCAGGTGCGCACATATATCACTTTAGGTTTATAGAACAAGTCTGGATGGAGTTTAGATTATGAAAAAAAAGAGGACATTTAAACAATGGCTAAGTAGCAGAGACGGGCAGAAAGTTCTTGTAATGTTCGCATTTATGGTTGTTCCGCTGCTTCTTTTGTTTGTTTTTACATATCTGCCTTTTGGTAAGATGTTTAGTTTTAGTTTTTACAACATGAAATATGTCGGAGATAGGAAGTTTGTTGGTTTTAAGAACTATCTCAAAGTATTTGAAAGAGACGACTGCTTTGGAGCATTGAAGCTTAGTTTGTACTATATGCTGGGTTCTGTTGTTCAGCTGGTTCTTGCTTTATATCTTGCAACTATACTCAGCTTTAAGGTTAAGGGAGGCAATATTTTCAAGGGCTTTATGTTTTTTCCCTTCCTGATAAATGGTATTGCTATCGGCTTTATCTTCAAGTTTTTCTATACAAGGGGATTCGTATTCGATACAGTCCTTCAGTGGTGCGGTTTCAATCTTGATAACCTGCCTTATTGGCTCAAAGATCAGAGCATCAATAACTTCTCGCTGGTGGGAACATCCGTATGGAGATACTTTGGTCAGAATATGGTCCTGTTCATAGGTGCGATCATGTCTGTCGATGCAGAGCTCTATGAAGCTGCAATGCTTGATGGAGCTAATAGATTCCAGCAGTTCAGATATATCATCATGCCCAGTATCAAGACGATCATAACACTTAACGTGATCCTCTCCATCACAGGTTCACTTAGTGCCTTCGAGCCGCCTTTTGTTATCACAGACGGTGCCAATGGTACAGGAACATACTTTATCGTAATGCATCAGATCGCTCATACTCAGCAGAAAGTTGGTCTTGCATCTGCTATGGCTATCGTCCTTCTTATCATCATATTTATAGTGACGATCCTGCAGAAACTCTTCTTTAAATATGTATTCAGGAATGCAGAGGACGAGGATCCCAGGGCATCAAGGAAAAGAGAAAAAGCCATCGCAAGAAGTATCAAAAGACATTCCGGTAATGTAAGTGCGGGAGGAAGATAAATGAACGTGATCTATAAACTGGGAAGAAATATCCTGACCTTTTTAAAATATCTATCGCTTGTATTCTTTTCATTTGCAGCGGTACTTCCTGTAGTATCCTGTTTCATCACAGCTTTTAAGACTGATCAGGAATACCAGACAACCAATGTAATGACTTTGCCAGCTAACTGGTTTAACTTTGACAATTTCGTGCAGGCTTTTCAAAAAGCAAACATGGGCAGAGCATTTATAAACTCAACTATCATACTGATCTGCGTACTCTTTTTCTCAGTAATGATCGGAACACAGCTTGCTTATGTCCTTAATAGGTTCAAGTTCTTTGGCAATACTATCATAAGAGCGCTGTTCTTGTTTGCATCCCAGCTTCCCGGAGTTGCTATGCAGATCGCCGTATACGAGATCATGTACAAACTTGGATTCATCAACTCACTTGTCGGATACATCATCATGATGTGCGGTACGGATATCATATCGATATACATATACATCCAGTTTTTTGAGAATATCGATTATTCGCTTGATGAATCTGCGATCATAGACGGAGCCAATTACTTCACTATCTTCTATAAAGTGCTGTTCCCTCTGTTAAAGCCTGCTATAGTTACAAGTTGTATATTAAAAGGCGTAGGAACATACAATGAGTATTACTGTGCCAGCCTGTATCTTCAGGACAAGAACAGATACGCAACTGTTGCAACCTCCCTGTATACCTTCGTAGGTCCTCTTGGAAGTAAATATAACCTTATATGTGCAGGCGTTATCATATCACTTCTTCCTGCACTTATAGTATTCATCTTGTGCCAGAAGCAGATATATTCCGGACTTACAGCGGGAGCAGTTAAGGGGTAAAAACTGGAATAAGTTTCAAAAAAGTAAAATAACAAAATGGACTTAGATAATTAAAAAGCTAACTATGAAGGACTTAGAAAAAAGGTAACTTAAAAAGGCAAAGCTAAAGTCCCCCAAAAATAAAGTCCAATAAAAATAAAGAAGGAAATACGATGGTAGATAGAATAAGACAGCATCTGACACATGACATCATTCCTTTCTGGAAGAGCCTTAGAGATGATGAATACGGCGGATATTACGGATTTCTTGACTATGATCACAACCTGGACCGTAAAGCAGTGAAAGGATGCATATTAAACAGTAGGATCTTATGGTTTTTCTCAAGTGCATATACTCTTTTGAAGGATGAATCACTCCTTGATGAGGCTCGTCATGCTTATGAATTCATGACAGAGCATTGCATAGACAAGACATATGGCGGGATCTACTGGTCCATGACCTATGAAGGGGATGTGTTTGATGCTACCAAGCATACATACAATCAGGCTTTTGCCATATATGCGCTGTCAGCATATTTTGAAGCATCCAGAGACGTAAGAGCTCTAGACCTTGCTGAGGAACTTTTTAGCTTAATTGAGACTAAATGTAAGGATAAAATTGGTTATAAAGAAGCATCCAATGAGAAGTTTATTGAAGCTAAAAATGATAAACTATCTGAAAACGGAGTTATGGCTGACAGGACTATGAACACACTTCTTCATGTTCTGGAAGCATACACAGAGCTTTACAGAGTTGGAAGAGATATTAAGGTAAAAAAGTGTCTTGAGGACATCCTAAGCTTATGGGCTGATAAGATTTATAATCCAGAGCTAAAAAGGCAGGAGGTTTTCTTCGATAATAATTACAGGTCACTAATAGATCTGCATAGCTATGGACATGATATCGAAACCTCATGGCTTATAGACAGGGCAGTGGAAGTTATTGATGAAGACCACAAGCTTTGTGACAGGATACAGCCTATAACCAAGGCCCTCTGCGATAAGATCTATGAAGTAGCTTTTGACGGACATTCTCTTGCCTATGAGAATGACAGAGGCAAGGTCAATACAGGAAGAGTCTGGTGGGTTCAGGCTGAGACTGTAGTAGGCTTTATAAATGCTTATCAGAAGTCAGGAAAGCTTGATACTAAATATCTTGACGCGGCTAAAAACTGCCTTGATTTTATATTCGATCACGTCGTTGATAGAAGGACTGACTTTGTAACAGGTAGCCTGGATGCAGATGATAAACTGTCAGGCAAGGCTCATAACGGCGGAGATAGTGAGATATCCTCAATAATAAAAGGCACAGAGTGGTACTACGAGGTTACGCAGGATGGCGATCCTGTTAAGAATCTTCCAATAGTAGAGCCTTGGAAGTGCCCCTATCACAACGGCAGGATGTGCATCGAGATTATAAGAAGGATGCAATAGATGCAAAAGGCAGATAAGCAAATATATTCAAGGAGAAAGTTATGATACACGAAAAATATTATGAACTTCTCAAAGAGCAGGAAGAACTGATTAATAGACCTAATAAAAAGAGTTCTTTTTATAACGGGATCTATGACAGATATGAATATCCTGTTCTTACAAGAGAACATGCACCTATCTTCTGGAGATATGACATAAACAAAGAGACCAATCCATATTTTATGGAAAGACTTGGTATTAATGCAGTCATGAACTCAGGTGCCATATATCTTAACGGCAAGTACTACCTTGTAGCAAGAGTAGAAGGCGCTGACAGAAAGTCTTTTTTTGCAGTAGCAGAGAGCAATAAGGGAACAGAGGGCTTTAAGTTCTGGGATTATCCGGTAGTCCTTCCTGATACTGTGGCAGACGAGACCAATGTATATGATATGAGACTTACCCAGCACGAAGACGGCTATATCTACGGAGTATTCTGCTCTGAGTCCAAGGATACTACAAGTAGCGATCTCTCTGCAGCTGTAGCTCAGGCAGGAATAGTCAGAACTAAGGATCTAAAGATCTGGGAGAGACTTCCTAACCTTGTGACAAAGCGTTCACCTCAGCAGAGGAACGTGGTCCTTCATCCGGAATTTGTAGAGGGCAAGTATGCATTCTATACAAGACCTATGGACGACTTCATAGAAACAGGATCAGGAAGCGGTATAGGATTTGGACTGTGCGAGGATATAGAACATCCTGTTATCGATGAAGAGAAGATGACCAGCATCAGAAGATATCATCAGATAACTGAAGCTAAAAACGGAGCAGGTGCTGTTCCTATTAAGACAGATAGGGGCTGGATCCACATAGCACATGGCGTAAGAAATACAGCAGCAGGTCTTAGATATGTCATCTACGCATTTGCAACAGATCTTCATGACCCGTCCAAAGTCATCGCTGAGCCGTCTGGCCTTCTTATAGGACCAAGACAGGGCGAAAGAGTCGGAGATGTCAGCAATGTAGTATTCACTAACGGCGCTATTGTTAATGAGAAAAATGAAGTATATATCTACTACGCTTCATCTGATACAAGACTTCACGTTGCTACAACTACAATTGATAAGCTTATCGACTATGTATTCAATACGCCTCAGGATCCGGGCAGAAGTCCTGACTGCGTGAAGCAAAGATGCGGACTTATAAGCGAGAATTTAAAGCTGCTTGGTAAGGAATGAATGGAACAGTGAATATCTATACAAAAGAAAATATAGATTAGAGATATAGATTGTATATAGAGTTGAATTGTATATAGAGATTATATGCAAATCAAATATATATAGTATATATAAATTAGATATATAGATCATAAATATATATTATATATTCTAAGTATAGATAATAAATTTATATCGATAATATAGATAGAAATACAACTAATAAATACAACTAATAAATACAACTAATAAATACAAAGATGATATACGAGTAAAAAAGGAGACAGATACCATGTCAAAATATAAAATGATCAGTGAACCATTAAAAAACATCCCATGGCAGGAAGGACCTGAAAAGTTCGACGGTGCACCTGTTTGGAGATACAAAGAGAACCCTATTATAAATAGGAATCCAATTCCTGGAGTTGCACGTATTTTTAACAGTGCTGTTATGCCTTATGA
Source organism: Butyrivibrio sp. TB (assembly GCF_900110805.1). Lineage (NCBI taxonomy): Bacteria > Bacillati > Bacillota > Clostridia > Lachnospirales > Lachnospiraceae > Butyrivibrio > Butyrivibrio sp. TB. The sequence continues at coordinate 22,643 of NZ_FOER01000036.1, read as the reverse complement.
AGGCAAGTTCATTGGAGTATTCAGAGGAGAGCAGACCAACGGTATCCCTTATATATACCTTGGACATAGCGAAGATGCAATTCACTGGGATTTTGAAACCAATAAGATCCCATTTGTAGACAAGGATGGCAATCCTTTCATGCCAAGATATGCTTATGATCCAAGACTTGTTAAGGTTGAGGATACCTACTATATCATCTGGTGCCAGGATTTCTACGGAGCATCTATCGGCATGGCCAAGACCAAGGATTTCAAGACTTTCGAAAGACTTGAAAACCCATTCATTCCTTTTAACAGAAATGCAGTTCTTTTCCCAAGGAAAATAAATGGCAAGTTCATGCTGCTCTCAAGACCATCTGACAGCGGACATACACCATTTGGCGATATCTTCCTGTCAGAAAGCCCTGATATGGAATACTGGGGACACCACAGACATGTTATGGAGAGATCTCCTGAGTGGTGGGAATCAGTTAAGATCGGCGGAGGCGCAGCTCCTATCGAGACTTCAGAAGGCTGGCTTATGTTCTATCACGGCGTTAGCAGCACCTGCAACGGTTTCGTATATTCTATCGGCGCAGCAATCCTTGATATCGACAACCCTTCTAAAGTTAAGTACCGCTGTGAGACATTCATCTTAACTCCTGAAGAGTGGTATGAGGAGAGAGGCTTTGTTCCTAACGTATGCTTCCCTTGCGCTACACTTCATGACAGTGAGACAGGCAGGATCGCTATCTACTACGGCGCTGCAGACAGCTACGTAGCACTTGCGTTTACAAGGCTTGACGATATCATTGATTATGTCAAAGAGCATTCTGTAGTTCGTGAAAGCGACACAGAGCTTGGAATAAGATAAGGCTTAAGTCAAAAGATTCTTTTGATGCCATACGATGATTGGATTGTTACGTTTTTTGAAAATCGTACAATTCTTACGTCATCAGATTATAATCTTAGATTGAGATAAGGATGATCCAATGATTACATTTGATAAAGAAAACGCCATAGCAGATCATGGCGATACCAAAAGAATGCGCAGGCTTTTTGAAAAGCTTGAAGAAGGCAGGAATGTAACAATATGCTTCCTTGGGGGATCCATAACCCAGGGGAGCCTTTCATCAAAGCCTACCACCTGCTATGCCTATAAAGTATACGAATGGTTCAAGGGGAGGTTCCCTAAAGCTGACATAGAGTATGTAAATGCAGGAGTAGGCGGCACTACATCAGTATTTGGCGCAGCAAGAGCAGACAGGGATGTACTCGCATATGATCCTGATCTTGTAGTAGTTGAGTTCTCTGTTAATGATGAATGCAATGAATACTTCATGGAAAGCTATGAAGGCCTTATAAGAAAGCTTTTATATAGTAAGAGCGAACCCGCTGTTATATGCCTTTACAATTTTTTCTATGAAAATGGTAAAACAGCTCAAAGGCTTCATTCCAAAGTGGCAAGGCACTATCGCCTTCCTGCGGCATCAATGCAGGGTGCTATCTATCAGGATATATTAAGCGGCAAGATAGAAGATATAGCGTTACTTTCTCCTGACGGACTTCATCCCAATGATGAAGGACATGATCTTGTAAGCCGCGTTGTTATAAACCTCGTGCAGAGTATATACGAAGAATACAGTGAGAGTAGCTATAATGCAGGCATGGTATCAGATGATAGTGAATCTTGTAATGAAAGTGCTGATAACGACGTAACCGGGACTTGCTATGCTCCTTCGCCGCTTACAGCTAACTCCTTTGAATCAGCCAGAAGGCTTGATAACAGAGACTATGAACCTGTCCTTCAGGGCTTTGATACTGATACAACGCCTCAAAGCTGCGTAGCTGACTGCTTCAAGAATGGATGGCTGGGTAAGTCTAAGGGCGATAAGATCATCTTCGATCTAAGCGGCGAGTACGAGTGTACAGGTATAGCAGTTCAGTATGCTAAGACTATGAAGCGTCCTGCACCTGTTGTAGAAGTAAGAGTAGACGATGAGAGCTATGTGATCGACAGCGCTTTTGACGAAAACTGGGGAGATCTTCTTGATATCAGACAGCTCTTTGTACATAGAGATAAGAAGCCCAGGAAGCTTGAAATCGAAGTAATAGATGATAAAAATGGAAAAGCTGTTCCATTTAACCTGGTTTCGATTATAATAACTATGCAGTAATTCTTTTATTATTAATAATGCAAGTACAAGGATGGTTTTAAATGTTTAGAGATGATTTTGTCTGGGGAGTTGCAGCAAGTGCATATCAGACCGAAGGTAGAGATGTAAACGACGGCGCAGGTATCAGTATCTGGGATACTTTTGTAAGTAAAGGAAAGATCGCTGACGGATCCAATGCAGATATTGCCTGCGATATGATACACAGATACAAAGAAGACTTCGCTATCATGAAGACTATGGGAGTTAAGGCTTATAGATTCTCTATAAGCTGGAGCAGGCTCATACCTGATGGCATCGGAGAAGTGAATGAGGCAGCAGTCTCTTTCTACAGGGATATGCTCATTACTATGAGAGAAAATGGCATAAAGCCTTTTATCACACTATTTCATTGGGAGTATCCACAGGCTCTTGAAGATAAGGGCGGCTGGGTGAACCCTGAAAGCCCCAAATGGTTTGAAAGATATGCACAGGTAGTTGGAGATAACTTCGCAGATCTATGCGACGACTTTATAACATTCAATGAGCCTCAGTGTACGATCAACCTTGGATATGTAAGAGGATATCATGCTCCTGGCAAGGAACTTCCTCTTAAGGATACACTATTTGCAGCTCATAACCTTCTTAAGGCTCACGGCCTTGCTGTTAAGGTATTAAGACAGAAGGCTCCAAATGCCCGCATAGGATATGCTCCTACCTGCGGCGTAGCCTATCCTGCAAGTGATGCTCTTAAAGATATCGAGGCTGCTAAGAGAAGGTACTTTGGATTCGATGAAGATCTTGCTAACTGGGGCTGGAATGTATCATGGTTCCTGGATCCCGTGATCCTTGGAAGATATCCTCAGGAAGGCATAGATCTGTTCAAAGACGACCTCTTCAAGATAACTAAGGAAGACATGGAGCTTATAAATCAGCCCATAGACTTCATAGGTCAGAATATCTACAACGGATATCCTATCAAGGCCGGAGATAATGGCGAGATAGTATATGAAAAAAGAGACAGAGGCTATAACCAGACAGCAATGGGATGGCCTATAACTCCTTCTTGCCTGTACTGGGGACCTAAGTTCCTCTATGAGAGATATCACAAGGACATCCTCATCACAGAAAATGGCATGGCATGCTGCGATTATCCAGCTCCTGACGGTGCTATTCATGACGGCGAGAGGATAGCTTTTCTTGATAAATATATCAGTAACCTTCAGAAGGCAGCAGATGAGGGAGCTGCAATCATGGGATATTTCCACTGGAGCTACTGTGACAATTTCGAATGGACTGACGGATATACTAAGAGATTTGGCCTTGTATATGTGGACTATCCAAGCCTTAAGCGTACTATCAAGGATTCAGGCTTCTGGTTCAAAGAAGTAATGGAGACTAATGGTAAGAACCTGTCTATTAATAACAGCTGTAAGGAGCCTCTTTTCTTAGAGCCGCACTTCACTCACAATATCTGGGGCGGAACTAAGCTAAGAGATGTGTTCGGATATAACATAGAAGGCGACGATATAGGCGAGTGCTGGGGCATAGCAGCTCATCCTAACGGAAAATCTGTTGTTAAGAGCGGAACATTTAGAGGTGTAAGCCTTGATGATCTGTATAGAGATCATAGTGAGCTCTTTGGCACAAAGCATGATAAGTTCCCGCTTCTTACCAAGATAATCGATGCCAAGTCAGATCTTAGCATACAGGTACATCCTGATGATGAGTATGCAGGTGCCAATGAAAACGGCTCTCTTGGTAAGACTGAATGCTGGTACGTCCTTGACTGCGATGAGGATGCAAGCCTTGTAGTAGGACACAATGCAGCTACAAGACAGGAACTCTCTGATATGATGGATCAGGGCAGATGGAGCGATCTTATAAGAGAAGTTAAAATAAGTAAAGGCGACTTCATCCAGATAGATCCAGGTACAGTACATGCTATAAAGGGCGGAGTTGTAGTCCTTGAAACCCAGCAAAACAGCGATATAACCTACAGACTCTATGACTATGACAGAATCTGGAACGGATCTAAACGCGAGCTTCACGTTGATAAATGTAAGGATGTCATAACAGTCCCTGCCAAGGACCTTTCAGATGCCATAATACATGATACTGACAAGGAGCAGGGCATAAGGCTCCTAAACAGCTGCAAATATTATGAAGTTTCAAGAGTTAATGTAACTTCTAAGCTTGATATTGAAGTAAGCGACAAGTACCTTCTCTTCTCAGTAATAGAAGGCACAGGCCTTCTTGGAAGTCATCCTCTTAAAAAGGGCGATCACTTCATCCTTCCTGTAGGATTTGGAACTGCAAGATTTGCAGGGGATATGAAACTGATTATGTCTTGCGAAGCCCTGGTAGAAGAGAGTTAATGCCGGTGACAAGCTTCTTTATAAGACGGCGTATTTATAACTTTTAATGAATTTATATTTGCTTATTGCAGATTCCCCACTTGGACGATACATACATTTTCTACAAGTAATTTATAGAGAATGTATCGTTCAAGTGGGAATAATTTAAATTAATGTCACTAAAACAAAATGAGCTAGCACATAAGACCGCATCTTAGTTATGGCGGTCTTTTTCGTTGTCTCCAAGTCCGATACTCTAAAAATTGCATTTCGTCGTCCCAAAGATGCATTTCGTCAGGAATCAGTTTACAAGACTCTAAACGCATGTATAATGTACGAAGCTTCTGTCAAGATTCGCAAAAGTGTATATGGAGTGTACGGAATGAAAAGAAAAATATCTATTTTTGTGTTGATTGTTGCTTTGGGGCTTGTTAGTTGTGGAGGTAAAGCTGTGGATACTAAAATTACTTTCTATGACAGTAGCAAAGGAATTTGTTCATTCTATGATAATGCCGTTACAAGCTATAATATCCAGAATATAAACTCTGCATTCTACATTGATGATAATACATTGATTGGCTACAAAAGTGATGGTTCACAAAAGAAAATAGTACGAATAACTATCTCTACTAATACCGTCGAGCCATTGGTGGATGTCAAAGAAATTCATTCAAGGATAATTTATAATCCTGGTCTCAATGCATTTTATTATGTCGATTATTCTAAACTATATAAGTATGATCTTACCTCATCTAATGTGATAGAGCTTTCTGATTGCAACATCAAAGCTAATAGTTCTTTTGATTCATTCTATGTTTCTGAAGACGAGCAGCGCATAATTTATTTAAAGCAGGAAAAATCATCTTTCAATATAGTATTAAAAATTCTTTCAGATGGAACGGAAGAATTATTAGCAGATAATTCCTGCCAGTTTACTATGTCTGAAGACGGAATGCACTTGGTTTATCAGAAATCTGGTAGTGAGAATTTTACCATATATGTTCTTAATCTTAATAATAATACGGTCGAATCAAAGATAAAATGTAACACATCATCAAGTGGCTTGGCAATTTCGGATAACGGAGACAAAATAGTTTATACTTCACATGAGAGTGGTTGGTTTTATGAGAACGGAAAAGATTTAATCCATGTATTTGATGCAAATAATAATGAAGATCATGTTGCTTATAAATCTGAATCTAGCGCTACTATAAAAATATTGCATTGTGAATAACTACTACTATAACACAGGTATTATATCAGAAAAAACAAAGAAATGACCTTGGCTTCAGAGTAGCAACCACACGTCATGAAGAAAAAGATAAAACACCTCTACAATCTTTCAAGAGACTGCTACAGCCTTTTTTGAGCGTACAGTTAATGAAGATAAAGTAAATTTTCATTTACGACAAAAATGTAATATCCATGTCAAAAGCAGGCGATAACTACTATTATCTTCATGATGAACTTAGCTCACCTATGTACATTACATGTACAGACGGAGCAGCAATATTTTTCCTGTCACTATTTGGATACGACGTTTTGAATAATGAGTGTGATACATCATTGTAGGAGATTAAAAAACATGAATAATAGTTTGAAAAGAGCATTCCTGTTAAGAAATATTTGCATGTTGGGTTCGATTTTACTACTATTTTTGGTTGCGGTTTTTTTTCCACACAATAATAGGTATGTTATTAAAGGCGCGCTCTGTGCAGGATTAATTTTTTATGCATCAGTATTCTTTCTTCAAAAATATCATAATTTTATATACGAGAAGAAGAACCGCTTAAATGAAATCGTTGATATGTATAAATGGAAAAAGTATTGTTCTAAAGGGGAAAAAAATATTTATTTTAATTCCCTGATTTGGCTTGGCGATAATGAAGGCATTGATTCATATTTGCAAAAAAATGGATTATCGCTTCAACAGAGCATTTCTAAGCATTTTTATGATATTGACAGAAGATTACTCTATTTAGGAGAAGATGCAGACTATTCCCATGATTTGAATAGAATAAAAAATATGATATCTTTGTTCAATTCTTTGCAGGGTTCTGGTGGTCTTGTATCTAATAGATTTAGCAGTTATCTGCAGTTTTATGATTATTATATCCAAAAGAAATATGATCTGGCTTTTGATATTCTCAATAAAATGGAATCAAAAAATCCACTTGATCAGTCATGGATTATGTATCATGAGATGATGGTATTAAAAGCACAAGATCAATATTCAAAAGCAGAAGCTGTCAAGGAGCGCTTAAAAGGATTAAAGTGCAATACAAGATTTCACAAGTGGCTTGAAATAGAAGCCCCAAATCAGAAAACTCACATTTGTTTTCCGTTATGTCTCTTGTGTTTGACGTTAATTGTATGCCTTGGATTTACAATTTATAAAGGAACCCAAAAATATTCTGTTGTAGAAGATTCTCTAAAAGCAGAATATAATATCGCAGTCGATGATTCAAAAATTCTTTATGATCAGATTTCTGGTGACGAGGGAATTCGTATTTACGCAAAAGGAAGAAATATCATCTATATTTATTATGTCAATGAAAATGGTAGCTATATTATCACTGATGTATATAAAGACAAGCTAAATATGCCAGATACAGATTATGTGACCGCTATGGCTGCTTCAAGAGTAAAAGCAGTTAGCATGATGTTTTATGCTAAAATCCCTGAACAAGATAGTTTTGTAATCGTTACAGAGTCAGAAAATTTGGAGAATAAATTATTATCTGGATACGAAGTACAATCTGTAGATTCAAGAACAATAGACAATGAGACATACTATTTAATATATGCGCGAGGAGATTTGAAATGATAAAAAGAGTACATCTTTGGTCAATTATAGCCTTATTATTTTCGGTAGTTTTATCGTTGATGTCTTTTGGCAAATTTCAATACTCATCAGGTGAAATCATATTTTTAGTCCATTTTGTGGTGACAATGATTACAATATTGCTTTATGTAATATATGGATGGAATCGATTCATAGGAGACTATGTCGGCGATAAGTGCCATTTAAAAGAATATGAAAACTTATTATATTCCAAGAAATTTAAGACTAAGTCTGCCAAGAATGTTCTTAGAGAATTATCTTTTTTCACTGGACGAAATTCGCATGATTCTGATCCGGTAATTGAAACCTTTATACAGGTTGAAAAAGCAGTTTTATCCGGAAATAAGGAGACAATAATCGAACAGACACTTTTGGATTTAAAACAGACCGGAGGTCCCATTATTTCTGAATATGCATGTATAATTGAGCTTATTATGAAAGGATACTATCAAGATGCTTTGAATAAATTAGATAGATTAAGGAACAAAACGAATATGATAGATATCCCGAGGCAATTCTATACAGCATATATTCTTGATAAAATAGGTGTATGTGAAGACGAAATAAAAAGCTGTATTTCTTTTTTGATTAATAGAGGACAGGATACCAGATATTTGGAATACGCAAAGCAATATATTAATAAAAGAAATATAGTTGAAAATGATTCAGAATCAAAAGATTTGTTAGAAATACCTAGATTTTGGATTGTTTTTGTTATTAATACTATATGGATAGTTTTACTTAATCTATTTGTATAGATACTTTTTAAGCAAATTATTAGGAAACATTGGGCCGTATATCAAAATGCAAGGAACATACACGTTAATGGAATATGTTATATCTAATCGGGAAGGGGCGGTTCTTTTTAACCGCTCTTTTTTTAATTTTCTCCAAGTCCGACCGATACTCTCAAAATTGCATTTCGTCGTCCAAAAGATGCATTTCGTCAGAAATCAGTTTACAAGACTCTAAACGCATGTATAATGTGCGAAGCTTATGTCAAGATTTACAAAAAGTGTAAATAAATAATTGCTATGGCTTCTATTGCCTATCAAAAAGAAGATGTTGGTTCTGCCTTTACGGAGAGTTCAGTGCTTTTTATGAGTATGATGCATTCGGCAACAGAACATTTTTTACACAGAATTACGCGAAGACAACATACAGGTATCACAGTTAATAGAGCTGCTTCTAGCATCTTTGATAATGCATGTAAGAATGAGTGAAAAGGAGCAATGCGATGGACTATACAAAAATTTTTAGAACTTGTTATATTGGATATATATTTTTTTTGTTATTAGCATTTATTGCAACTATATATTTTTGTATTTGTAGAGACCCATTTAGAAGAGGGTTAAAAACAGATGATTATAGACTTAAAATAAAGATTTACAGAGTGATACTGCTTATTGCGGTAGTTGTGGTAGTTAGATACTTGATTATTCCAATGGCTAGAGATGTAAAGTTTGTTAATAGTCAAAAATATGAAATCGATAATGGTACAGTTTACAGTGAGATAATCAGAACAGGTGCATTTGGCTTACATAGATCGATTAAAGTTACAGTAAATGGAAAGGTATATGAATATCAAGTTATCTACTCAGATAAGAATATAAAAAAAGGAGATGAAGTGCAGATTACTTATCTCCCTCATACAACCTGGTCTGTTGTAGAAAAAGAAGATAAATAAGAACTTGCAATATGTATCTAAAAAGACACTTATATCCAACGTTAGTCTCCATGGCTGGTGACATGGATGAGGATAATTAAAGTGTAATTAGTGATTGAATGAAAGTGGTGCAAATGATAATAGATTATTTAAAAGTATTATGGCCTAATTTTTGTATGTGGATAATAATGATTTTTTCGGGAAAATTCAGAGAACGTCCAGTAAAAGATATAAATAATAGAATAATTTATTATTTTATTTGGCTATGGCATTTCGGGAGACAGATAAGCATTATCGGAATAGTGTTTGGATTGGGGCTACAAATAAACCTATTATTATATACAATAATCTTATTGTTTCCTCTAGGTATAAGCTTTGAATATGCAAAGATATTCTATTATACGACATTTGGAGAAATTGCTTTTGGCGGATTATTGGTTCAAATAGTTGAACTGGCAATGAGAGAAACGAAAAAATTCTCAAAGATATCATTGTACATAGTGGCCTTTATTCTTGTTTGTAATTGTATATATTGTGCTATCCCTTATATTGTTTATTTAAAACGATTCCCGGTGGCTTGCGTTTTTATGATAGTTATGATTTCTGCACTATATACCTATGGTTTTTATAAAATTAAGAAAGATAATTTTAAGTAAATTTGAGGTGACAAATGACGGTAAAAATAGATACAAATAGGAAATGCATAAATTCTATAAAAGGTGCAATTTTTGCATTTGTTCCAGGTATTACCGGAGCATTATTGAGCATGGGAATAGGAACAAATCATTTCGATTATTCTGAATTTAGGGTGTTCAGCTTAATATTTGCTCCATTAATAATTATCTGTATTGTTGATATAGTAAATAGCAATAGAAAAGCGATCAATCAAATAAGTTTTGAAGATAATAAGATAATTGTTGAGTCAAATGGCCAATCAAGCTCATTCGGATATGATGATATTCATAACTATAGAGTGTATAAGAAAAAGAATGGAGAACAGATGATAGCATTCGAGTTAAGGTATAAAGATATTATTTTAAGCGAAAAATATTCAGGCAATTTAGAGCAATTAATTCATTATTTAGATGTTCAGTTAAAAAGGACCAACTTGTAAGTGATAGCTCTATTTTCAAATAGCCTGCAGCTAGAAGAAGACTGAATATGCCGGATTCATTATTATCTATCAGATTATATACAATTACCTCATCAATAAGAACTTCAACACTATCTCCATTTAAAAGGTCTTCCATTGCCTTTTTGACATCTATGCTACCTTCTCTTATGAAAATTATACTTTGACAAAAATATTTTAAGGAGTTAAGATAACAGTGTTATGTACATAACACTGTTATCTATTTTTTAGGGAGGCCTACATGTCTACAAAAGAAAAGGAAGAAACCAGAGCCAAGATCATGGCTGCAGCAAAAGAAGAGTTTTCAGAATATGGTTTTGAGAAAGCATCTTTAAGAAGAATATGCTCAAAAGCAGGTTGTACCACAGGAGCTATTTATTTTTTCTTCAAAGATAAAGATGAACTTTTTTGCGAAATAGTAAATCATGTGCTGATTCCGGTACAAACAGCCGTTGCAGAACATATTTTGGAGGACAAAGAAAATAGCAGCCATATCTTGGTAGAGTCTGATTTTGAACATGAAATTGCTTTGGCAGATAAGCTTGTAGATATCTTATATTCTCACCGCGAAGAAGCAATGATACTGCTGACCAAATCTGCAGGCTCATCTTTGGAAAATGCCCCGGATATGATCATTGCAGAACTTGAAAAAGAATATGGTGAGCTGGCAACAGTCTATGCAAGACAAGAAGGCAAAAAGGTAGATGAATACATGGTACATTGGCTGTCACATCTACATGTGGAAGCCTATATACATCTTGTTACTCATGAGGAGGACGTTAAGGCAGCCAAGAAAAGAACCCGCAAGATCATGCTATTTTTAGTCAGAGGGTGGCTGGACTGTATACTGATGTAATTACCGGAAGTGAAGGAGAAAGGAAGTGAATAAAGTAGTGAATAAAGTGTCTTTAAGAAATGTGTCAAAGATTTACAACGTGGGTGAGAAGGAGTATCGAGCTCTTGATCATGTTGATCTGGATATAGAAGAGGGCAAGCTTGTAGTAATACTTGGCCCTTCAGGTGCTGGTAAATCCACACTTCTAAATCTGATAGGCGGTATGGATACACCTTCTGAGGGGGAAGTAATCGTTAATGGTGAGAATATAACAGGATATTCCGAGAACAAGCTAAGCGATTTTAGAGCCAAGTCTGTTGGATTTATATTCCAGTTTTATAACATTCTTCCATCTCTTACCGTAAAAGAGAATGTTGAGCTTATCAATGAAATTGTTAAAGATCATCTGGATGCTGCCGAGGCACTTGAGGATGTTGGCTTATCAGAGCATATGTACAAGTTCCCCAATCAGCTTTCAGGCGGTGAACAGCAGCGCGTATCTATTGCAAGGGCTATAGCCAAGAACCCTGCACTCCTTCTATGCGATGAGCCAACAGGAGCCCTGGATTCTCAAACAGGCGTGATGATCCTTAAGATATTAAAGAAGCAGACTACCAAAGAAAGAGGCAATAACACAGTTATTATCGTTACGCATAATGCTCTTATTGCTGATATCGCAGACGTTGTTATACGTGTCAAGAATGGCAGGATAAAGAGTGTTGAGAAGAACTTAAAACCGGCAAACATAGATGAGGTTCAATGGTGATATGCTTAGGAAAAAAATATTCAGAGATATAAAAAGAAACTTTGGACAGTTTTTTACTATTTTTGCCATGGTATTTTTGGCGATCATGGCTTTTTCAGGAATAAGTGCTTTTTCTGATGGACTTAAATACTCATCAGTTGAGTTCTATGAGAAGAATAATCTTGAAGATCTATGGCTTTATAGCGAGAATTTTACCACTGATGATATAGATACAATAAAAGCTTTAGATAATGTAACTGACGTAGAAAGATATCTGACTATGCCAGGCTCAGTAGATATTAACAGTAAGGAAGGCTCTGAACCTTTGAATATTCAGATGGAGCTTAATTTCCTGGATGGCGAAGATGATGTTAAGAATATATCATCGATGTATCTTAGAGATGGTGAAGAATATAGCCCTGACAAAGATGGCGTTTGGATAGGATACTATTTTGCCAAAGCAAGGGGGATTAAAGTTGGTGATGAACTTACATTTTATGTTGAAGGTTATGAATTTACTGAGACAATAAGAGGGATCGTATCATCTCCTGATCACGTATATACAGTATCTGATTCCTCTGTTATATTCCAGAATGCCGCAGACTTTGGATGGGCATATCTGTCAATAAATGAGTTCCCTAAAGAATACCTCTATGATGAGATTCTAAAAGAAGATGATGTTGCAGAAATGCTTGATAGCGCAGCTGACATTCAGGAGGCTGTAGATGCATATACATCAATGGGAGCTGATATAGATTTTGTCAAAGATGAGCTTGATATAGATGAGGATGTGGATCTTGAGACAGCTCTAGGCAAAGCTGAACTTATTAACTCTGGGAAGGCTTCTGTATCAGATAAAGAGGCATTCATAAAAGCTTTAGATCCTGATTTTAAATTGGAAGACTGCTATGTTTATCCAAATGCTATAGTTGATGTTACAGGCACCGCGCCAAATCCATATATTGATTCTAAAGAATTAATACAATTCGAAGATAAACTTAAATCTGTAAAAAATGAAATCTATGAACTTGATGATACTTCTATAAGTGCAATTACTGATAGAGACGTGTGGGGATCTTATGCGTCATTAAAGGCTGAGTCAGAAGAGGGTGATACATATTCCGGTATGTTCTCATTCTTGTTTGTATTTATCGCCGGGCTTTCTGTAGTGACAACAATGAGCAGATTTGTTAAGAAGCAAAGAGTACAAATAGGAACCTTAAAGGCACTGGGATTTAGAAACGGGAGAGTTACAATCCATTATATCGCGTATGGCTTTTGGGTAAGCCTTATGGCGGCTGTTTTGGGACTTGTAATAGGAGGCCCTGTACTAGGTCAGCCATTTCTGAATATGGAACTGTCTATGTTTGACCTGCCCGGTGCTCACAGATGTATTCTTAGTAAGAACTATATTATCGCTATAATGATCGTGGCAGCTATTACGATAATAACTTATCTGTCAATAAAGAGTATCTTGAAAGAATCTGCTGCGCAAACTCTCAGACTTGAAGTCCCACATATTAAAATAAAAGCCAAAGAAGGCGGCAAAGGATTAAGCGCAAGACTTCCATTTTCTGTAAAGTGGAACTTAAGAGATATCCTTAGAAGCAGATCCCGCAGCATTATGGCTATAGTTGGCGTTATGGGTTCAACTTTACTTATAGTAATGGCATTTGGTATGCAGGATTCTCTCAATCATTATCTTGAATGGGAGTTTGATAATATACAGGCTTATAACTATAAACTCACGCTCTCAGAGAATGTTTCTGATGATAGACTAGGAGAACTGTTTGATGCATATGGAGATGCAAGTAGCCAGACAGTTGCAATTGAGTATAAAGATACTGATGGCAATATCATAACATCAGCAATAACTGTCAATGATTCTGATGGCTATCTCAGAGTATCCGGCCATGATACATCAACTTATGATATTAATGATGGAATCCCGGATAATACTAAAGGCGATATTAATGAAGAAGGAGCATTATATGCCACAGAAAAGCTCCTTAAAGAAAACAATCTGTCATTAGGAGATACTCTGACCTGGAGGATCATGGGAGAGGATGACTGGTATGAAACCAAGATCGTATCCGCGTACAGAGATCCTCAAAGCCAGCAGTTCTCTATGACAAGAGCTGCATTTGAAGGTCTTGGTGAGACTTACGTCTGCGATACGATCTACACAGATGATGACCTTAGTGATATCACGGATTCTGACATAGACGGAGTATCTACGATCACCTCTATTGAGTCTATGAAAGAGCAGATGAATTCTATGCTAGAAATGATAAGTAGTATGATAGTTCTACTTATAGCCATATCAGCAATTCTTGGCTTTATCATAATCTACAACATGGGAATCCTTGCTCTAAGCGAGAAGATGTACCAGTTTGCAACACTTAAAGTGCTGGGATTTAAATTCCGTAAGCTTGCGCTTATATATACCCAGCAGAATCTCTGGCTTACGATAGTAGGTATCATACTAGGGCTACCCCTAGGCTATGAATTTACTGATTTTATGTTCAAATATGCTATTGGTGATAATTATGATTTCTTCGCCAATATAGACATGTCAGCTTATCTGATCGCTATAATAGGTACCCTTATGATCATGCTTGTAACAAGCATAGTATTGTCACGCAGCCTTAAGAAGGTAGATATGGTTGCAAGCCTTAAGGCTAATGAGTGATAAGTACCGACGAGGAGTAATTTTTGTTAATATTTGTATTTGTCCATAAAATAAAAGCGAGGAGCATACATATCTAGCCATGTCTGTGTGATTTAATTCTATCACAAAGAGATTGAATTTGGCAGTGTACAGATAATTGTCAGCAGCGTTTCGAAGTTGGTATCTAGCAAAGAATTCCGGGTGATCTTCGAAAACTCTCACAATCCTAAAACATTCTATATAGTTTGTAAAAATAACTTGCACTTTTTGTGACAATCGTGTATAGTTTAGGTGCTGTACAACTGGCGGAATAAAATGGCGCAAAAGCCATGGGGAGTACGGCCTGAGTTTGAATTATGTCGACCGCCTGGGCAACCTGTATTTGGGATGCTCAGGCGGTTTTTCTATATTGTAATTCCGTTGTGATGCATTCAGTTAACCTAAGAAGAGTGATGATATTCACTCACATGGCTTGTACTGCGAGCTATGCAGGCTGTGCTTCTAACTTTTTCACTCGCAAAGAGAGGACTATCATGACAGATTTACAGAAGGAACTTTCAGGCAATTCTTATCCCGGACGCGGAATCGTTATCGGCACAAGTGCTGATGGCAAGTATGCTGTATGCGCATATTTCATCATGGGCAGAAGTGTTAATAGCCGTAATCGCGTATTTGTAACAGACGGAACAGGAATCCGCACACAGGCATTCGATCCTTCCAAGATGGAAGATCCAAGCCTTATCATCTATGCACCTGTAAGAACATACGGTTTTTACACAATCGTAACTAACGGTGATCAGACAGATACTATCTATGATGGCCTTTCAACAGGCAAGACTTTTGAAGAATCACTCAGAAGCCGTGAGTTTGAGCCTGATGCTCCAAACTACACACCTCGTATATCAGGCCTTATGCATGTGATCACAGGTAAGTATGACTATGCTCTTTCTATTCTTAAGAGCGATCACGGCGATCCATCCAATTGCCAGAGATTCACATATTCTTATGAAAATCCAAAGGCCGGCGAAGGCTATTTTATCCACACATATATGGGTGATGGCAACCCGCTTCCAAGTTATGAAGGTGAGCCTACACTTGTAAATATCGAAGGCGATATCGATACATTCACAGAGAATGTTTGGAATGCTCTTAACGAAGATAACAAGGTATCTCTTTTCACAAGATTCATCAACATCGCAACAGGCGAGTATGAGACAAGGATCGTTAACAAGAATAAAGACTGATTGTAGTAAAAATATATTTTTAGAATGCATATCATTTATGTGACGTAAGGGTCAAAAGAAGCTTTTAAGACTATGTCTTTTCTATTGTTATATTTGAACAAGTAACATTGAATGATAATGCGTATGAGAGAATGGGAGAATTAAAATGAACGAATTACAGTTAAAATATGGTTGCAACCCTAATCAGAAGCCTTCCAGAGTATACATGGAGGATGGAAGTGATCTTCCTATCGAAGTTCTTAACGGCAAGCCCGGATATATCAACCTCCTTGATGCATTTAACGGCTGGCAGCTGGTATCTGAGCTTAAGAAGGCTACAGGACTTCCTGCAGCAACATCTTTTAAGCATGTATCACCTGCTGGTGCAGCAGTAGGACTTCCTCTTACAGATATTGAGAAGAAGATCTACTGGGTAGAGGATATGGGAGAGCTTACACCTATAGCATCTGCATATGCAAGAGCCAGAGGCGCAGACAGAATGTCTTCATTTGGTGATTTCATCTCTCTTTCAGATAAGTGCGACCTTGCAACAGCAAAGCTCATCAAGAGAGAAGTTTCAGACGGTATCATCGCTCCTGACTATGATGATGACGCTCTTGAAATTCTTAAAGCTAAGAAGAACGGTAACTACGCAGTTATCAAGATCGATCCAAACTATGTACCTGCACAGCTTGAGAAGAAGCAGGTATTTGGAGTAACATTCGAGCAGGGACACAACTTCATCGAGATCGGTGACGATATGCTCTCTAACATCGTTACTGATAACAAGGAGCTTCCTGAGCAGGCAAGGATCGACCTTATCATCTCTCTTATCACACTTAAATATACACAGTCTAACTCTGTATGCTATGTTAAGGGCGGCCAGGCAATCGGTATCGGAGCTGGCCAGCAGTCACGTATCCACTGCACAAGACTTGCAGGTAATAAGGCTGATAACTGGTTCCTTCGTCAGTGTCCTAAGGTTCTTGAGCTTCCTTTCCTTGATTCTATCAGAAGAGCAGATAGAGACAATGCTATAGACCTTTACATCGGTGAGGACTATATGGACGTACTTGCAGAAGGCAAGTGGCAGAACATCTTCAAGACCAAGCCGGAAGTTTTTACTGCTGAGGAAAAGAGAGCTTGGCTTTCCAAGAACACAGACGTAGCTCTTGGTTCAGATGCATTCTTCCCATTTGGTGACAACATCGAGCGTGCCTTTAGAAGCGGTGTTAAGTATGTAGCTCAGCCAGGTGGATCTGTACGTGATGACAACGTTATCGAAGCTGCTAACAGCCACGATATGGTTATGGCATTTACAGGAATGAGATTCTTCCATCACTAAACTGAATATATTGAATAATATTATACGCTGCACATATATATACTAAATAAAATGAGATAATAAAAATGGAATACATAGACATCTTTACAAGGGACGGACAATACACAGGAGTAACAAGACCCAAGCATGATCCTAAAAAGCGCGGGGAATATTACAGACATGTACTCGTGATCATGAAGACAACAGACAGTCCTGTGCCGGGTGAAGGCGAGGGGCTGTATATTGTTCAGCAAAGATCTCTCAAAGCTAGATTCTATCCTGGTATGTGGGATATGACAGGAGGCGCTGTGATGGCAGGAGAGCTGCAAGAGGCAGCAGCCATCAGAGAAGTCAAAGAAGAACTTGATATAACGATCTTACCTGAAAAGCTGAAACTTGGTTTTGAGAGAATCGTTGATTGGGATGATGGCACAGGACTTCTTTTGTCTGTATTTATGTGCAGAGTAGATGTTCCTGAGAATGGCTTTAAGTTTGATCCCCATGAAGTCAACGATGTGAAGGTCATGCCTTTCCATGAATTTCTCTATCATGTGTCGGATCACAACGACGAGGACTTCTGTAATGGTCTTAAAGAGATCGAGAAAAAGCTATGATTATGCTGAGCGGATCATTCCGACCATGCTCATAGGGGAAAGGACCACATCGAGTTTTTCTGGATCCATGAGCTTTTGTTCAAGTACGATCTCTCTTATGGTCTTTTCTTCGTGGAGGGCTTGTTTGGCTATACTTGCAGACTTTTGATATCCAAGTATAGGACTTAGAGCTGTAGCAATACCTACACTTCCTTCTTCAAGCTCTTCACAATGATCTGAGTTTGCAGTTATTCATATAATATCGACTAAACTAATAGAAGAACAGTGGGATAATCTTCATGAAGATTTGATTCAGGTTGAATACAAGGGTGGCTTATTACTGGACATTGGCTGGTATCCTGAATGTGATCCGACAGGAAGATTTATTATCAACTTTATAAAAGACTATAACTGGGAGAATCCTTTAAAGAAAATAGAAGCAAAAAGCATAGGTGAAATGTATAGGGCTATAAATACGATTAAGGATGAATTTATTCACAGAAATAACAACTAAGAAATTCTGAAAGAAACTGCTTTACGGCAGAAAGATGCTGTAATGCAGCTTCTTTTTTGTTATAGTAGATGTAAGTTTTTTGAGACACGGGAGAGATGCTAAGTAGATGATTATTAAACAATTAAATTATACGGAATATCAGGGTAAGAAATATGAAGCTGAAATTCACTCTGACAAATATCTTTCCATCGAACCTGAAGGAGAAGGCTTTGACAGATATGCATACTCAAACGATGGACCTAAGGAACATAACATGAGAATTGAGATGGGTAAGAAGCTGTGATGACAGGCATAAAAGGTAAAAATTCTATGTACATATACAGGACTGGAACGATGATGGGGCGCATGGACCAGACAGATATATAGAAGCTCATATATGGACAGATGAAACAATTAACAAATGGCTAGAGAGGACTTAAGACGATGATTGTATTAGTAATTGATATCCAAAAAGGCATTACAGATGACAGGCTCTATAACTATGAGACTTTTCTCGAAAGTACGAGGCGTGTCATTGATGCTGCCCGTAAAAATAACGTAGAAGTTATCTATGTTCAGCATGATGACGGCCCGGGAACAGGCTTTTCTGTAGGCGATGTGGATTTTGAGATTGCCGATCAGGTTGCTCCTAAAGAAGGGGAGAAGATATATACTAAAGAAATTAATAGCTGCTTTGGTAATAAAGAACTTGCAGGATATCTTGATGAGCAGGCTGACAAAACGCTGATGTTCGTAGGACTTCAGACGAATTTCTGCATTGATGCATCAGTGAAATCTGCTTTTGAAAGAGGATATAAAGTCATAATACCGGAAGGTACGAACTCGACTTTTGATAACGACTATATGGACGGTGAGACAACCTACAAGTATTACAACGAAATGATTTGGCCGAAGAGATTTGCAGATTGCGTTTCTTTGGACGAAGCACTTGGAATGATGGAGAGATAAATTATGTGTTTTGTATGTGACAGAGTTAGAGAGACTAGAGAAGGCAAGAACCCAACATTGGTAAAAGAGCTTGAGACTATGACAATACTAATAGTAGGTGAATAAGATGGATGAGAGACTTAAGAAACAGCTGGATTTTGCATTAGAAGTTGATAAGGAAAAGAATATTTTCAGACAGACCCATCTTTCAGGCCATGGCAGAAACGAGAACGACGCGGAGCATGCCTGGCATATGGCGTTGATGGCGTATCTTTTAAAAGAGTATTCTAATGAGCCTGTAGACATCGCAAAAGTCATGCTTATGTGCCTGATACATGATGTGGTAGAAATCGATGCCGGAGATACTTATGCTTATGATGCAGACGGTCTTAAGACCCAGAAAGAGCGTGAAGATAGGGCAAAAGAAAGAATCTTTTCACTTCTACCGGAAGACCAGAAAGCGGATTTGATAGCTCTTTTTGATGAGTTTGAAGCATATGAGACGCCGGAGTCAAAATATGCCCATGCCATGGATAATCTTCAGCCACTGATCCTTAACAACAGTAACGGAGGCTCAGACTGGAAAGAACATGGCGTTACTTCCAGCCAGGTCTATGGTCGACAGAGTAAGACCAAACTCGGCTCTGAGAAACTGTATCAGGAAGTTGTCGATAAGATTATTAAGGAGCAAATACGAAAGGGAAATATCAAGGACTGACAGGAAGAAAGTAAGGGGCGATATGGAGCTAAATTCATTTGCTAAATTGATATCGGAAAAGCGAAAAGCTTTAGGGTTATCGATGACCGATGTTTCTGAAAAAACAGGTATTAATATCGAGGCTTTGGAAAAGTATGAAAAAGGTATACAAAAGCCTACAGCAAGTGATATTAAAAGCCTTGGAAAGATTCTAGATATCCCACCTGTTATACTTATGCATGGCCATGGAATCATGCATTCTAGTGGCTTCGATGAGAATGGACATAGAACGTCAAAATGGACTGAGTTTTAATTTGACTATACTTTTAGAATAGTTGGAGATTTAGATGTGGTTATAAATGTTTCAAGAGAAAGCCTATGCAACGGAGACGATGATCAGAAAAGAAGTTCTTTGGAATATCAGGAAAATGAGATGTTATCCTCTTTTCTTAGATACAAAGTTGCAGAATATCTCCCATATACAAGAAAATTAACGATATGGGTTGTTTACATGGATTCAAACGAAGATCAGCCTGTATTCGAGCGCGAAAAAACTGAGAAGAAAGTTGCATTTATTCATAAGGTGGAGAATCGTTGCTCAAAGGTAGAAATACGTGGTGGCGATCGATTTGTTAGTAGCTTTGGAACAACTGATTTGTTTTGCGCATTATATAGACGAAACATGTGAATATCTTATAGATATGGAAAGGAGAGCAAATGGCTAAAAGACGTTCTGTTGATCCAATTTATTCTATGTGTGTTCAGCCTTCTTTTATTATAGGCACTAATAATGAGGATGGCAGCGCAAATTTCGCGCCAATAACCTGGGTTAGTGTAACGCATGAGGAAGGTGATGGATATCTATTTGTAATTAGCATGTCTGGAACTAAGATGACCAAGACAAATGTTTTAAGGTCAGGCCTTTTCAGCGCAAACCTTGTCAGCACGGATATGCTACCTCTTATGGATTATTTTGGCTCAAAGCATGCAAAAGACGGTGCTAAAGATGATATATCCTACGAAGTAGTTCGAGGAGAAGTTTTGGATGTTCCTGTATTGAACGAAAGCCGATGGGTATATGAATGCGAGGTTGCAAGAACTGTCGAGACTGGAGATTCAACCACCTTTTTCTGTCATATCCGCAATATACAGATAGATGAAAGTCTTATGTGTGAAGATATATTTGATATTGATCTGACAGTGCTGGATCCGGTTATCTATTCGGGCAGATATCATAGCCTTGGCAAGATGCTTGGAAAGATCGGTGATTTTATTTAATCGAATAAATGTACTAAGGCGGGGAATGTATTGTGAAGATATATTTTGCGAGACATGGACAAACAGATTGGAATACATTAAGAAAAGTTCAGGGGACTACTGATATTCCATTGAATGAGATAAGAGAGCGGCTTTAATAAAGCTGCAGACAGAGGATTTAGGATAACAAATATGAAATACACAGAATTAACAGAAAAAGAACTTGATGAAGTAGTTAAAAAATATATAGAGTACTACAACACAGTAGAAGATTGCTGCTTTACTTACGAGAAAGCGTACAAGAGAATCCACCAGGTTATGACAATAGAAGATGCAATGTGCCAGATTCAGTATGATGATAACGGCAGTATGACCGGCTTTTGCATGGGATATTATAAGCAGTTCGATGACCTTCTTGCATATTTCCTTGAGGAAATCGTTATATTTACAGGCTTTCATAATATTGGGTATGGTTCGGACTTCATAGCTGAAATTGAGGATGTTGTGAAAAAGAATGGAGCAGAGCACCTTGAACTTATTTCGGTAAATGATGCTCATCACATGCACTTTTATGAAAAAGCAGGTTTTTATGCAGCCAAAAATCTTTCTATGATGGGAAAACATTGGCAGTTATGAGCTGAAAAGAAAGGACAAGTAATATGGCTTATCCGCGGACACTTAGTGACTACATACGTCTGCATGCAAATCCAGTAAAATGTGCTAATCGAGGTGGCGAATAAGTTGTTTTTTTGCCTTAAGGATATACAATGTATATACAAAGGAGGTATTGCATATGCAAGCTCAAATAAAAACATGGGGCAATAGTCAGGGAATTAGAATACCGAAAGAAGTACTTCAAGAAGCTGCATTTTCAGTTGATGGTATCCTTGATGTAAAGGTATCTAACGGTATGATTATGCTTGTCAAACCATTTAGACATAAATCATTAGAAGAGCGTGCTGCTGAATATGGTGGGCAGTTCCATTTGGATGGCGAATTTGACTGGGGTGAACCGGTAGGAAGAGAGTTTTGGTAATGAAGGAAGAGTTACATCAGGGGGATATACTTAGGATTGAGCATATCAAGAAGCCGGTTCTTGTTGTAAGTGAGGCTTCACCATGAAAAGGAAGCTCTTCTTGCTGCAGGGTTTACGCAGGTTGAGGAGTTATGTAGCTGGGAAGCAACGCATACCTTAAGAGCGATAAAATGAAATGTAGTTGTAAGGTTGCGTAATGTTAGCCTTGTTTTTTAGCTGATAATCTATATGCTAAAAGTGAATGAAGCCACTAACTGTGCGGATTTATAGACTGCGTAATGTCTGTGTAATGTTGCGTAATGCTGATGTAATGTTGCATCAAAAAGGGGATCATATCTGCAGATATGATCCCCATACTTTGTTTGCGCGCCATGGGTGCGCTCTAACGGGTGAAAGTCCCGAACACGCCCAGATAGTGGGAAGTGTATAGCTGAACAGCAAGGGTGTCCATCGTGAGGTGGAATCTGAAGGAAGCTGTGAGCAAATCTCTGGTCCGACGGACAGAAATCACATATAAGGCTAGGCTACGAGAGATAAGTTGGCAAAGAACAACGAGGTCTAATAACTATCACATTTGTAGTAGCAGAGTAAATGTGGCGGATATATGGAGAGAAAGAGCGTGCGCCTTAAGCGTGGAGGTCTCACAGTGGTTTCATTAGCCTAGTAACAACGAACTGTGAGAAGTCAGC
>NZ_FOER01000041.1:0-17312 GCF_900110805.1 Butyrivibrio sp. TB | reverse complement strand
AACCCAGTTGTCTAAGCGTTTGAGACTGCCTCTTATCTGGTTGTCTTTTTCTTCAAGCGTTTGCTTTATGAAATCTCTTTCGAGTCTGTTGAACTGAGCATGTACTCCTCTTTCAAACTCAGCCATCTCGAAAGGATTCTTTGCAAAAGATTCCTTAATTTTTACAAGTTTTTCTTCCACTTCTTCCCAAATTTGTTTTATACTGTCCATAAGGACACCTCCTGCATTTTTTGTTTTTGCCAACAAATATGTTAACACAGAAGGTTGTCCTTTTTATTGCGTACAATTATTTTACCATTATCTATTAATCCTACAAAAACTTTACCCTAGCATTTTCATAGACAAACATTGTAGCTCCGTACCAGTTTCCCATACTTCCGATGGATCCACGGTTCGTCGCTTACGTATTCGCAATCTTAGTAATCACATAATATGCTTCTCAGCATTGATCATACTTGTATTTGCCACCTGCTTTACAACATCAAATACTGAGCCCATCATACCCATGATGCCTCCGGACTCTTCTCCATCTCCGCCTGGTTTATTTGAGCCTATCATCGCAACATTCTTGGACACTGTATGAACAGCGCTTTCCTGCTCCTCTGTGCAGGAAACTTTTGCACAGTTCTTGATCTGGAGTCTGTCGCAGATAAGCTTTGGCTCTACATCCTTATCTATTGATAACATGGCACAGTTCATTACTCTTACGCCCTTTTCATTAGCCATAAGAAGTGCCCTGTCAACTTTCGCCTTAGCACTGTTAACTATATGCAAGCAGGTCTTTATTGAATTGTTGAAAAATCGCTTCAAGTTCCATTGTTCTCTTTTCCCTACAGCACTCTCTCCCATCCTCCATATTTCTGCAAGCGACACAGAATACTCAAGCCGCTCGCTCTTTGCCCATGCCGGTACAGAGTATACATTCCCTATAGCACAGCCAGAGCCATATATTTCCATGTACATATTTCGGGTATCCATGACGGTTCCTCCTTCATGTGAAATACCCTTCGGCCGAAAGGTCTTTTGTCCTTCTATTAGTTAAGACGTAATGGATGAAAAAAGTGTTGGAAAAATTTTGAAAAAAATTTGAAAGGCGACAAGAACCAGTCCTGTCGCCTCATAAACAACTATCGACATATGGGTGCCAAATATGATTATTTCAAAATCATCTTAGCAACGGTTATCTTCCAATAATCGACGACGCGTTTTTTCTGTGCCATCCCCCAATAGCCCATTTACACAAAAAAGCGAATAAATATTCAACTCTTTATTTCAAAATGAGTCTCTTCTTTGGCTGCATTAGCTGCATCACGTTCTTTCCCACAACCATTTCCTATCTCTTCGCCAAGCCAGAACATTAGAAAATGTGCTCCTACGATCATCCAATAAGGATAATCTCTTATCACATCAAATATATAATTCACGCGAAAGATTCTGTAAAAATGGGTATCATATGATACTGAAGATATCATAACGGCTACTGCGACCAGAACTGACGTTGTGAGAGCATACAGCACTCTCATTCCAGGTTTGTTATGAGCTAAACTACTCGCAATAAATCCAACAATACAGGTGCAAATGAACCAAAATACAGCAATTAACAGGATTAGTGGATTTACAAAAAAGGCTAATATCATAGATCTGGTAAACCATCCCTGAAGAGCCAATATCAGTAGTAATAAGCTATATATTATTGATGGAATAATGCTTTTATTTACTTTCATTCGCTCAATCCTTTTCTTTGAACTGTATCCTTTGAAATCTGTCGGAATACACGAGTTCTACTGGCTCATGAAGCCCATCATCCATATATTCTTCAGGAGTTCTTAAAATATCTCCATATAGTTTGAAATCCCAGATCTTACTACCTTCGCCGTCCACATACTTACCACAAGCATATAATGTGCCATCTTTTCTTTCCACAAAGGTAACATATGTATAGTCATAATCATAATTTCCTTCGGCACTTTCACTCTCGGCATATGGCTTAGCTTTTTCAAATCTGACTTCATCCATCCAAACCATTTTTACATTATCCAATACCTTTACCGGTTCTTCTATGAAATCCTGATTCTTACTGTCATATCCACAGCTTCCAAAGGTGTTATTGCCCCAGGTCCACAATGTACCATCCTCTTTAATGGCAGCCATGCTGAAAGAACCACAGGTAACATAGATTGCATCATCAAGCATTTTAGTAGGCTCCGAGTAACTGCACCCAATTGTATCGTCAGGATGCTTTGCAGATGTAGTCCTAATTTGCCCCCACCACCAGACTGAACCATCATCTTTGAGGACAACTATTCCGCTTTGGCTTGCTCTGGCATATTTAACGTCGGACATAAGCAATACAGGGCTTGCTGCAACTATATCATCATAGTAAATCCATTCTTTTCCATATGGATTCTCAAGTCCCATCAATCCATTTTGGTTTGCCCCGGCTCCGTATAATTCACCGTTTTCAGTAAGATAAATCACAAAGAAGGCCGCACCATCAACATGGATAACATTCTCTGCCATTTTCTGCGGTGTGCCTTCATAAGATGAGCGATTCCCGATGCCAAGCTGTCCTTCACTGTTATCCCCCACACCCCAAAGTACATTATCATTATCAATATAATAGTGATTATACTCATACTCATTTCGAAAATAGTAGTTTGCTATGTCAAAATCGGTATCATCAAGACGGAGTCCATCCATGTTTTCTACATAGTAAACAGGAAACTCAACGACATCTTCCACAGGTTCTGCAATAACAGCATCATCAGAGGCAATAATGGTAGGAATAAACTTAATAAGCACAGCCGCTCCAATAACAATGCACAGAATGGTAAATACCCAGACTATCCAATTCTTCTTGTCAGGCTCATCAAAATCGCTTTCAATAATTTCACTCATGTCTTTATCTTCAAAACTCATACGTCACCTTTCACCAACTCAGCATTTGAAAATCAAGTATATACAATGGAGCCACAACAATAATAACGCTTATCAACAATGCCAAAGCCTTGAGAGCTTTACTTTTTTTCCACAATAATTGATATGAAAGAAACTGTAATACCGTAATAACTGTAAAATATAGAATCCATTTTAATTCCCATGGAACCAGAGACATCCATGAGCCATCACTATAGTATGTAAAAACAATGCTTAATACTAATATCCAAATGAACGGCAACAGCATAACTGCCTCGTACCCCAAAAACGCTAATACTCTTTTTCTTTTAGTAGCATTCCGCGCCATAAATGCAATACAAACAGATAATATACATAACAAAATTGTTCTATAGAAATCTGAGAAAATTACTTCTACTATCAAAATCAGCCTACTCCCCTCAATGAATCGGTGCCTTAGCAATTTATGCAAGTTCGAGCTAATTGGTTCGCAAAACAACGAAATCAACTATTTCTTTTTACTGTTCCCCAACATATTCAAGCAATCGTTAAAACAGCTAGGATTGCCACAAAAACTGATAATATGATTATCCCCTTTTTCTTCACTTTCTCACTCCAGCTAACATTTATGATTATCTTTCTGTAATGGCTTTTAGGTATGTCCCGCCAAAATCAGAGTCCTGCCAGGAATTGCCATTCGTCCCCCACGCATCGGCATATCGCTGATTCAGTTCATTATATGTCACGTTATGGAATTCCTTATAAACAGAGCCGACGTCGCCTCTTTCTGTTTTTGAATAATTGACGTTAATTATGCCATTTTCTCTTTTAATAACAACATCTACCTGATATCCCGCTTCTCTAATCTCGGCTGCAAGATCATAGCCACAAGCTGCCTCAAGCTCATCTTCAGATATCTCTTTTCCGACATACTCTTTGAAATCACCTGACTTTTTGTCATAGAAGAAATAGTAGTTTTTCCAAGTATGACCAGTATATAAAGCTTCCTCTTCCTTTCCTTCTTCATAATCCACACAAGAATCGTATGCACTCACTGACACACAATAGTCACTGACATAATCCGGCTTAAAGAAATAACCCAAGCCTGAGATAGCCGATTCTTTCCATTCGCCATTATCCATCATGAACAGATACGAAACCGTGCTAGTTGCGTATGCTTCTTCAAGCTCAATCACCATTGAATCCCCGACAGGATACATATCTATTACCTTATCGCCATGCACAAAGAAACTACCGCACTCTTTTATCTTCACACATGTATCGCCGTCCACATACCAAACTTCTCCTGCACATGTTGCATATTCATCCGGAGCATCCCCTAAATATACAAAAGCCTCCATGACTCCATCACTGTCAAAGTCATAGACAACGGAGTATCTGGCATCACTAATATCAGCTCCTGCTTCCGCAACAACTTTTTTTATAAGACTTTCTCCATCATTTTGGGGAACCGAGAACCAAACTCTGTAATCAAAAGAATCCCAGTCTCCGCCAACATTTCTGATATCCCTGATTTGAAAATACAAAACATAATCACCCGGCACAAGCATCCCCAATTTACTTGTCCAATCAATATTTATCTCCCCTGATGAGTCCTTCTCAATAGTAAATGTCTGCCCTTCTGTACCAAAATAATCTGTGCTTCCCCATTCATTATCTTCTCCAGAATGAGCAATCAGACTATAATAATTATCTGCAGTAATTTCCCCAGTGACATATCCGCCGCTCTGAGAGTATCTTAGAGTACATCCAAACGGAGTTATATCTTCCGCTGTAAAGGTTAGGCCTAAGCCTCCCAGATCTTCCAATGTTCCGTGTGACATCCACTGAAGATTCTGCTGATAATCTTGATAGGTAAGTACAAGATGCTTGCCATCTTCTCCAAAGCTATAATGAGCATATTCATCTCGGTCAGCATAATGCATTACCAGATTATCACCATCATTTACTTCATAAGAAAACTCTTCTACATCTCCTGCATTTGCGCCAAGACGTCTGCCTGTATATCCTTCAGAAAACTCATAATAGTAATTCGTCCTACCATAATCAGCAGCCTGCCATATTCCAGAATGCACTGGCATCTGGGCTTTGAATTCATCTCCCGGAGTCTGATCCGGTGAAATGAATACCTCAGAAGATTCTTCTGAAGAAACTGCTACTGAATTCTGTTCTGCTTCTTTTGAATTGGAAAAAGAGCATGCAGACATAATAAGCATGCCAATAAGAATTGCCCCAACCACTCTATTTTTCATATCAGTCACTGTTCAGATTCCATTTCCCAAAATAGAATCTGGATTCTCCTTTTTTCATACCCTTATATTTTAATAGGTTTCCATTTGAAATTAAAGCAATAAAAAAACTGGCTTCGGAGAATGGCAGTCCTTTCAATGATTTTATGAAGCGAATTTTTATAACTTTTTATATGTTTTGATTACTTTTATAAGTTTTTATAACTTTTTATAACTATTGTAAAGGTATATGCATTTCATCGCATATTTTGCGCCATCTGTTATTAAAAAAGGACGATTTATTTATAGCTGAAGCCAGAATGTTCAAAGGAATTATGATCTGTGACTTTATATAACGCCAGATTATATTGAAAAAACAAGAGAGGATCTGTAAAAAAACTGCAAAAAGATATTCTAAATTAATCGATTGTGAACTTGGTCTCATCATCATATAGCACCCACAGCCCGGCAATAGAAGGATTTAACCTGTGCATAGAAGCAAGGGAATCTGTATAGTCTCTAAGGAAGTAGGCTGTATAGATTCCTTCTTTTTCCTGATGGGTTACTATGGGTTCAAGTTCATAATCTGTAAGGGTTATGGTCATGCCATCCTGTGTGACTGTTTTGTTTATCGTGAAGGTTGCCATGCCTCCAAGGATACGTTCTATTTCGTTTTGGCCTGATACGAAGTTACCAAGACTATAATATACCAGCATCTGCTGCCCGCCTTCTCGTTGTATCAGTTCGTATGGTTCAAGTACATGCGGGTGAGAGCCTATTACTACATTAACTCCGCTTTCATAGAAGATATCGGTCCACTTCTTCTGATAATCGGTTATATCGCTTTTGTACTCTTCTCCCCAGTGTACGAATACTATTACAGCATCAGCTTCTTGTCTAGCTGTTTCCAGGTCTTTTTTTACCTTATCTTCATCGGATAGTATATTTATACAATTAGAATACCCTGAAGGGATGCCAAGGTCATTGATACCGTAGGTGTAGTCAAAAAGGGCTATGGTGATTCCGTTTTTGGATATGACAATATAATTCTCTGATTCTTGACGGTCAGAGGGGAGGATGCCTATTACATTAGTATCATCCTTATAGGCATAGTAGGTTCTGTCAATGCCTTCTATGCCCTGATCCATCATGTGATTGGTGGCACAGGCTATGATGTCAAAGCCTGCTGCCTCCTGGGAAGAAGCGATGCCTTGCGGTGATGCAAATCTGGGATATTCGCTGTAAAGACGGTTTATCTGGTCTTTGATCTTGGATTCTTGTGATGTGCTTTTTTTGTCATCTGATATGTTATCTTCTATGTCATCTGCTATGGCATTATAGAAATCTTTATCTTCTGCAAATGGAGTCTCCTGCACAACTGCGGAAAGGTCTGCCTCAGATATTTTTTCTTTGACATTATCATAGAGAAAATCATAGTTATTGTTTTCATACATAGCTCCGTAAGTATAGATCTGCTTGTGAGCTATAGTATCTCCTACCGCTGTAAAGGTCACTTTAGAAGATGGAAGCTCATAGGCCTTAAGCCCCCAGCCTATCCAGCTAAAATACTGTACCTGGCCGCTTTCATAAGTTACGCGGAGCTTTGTCTTATTATCAAAACTCCAGGAGTTTATTATGTCCTGGAGACTTGATGACATCCATGATGCTCTAAGGAAGCCGTATTTATCGGCATTTTGCTCCCTTTTTTCATAAATATAGATGTGCTGACCTGTTTCGGTATCATTCTTATCTACCCAAAAGGGAAGGTGCCTTCCAAAGCTTCCTTTCTTCCAGGTTAGAAGGAGGATCTCGTCTTGACTGTCATTATCAATGTCGCAGATCAGGAAGTCCTGCACTTTCCAGCTGCTGCTGCTCTTCCAGACTACCGCTCCACCTTCATCAGATAGTTCAAAATGGCCATTTTGAAGGCTGGCATTCATATTGAAAACAGATGCACTCTTAGAATTAAAGACTATACTTTCAGGAATAGTAAGTTTGCTGTTTGGGATTATAAACATAGCAGATAATAAAGTGACTATTATAAAAATAATCGAAATTATTATTCTAAAAAAAGTGCCCTTTTTCATTAAAACAGTCCTTAAATTAATTTTGAGTTACCACATAGAAACTCTTAGATCCTGTGCCCACCAGGGTCTTTCGATGCCAAGCTGTTCATGCTCTACATATTCGTAGGTTTCGGGATCGATCTCACTTGCAAATCCCATACCATATCTCCACTCATCATCAGTAAGCCTTTCGTTATAAACAAACTCATAGAAGGCGAAGACTTCTCCCTGACAGATCTTGAGCTGGCCGTCAACAGGAGCTATTACATAAATCGTTGCTGTACCGCCTGTTGCGCATTCAAGGTATGTTCCGCCGTTTGGATCAGTTGCTACATCAGTAACAAGTGATGATGGGAAGTCTACAGCTGCAGGTGTTGTATTATCAGGAGTCTTAACAGCGTCCTGCCAGAAGTGTTCCAGTGATCCGCCGTAGCATCTTATAAGCTCGTACTCATCATCTGTAAGAGTCTCGCCGCCCAGTTCCTTGACGGATATTGTATAGAGGTTATCTGCAAGGTCTGAAAGGAGCTTTAAGTTATCTTTTTCATCACTGGATATATATCCATAGGAATCAAGACCTTCTGATGTCTTGTCTATGAGATTTTTAAGGTTTGAATATACCAATGGCTCCGGTTCTACGTATCCTCTGTCGTCTTTGACTATATCATCGCCGCCCATCTCTGCAACTGGCTGCTTAGCATATAGAACTGTGTCATGCTTAAGTTCAGTCCAGCTTGCAAGGAAACCTTCAATATCCTTGATCTTCCATTTCTCCGACTGCATGAAGAAGGGGTGAGCGCTTGTCTTTTCATCAAGTAGAGGTGTAAGTGTTTTAAGCCAAGCTGATGAAAGACTTGTTTCCCAGAAGGTGTTATCTTTTTCAGATATTACGGTCTGGAGCTTTTCCATATTTTCAGTATAGTTCTTATAATCTGTATCGCCCTGCTCTTCAAGTAGCTCCATGGCCTTGTCTGAGCCAAGTGCTGCAGGTACGTCAAGGGCATCAGGAAGGTTTCTGGTATCACCTTCAGAGTTCTCTAAGGTCTTGGAGTACATAAGGTTCTGGAATATTGCAGCATCAAGGGAGAAGCGCTGACCTATGAATCTAAAGCCCTTGCTCTCTTCTACGTGGTCTGTAGCGCCGCCATCGTCCATTGTGATCGTAGAATTGATGCTGGGGCCGTCCATTGCTGCTACAAGTCCTTTGAAGGTCTCAAAGCCTTGTGCATCTGCTGCCATAGCTTCTACATCTGAATAGTCTGTGAAGCTTTGCTCTATTGCAGGTTGATACTCGTAGTAGGACAGATCATCTGCTTCTCCTGCAAAGAAGGCTGTAACTGTATATATCTTAAGCCATCTGTCTATAGGTCCTTCCTGCATGGCTGTTGTCATTAGAACTGAGGATCTTAAAAGGTCATCGTCTGATGTGTCAAAGTTAATCCTTCCATACCACATCATGGCTCTAAAGTATGGCTTTAATGCTTCATCCTGATCATAGTAGCCTCTTGGCTTGTACTGGCTGTAATCTTCTTCGAATCCAAATATAGGAGACGTAGTTATACCGGCAGCATTGTTTATAAGAGACAACTCACTTTTTACATTGTCACTTACATAGTCAGGAACTTCAGTGCTTTCATCAAGAAGAGATGCTCCTACTGCAAAATATGCTACGTTCATAAGTGCAGCCTTCTCCCAGTCTGTTCCTTTTAAGGCTTCGTACTGAGTTTTAGATGCATCAAGCATTTCTTTGCCCAATTCAGAAAGTTCTGATGTGAGATATTCCTTCTCTGTCTTTTTCAAAAGATATGTGAAGTACAGATGATAGGTATGCATCATAGAATCAACTGTTACGAAGTTGGCTATCTGGAAATACCTGTTGTCCTCATAGGCTTCGAAGAACTCATAGCCGGAGTTGTAATCGGATATTGCAAAACCGTCAGATGCAAGAGCCTGTAAAAATGTTTCTGAATAGTAGCTATAATCTTCCATGTTTACTACATTGGACAGGTCACTTGCAGGAACCAGTGTATCTTCCTTGGTTGTATAAGTGGGAGCTTCTTCTGAGAACAGACCGTTTAAAAGGTTGGTCCTTTCTATAGAAGTTACGGTTATGTCGCCTGAGCCTTGATTAGAAGATTCCTGCGGCGTAGTAGATGATGTGCCGGAGGCAGTACTTGTTTCATCTGATGAAGCGCTATCCTGCTCTTCTTTGGATGCTTGTGTGTCTGACTTGTTTAGTGACAGATCAGCGCAACCTGCTAACTGAGTCAGGAGCGCGGTTGTAAGTAGTACTGAACCTGCCTTTTTTAGATTTTTTCTCATAATGATTCCCTCATTTTTGGTTCTGGCAACAGCTTTACTTAAGACTGTTGTAGTGGATGGTTAGATTACCCATTGTCTGAAGGTAATGGAGATATAGATAATCTATTACAAATATATACTACAATTATATATACATTTACAAAAAATATATAGTACGTTGCTTTTAGTGGGCTTCCTTATCGCTTTAAAAACACTGCCCAAAACTCAATTAATGCAAAATAAGGCAGTGACCTTTTCTTAAAAGCCACTGCCTCTGTATTAATCTTCCAATCAAACACACATTAAAGTCTAAACTCTGCGAATCCCTTACCATCATCCGGGGCAGCAGAGCCTTCTATCCTGATACCGGATGTTACATCATCTTCCTGCTGTGCAAGTTCATCTTTTGCATAGCTGAACTCATCTGATGAAAGAAGGCTCTCCACGTCTATATCAGGGTGCTGGTACAGGATATCAAGAAGTTCTATGAAGTCCCTTATAACTTCTCTTGGAGTGATATGAGAGTCTGCTCCTATCCTTCCGTACTCGATCCTTATAAATACTGCAAGGTCATTGTCTGTGAGTGAAGATTCGTAACCGTATAGCTGTGCATGAATCTCGCAGAGCTTGCCGCACAGTACCAGCATCTCTTCTGCTGTAAGAGGTTCAAGCCTTATAACAGGTGCCAGCATATCTCTTACACCTTCCTTGGAGAACTTGCCATCCGCGAGCCTGGATCTAAGAGCTTCGTAACTGTATACGCCTCTTCTTGGATCTTCTATGGACTGCGGTGTTCCGCACATTATAAAACCAAGATATTTGGCTTTACCCTGGAGGGTATCATTGTACATGGTCAGCATCTTCTCATAGTTGTACTGCCTTGTAATAGAATTCGGGATCTTATAGATATTAACAAGCTCATCTATCATGATCATCATCCCGGCGTATCCTGCCTGTTGCAGGAATCTTGCAAAGAGCTTCATGTATTCGTACCAGTCGTCATCCGTGATCACGATATTAACCCCAAGCTCAGACCTGGCTTCGGTCTTATTAAGATACTCACCTCTAAACCATTTGATGACCTTGGCTTTGGTGTCTTCATCTCCGTTCATATATGAGCGATAGTACATAGTCAGAATTTTGGCGAAGTCGAATCCGTGCACCAGCTCGTTCATAGATGATATGACTGCGAAGATCTTCTTCTCTACTTCTGTGGCAAAAGAGTCTGAGTCAGGAAGTATACCTTCTGCTACCACCTGAGATTGTATGCCTTGTATCCACTTATCAAGGATAAGAGTGAGCGCTCCGCCTTCCGGCCTTGTCTTAGTGGACATGTTCTGGATAAGCTCCTTGTAAGTTGCAAGGCCCTGACCCTTGTTGCCATGAAGACGCCTGTCGGGGGATAAGTCTGCATCTACCACTACAAAGCCTTTATCCATAACGTAATTACGTATAGTTTGGAGTAGGAAACTTTTACCGCTTCCGTATTTACCGTTTATAAATCTAAAGGAGGCTCCGCCATCTGCGATTATATCTACATCGTGAAGAAGCGCATCTATCTCATTTTTACGTCCTACCGTAATATACGGAAGGCCTATACGCGGAACTACGCCGCCTTTTAGCGACTGGATGACTGTACTTGCTATTCTTTTGGG
Source organism: Butyrivibrio sp. TB (assembly GCF_900110805.1). Classification (NCBI taxonomy): domain Bacteria; kingdom Bacillati; phylum Bacillota; class Clostridia; order Lachnospirales; family Lachnospiraceae; genus Butyrivibrio; species Butyrivibrio sp. TB. The sequence goes on along the minus strand of NZ_FOER01000041.1, from coordinate 6,146 downwards.
GATTTTTCTTGTTGTATTTATATTTTTTTCCATCTTAACCTCAAGTTTTCCTATCTAATGTAAAATGATCAACTGATATGATATAAGTTAAAAATTCAGCAATAGAGCCAATTTAATTCGACTCCACCGAGGATGAACTAAAACTACTATATTTTTTATTTATGATTGTATAAGGCTGTTTCGAACAATAGTTAAAATTATTGTAGTCAATTATTTACAGTATTTTGCCATGCTGATTTTGCATTATGCCAAAAATAAAATTCACTCTTGACCTAATGAATAATTATATAGAAAATATACAATTGGTATATATGTTCAAACATAGATCATAAATAATATCTGCTTATACTTGCAATTATAAAACATTTGTTATAGACTTTTTACTTGGCTTGTAAGCCCTTACAAATTCACTGAATCTGTTTATCTTTTGCAGTTTAGCTATGATATTCCATGTTTACATGATTTACTCATATAAGTATCTGGTGTATACAATGAACCATGATAACTTGCACGAAATAATGATAAGTATTATCATTTAATTACAACACAAACTAATGTTATATCGATAATATGTCGATATTATTACAGATTATTTGGCTATTTACTCACTGTTGACATCTTTGGTTTTGACTTATTTAGAAAGGAGGAATAATATGTCCAAACATACCTGTATCCGTACTAAAAAATCGTTATTTTCCACAGCCGTGCTGGTTCTGTTTTTGATGCTTATATGGCTTCCTATCAGATCCTATGCTGATGGGTGCAATATATCAAAATGCAGTAACGTGGTTTTGGATTCTACTGTCACTACTTATTCTACCTATTACCTGAGTTATATTCCAGCATCTCTTCAGGATATTTATGCAGCTGATGGCGGCAATATCCGTATATATCATGAAAGTGATCCGCTTCCTGAGATCGACACTTCAGGCTGGTCCAATATTGGCAATATCATAGGCTATTTCGAATGGCGCAGCGGACCTCTTATAATGCTTAGCACTAAACCTGTCGAAAGGGCTAGTGCCTGCGTAACAGATCAGGCCAAGATATCCATATGCCATGAGTTCGGACACTACATTACCATAAAGTCTAACATATTAAGAGGGATATCTACAGACTATAGAATATCTGATGATTTCGAGGAGGCTTTCAAAGCTGAGAAGTCCAACTACAATAAATCTTCCTGCAAACTTCCAAAAGGTTATAAGAAGAACATAAGCCGCACGGCGGCATCAGTTGAGTTCTATGCGTCGATATTTGCAGGGCTTATGCTGTATCCGGAAGATACTATGGCGACATTCCCTAGATGCTCTGCGCTTGTACTTGATGATATGAACTATATTATTAACAATGCTTCAGTACAATAAAAAAGGACAATCCCTATGACTTATTTATATGATCAAGGGATTGTCTTTCTTTTTTCTGATTGTAAAGCAAATTGTTCTGGCTCAACAACTCTTTTATTATATCTTATCTGATAATCTTGACAGGGGTATCATCGCTTCTTTCCTTAGTAAGGTACTTCTTCTGCCAGCTCCACTCACCGCAGACAGGGCACTTCATGTATCTGGTGCGTCCTTTATGTATGGCAAGGTTGGTCTGCCAATAGGTGGGTACGTGTCTGTCATGGCATTTCTGACACTCATAGTATCCGGCCTTCTGCTCTATACCTACAGCGATAAATGCAAATGTAAATATGATCAGCATTGCAAATACGATCAGTATGATCCTAAGAGCTGTTGACATCTCTACAAAGGATGCAACAAAACATAATACTATTCCGGCAACTGTAGCCGGTACTCCTATCAGGATCTCTAGACTTAGTAACTGTCTGTCCTTTTCCTCAACCTCTTTCCTCATCTGTAAAAGGTTCTCTTCAGCTTTCTTATTATAAGTTTCAGTCATGATTTTTTCACCCGACAGGAGTTCGTTGACGTTGATATTAAGTAGCTCACACAGCTCAAGCATTATACCTGTATCCGGTAATGACTTACCTGTCTCCCATTTACTGACAGCTCTGTCACTTATTCCAAGTTTCTCTGCAAGATAAGCCTGTGTCATCCCTTTCTCTTTTCTACATGATGCTATAAATTTTCCGATTTTGATCTGGTCCATATCGGGCACCTCCTTTCATGCTTCCACCTTACATTATCAGGATCTATTTTAACACGAACTGTTGGTTGACAGGGCGAAAACGCCCTATTTTAGCGGGACTCCACCACTGGTTGAGTTGCTTTTGTCACTGCCGCTGCATAGAAGCAACCATCATTTTCTTTGAAATAAAACTAAAATGACCCATTTGGAAGGAGGCAGGGATTATTTGGAATACATTTCTCTTAGCTCTATGTTATAATCTCTTTTATGAAAAAAGTAGTACTCTTGAGGATAATATTTCTCTAGAGATCGAGGGAGAAAAATAATATGAAAGCAAAAATAATCATCAGGTTAATTCTGATAGCAGTCGTAGCCTGTGCTGCCTATTTTTGTTATCCATCTGTTCATCAGTTTTTCTTGAAATATCAGCATCCGCTTGATGATATCTATGAATATGATGGTCAGGAAATTACAATCAGAAATCTTTTCGTAGCATCTAGTGAAAATATTCTGTACGCAAGTCATTTGAATGTTTCCGGAAGACGTGAAAATTATCTTAGTTCTGCAAGTTACTCTACTAATAATACAAGAACCATTAATTTAGGGGATTCTGAGAGTATATCATACACTGATTTGGAATATGAAAGGTCCTATATTGATTCTGACAATTATGTATGGACTGTAAGTGGAACTGGTCGTGATTCAGAGCTTGAATATTACAACTTTATTATTTTTAAAGATCAATCTTATGAATCATTATCATCATTCAAGTACTACGAAGGAATGATAGATGGACAGGAATATACTGCATATGAGTATTCCGGTAGCGAAGCAGGAACGTCCCCGGACGTTGTAAAAATACTGGTTCCGGATCTTAACAAGATGGAAAATACATCGGTAAGTTTTAATAATACTCCCGATAGCACGGGACGAGTTTCGGTTACTTTTACAGGTGAAAACCTTCACTGTATTGCAGAAGCTTTCGGAGAGGGGGTGACAAGCTCTCAAGGATATACTCAGATAGAATATGTGTTTGATTTTAAATCAAAAAATCTGTTAAGTGTAACACTAAGTGGAAGTCAAAAATTTGAGGTTAATGATTATAACCAGAGAATCCAAACTCTTAGTTTTACAGTTGATGATATCTCTTTTGATGCTTGTGAGAACATAGAAATACCAAAACTTATTTGTGAGAATTCTCTGATTAACGACGTATTTTCAGGTGATACCCAGATACAGCCAAGCCCTATCTTTAAGACAGAAATGGCCGATAACTTAGAGCAGTCAGACATCATTTCAAACATTTGGAGTGATACAATTAATTCTTTTCCAAAAGGTATATGTACAGTTTCCGATCTTTCAAACAGCCTTATTGATAATGCCAAAGAGCTGGGATTTGATCTGGTTATGGATGGATATGTTATAAATGATGAGAATATGGGTGCTCTTATCAAATTTACTATCAGCCAAAGTGAAGTTGAAATAGGATGTATAGTTATGCCTCTGGTGGTATCTGGTGATGGTATTATTAATGAAAACAATCTTCTGATATCTGCCGGTGACACGATGAGCGTAGACAATAAATGCTGTATAAAAGTGTATCACACAGTTTCAGATAGCTTATCTTCGGTAACATGCTACAGTTTTCAACTGGAAAGCTTTGATTTTGCCTATAGTATTCTTAAGGAAGCTAAGATATCAAATCTTCTAAATGATGAAGAACTATCATTGTTCGCAGGTGCAGATTCTGAGAATCTTAGGACATTTGCAAGTGATTATAAGCAGGCTGAATATTCTTCAATAGATAAATATGTGATTAAAGAAGGTGACAACCAATGCGGATATTATGTAATTGAAGATGAAATTCATCCTGATGAGTATGGAACAATTTATGAGCTCCCATTCAAATCCAAGGATGCAGTCGAAGAGAAAACAGGTGATAATAGAAACGATACTGTTGTCGAGTGGATAAAGTTTGATGAATAATAGTAAAATATAAAAAATAGTGTTTGATTTCTTTAATGTTTTCTTGTGTATCACTATTAACTCTTGTCTGGCACTGGCACGGTGATGTTGGATTTAATCGTGGTTGATGAAGTTCATTCTCTTATGAGTGGTGATCGCGTAAGTCAGACTCGGTGTCTTATTGAGAGTTAAATGAAAGAAAATCCTAATAACCGCAAGCCTTCAGGGTGTGCGGTTATTATTTGCCTGTGTGTTTTCTTGTTATTTTATTTAATATAACACGTATGTGTTCTCTATGTTATAATCCCCTTTGTGAAAAAAGTTTAATTTATTTGGAGGAATTATTATTTTGCGTTCAAAAAAAGTATTATGGGGAATAGTAGTATTTCTTACAATATTGGTTCTTGTATTAACTCTTACATTTACCTATAAGGATATTGCTAAATTATTTAGAACAGAACAAGATCCGTTAGATGTTGTCTATGAATATAACAGGAAAGAAATATCTGTTCGAAAACTTTTTGAAGCATCTTATGAGAAGCTTCATTATTCATCTCATTGGTCTGCTACTGGAATTAGCGATTATAAAGTTAAAGATGTTACCGATACTAATGGAAAAATGTTATTTACACCTATCACGAACAAGTCTTTAATGTACGATTTGACATATGAACACTATTATATAGATGAAGATAATTATATGTGGACACTTAATGGAAATTATACGAATTCTACTAATTATTACTTATATGACCATGGAGATTTTGACAATCAAAGCATGATAGCATCGTACAATTTTTATGAAGGAAAAATAAATGGCAAAGAATCAAGCGCGTATGAATATACCGGTCATAAATTGTATAGCTTTGTTAACGTTGAAAAGCTTCTTATGCCAGATTTTGATAATATGTCAGATGTTTCAGTAGATTTTGATGGTCATGTCAACGAACAAGGGCACATTGTTGTGAAATTTGAAGGGAATTATTTACCTTGTATAGCATCTGCGTTTGGTGAAGATCGAAAAGGTACTCCATATAATGATGTTATATATACTTTTGATGCTGATACGATGTCGATCATTAGTATTAAACTGAGAAGAGAGGATGAATATACGGTTTATAATACCCATAAACTTGAAAAAATAACTGATAGTCTTGAATTTTCAATAGTTGACAAGCCTGGTGAGGACTGTAATGAGCTGGAAATTCCTGAGGTCATATGTGAAAACTCCTTAATTAATGGAGTGATTACTGGTAATGGTAGTATTAAGCCAAGTTCAACGCTTAGAAATGATGCATCTGATAAAAATGATCTTTCGAGTACCATTTCAAGTATTTGGAAAAATACAATTACGGCAATGTCAGATGATTCTTGTACTGTTGATGAGCTATCTGAAAGTCTTTCAGATAATGCTTCAAAATACGGTATGGATATTAAAAAGAAAGGTTACTTCATAAATGAGAAAGAATCTTTTATATTTGTTAAATATAGCGTTTTCAAAGAAGAACAAGAAATATTCAACATTGTAATGCCGTTCGTTGTATACGGAGCACAACTTTATAACGAAAATAATCTATTGATATCTACAGAGGATGAAGTGGCTATATATGATAGTGGATGCGTATGGATTTATCACGAAATTAATGAAAATATTACTGCAAGAACATGCTACCTGATATATGATGACGGAAAATTAACTCTTGATCACAAAATTACCAGAGAAGAAGATCTTTCAAATCTCTTGGATACAGAGGAATTATCGTAAGCGCTAAATTTTCCGGTGGGTAACACATCCACCGCAAAAATATTATTAGGTACAAGGGCTTTTGCCCATAAAATATACCCCAGCCTCGTAGGAGACTGGAGCACCTTGACAATTCACATATGATAAAGATTACAGTGCATCGAAGATTGCATTCTGATGTTGACGATGGAGTTCGTCCAGAGCTTCTTTGCATTCAGGATTCCATGGGCAAAGCTTCTCAAGATCTTCATCGCTAGTTAGAGATGTTGGACATTTCATGAGAAGATATTTCAGATAGTAGTAAACATCAACACCATTAGCTTTAGCTGTCTCAACAATGGAA
>NZ_FOER01000033.1:0-46218 GCF_900110805.1 Butyrivibrio sp. TB | reverse complement strand
GCCGCACTCAAAATGAGAAGACTCTGCATGCTGATCTGATACTTGCAGGAATCACTCAGCTTATATCTGTAGTACTTGCTGACAAAATTCATCACCATGAATACATCAGAAGCCTCAAGCCCCTCATAGCATAGGGCTTACCAACTTAATAAGGCATCAGCCTTATTCAAGTGCGCCTAAGATAAGATTTATCAGCCCAGTTCACGTCTTTGCCCTCAACAAAAGCGTTCCAGAATGCTTTTGTTAAGGTTACATCTAAACTTTTAATGAGTTTCGCAAATACCTAATAATCTTTTCTCTTTGAGTACTCTTAGATATAGCAAAAGAAATATCGTTAAGGCTTTCAATCAGCTCGTTTAGATCTCTCTTTGCATCTTCAAAAGGATTTTCACCAATACTTGAAATTGTTTCCGGAACACTGATGAACTTATCAATATGATCAAATGCAGCATACAGATAATCAGAAGTTATGGTAAGTGCAAAAGTACCATATTTTGCTCTAAATGCCTGGAGCTTTTCTATAACATAGGCATTAAGAACGTAGTATCCTAAATGCTGATCGCTGGCATATACTTCAAAGTTATCATCAAAGGCGACAGACCCGGTCTCGATCTTCCAAGGAGCAATTGGCGCTTTGCCTCTTACAAAGGTCGTTTCTTTTTTGATAAAAAGAATTTTAAACTGCCCGGAAGCTATAACTCTTACAACCCCCTGTATTCCAGTCGGAGTCTTATAGCTCACAACCGTACCGCTGTAGGTCGTAACCGTTCTGGAATCTCCGTCCGAATCAGATTCAGTATGCTCGCACAAAAGAGAAAAGTTCTCAAGTTCATGCTCATCATTCGAAACAAGGTGATTAGTCACTTTTTCATATTTATCTCTGGTAATAAGTCCTAAATTATGGAATCTATCGAGATCCAGATGCTTCTCTATGTAAGTAAACTCAGCACCCGGAAACACTTGCCTTGCCATCGGCAATACAAACGATTGGCCGTACTGGTTCATTGCGCTATTTCTGATATGCAGCCCCCATAAAAGAAGGAAAATAGAAATCGCAATACCAAGAATTATCAAGAGAAATTCATGCGATATCAATGCGTAGACACCTACTGCAAAAGGCTCAATCACGCCTATTATTCTAATAAATTTAGCAAAAGCCAGCTTTCCCTTTATTGCCCCGAGCATCCTCTTACCCCCAAAACTTCATATTACTTTTTAACAAGCAAAAAATATTTTATCATATCTGCCATGAATCCTCTAAAATAAAATGAGCAATTCCTAAAATAGGATCTGCTCATTTTATTAACTCGAACTTCCCACTTGGGCAGCGGGAAGTTTGAGTAAGCCACATTTTTTTATTTATTCTGAGAACAACATCTCTGAGTATACAGGGAATGGCCAGAAGTCACGATCTGTAAGCTCTTCGAGCTGATCTGCGATTTCTCTTGCCTTGTTCATATCCTTAAGGATAGTATCTCTGCTATACTTCATGCACTTTGTTGCATCTGCAGGTTTCTTCTTAAGATCGTTGTCGATCTTCTCCTGAGCCAGCTGGAGCTTGTCAGAGAGAGTAGAGATCTTGGCTCCGACTTTAGCTTCGTATCCTGCTGAGAATCCTGCATCCTTCTTGACTGCTATACGATCTGCAAGTGTTGTTGCATACTCGGATACTGCAGGAAGGATCTGACGTCTTATCATATCGCTCATAGTGCGGGCTTCGATAGAGATCTGCGCATTGTAGATCTCTTCGTGGATAGCGCGTCTTGCATGCATCTCTTCTTCTGTATAGATGTCATTGTTAACATATAAAGCGATATTCTCAGGATCATCATAGTGAGGGATTGCTTCTGCTGTAGATGGATAGTTCTTAAGTCCTCTCTTTTCAGCTTCTACAAGCCATGCATCGTCATATCCGTCTCCTTCGAAGATGATACGCTGATGATCTGTAAGTGTCTTCTTGATGAGCTTCTGAAGATCTGCCTGGAAGTTCTTGCTCTTCTCAAGCTTGTCTGCGAACTCTTTAAGCTCCTCTGCCATGATAGTATTGAGCGCTATGTTAGGACCGGATACAGACTGAGCACTTCCCAGCATACGGAACTCGAACTTGTTACCTGTAAATGCCATAGGTGAAGTACGGTTTCTATCAGTAGTATCCTGACGGATCTGAGGAAGTGAATCGATACCGATCTTAAGTGTCTTCCTGCTGCCATCCTTATAAGGAGTGCCATTGATGATAGCCTTGATAACATGCTCAAGCTCACTTCCAAGGAAGATAGACAGTACAGCCGGAGGTGCTTCCTGAGCTCCAAGACGATGATCATTGCCTGCGCTTGCAACAGTACATCTAAGAGTTGTCTGATACTCATCTATACCTTTTATGAATGCTGCAAGGAACAGAAGGAACTGAGCGTTCTGGCTTGGTGTTGATCCGGGCTTAAAGAGATTCTTGCCTGTATCTGTACCAAGAGACCAGTTATCATGCTTACCAGATCCGTTAACACCTGCAAATGGCTTCTCATGGATAAGGCATACGAGGTTATGACGAAGGGCTACCTTCTTCATAAGCTCCATTGCAAGCTGGTTCTGGTCACAGGATGCGTTACAGTCTGTGTATATAGGAGCCATCTCATGCTGACCGGGAGCAACTTCATTGTGCTTGGTCTTGGACAGAACTCCAACTTTCCAAAGTTCATTGTCAAGGTCTCTCATGTACTCAGATACACGAGGTTTAAGCTGACCGAAATAGTGGTCAGAAAGTTCCTGACCTCTTGGTGGCATATTTCCAAAAAGAGTACGACCTGTAAGTCTAAGATCTTCTCTCTTGTCATATACATCCTTGTCGATAAGGAAGTATTCCTGCTCAGCGCCTACCTGAGGGATAACTCTCTTTGTCTCAGTATCGCCGAAGAGACGCAGGATCCTTAATGCCTGCTGGTTTACTTTTTCTATAGAACGAAGAAGAGGTGTCTTCTTATCAAGAGCCTGTCCACCGTAGGAAAGGAATACTGTAGGGATATAGAGTGAATTGTCCTTGATGAAAGCAAAGGAATTGGGATCCCACGCTGTGTATCCTCTTGCTTCAAATGTTGATCTAATGCCGCCGTTAGGGAAGCTTGATGCATCAGGCTCGCCTTTTACAAGCTCTTTGCCAGAAAATTCCATAACGATCTTGCCGCCTTCTGCAGGCTCAATAAAAGAGTCATGCTTTTCTGCGGTAACACCTGTCATAGGCTGGAACCAGTGTGTAAAATGTGTTGCACCCTTTTCTACAGCCCACTGCTTCATAGCTTCCGCAATTTCATTGGCTGTTGACAGCTCAAGTGGTGTTCCGTCAGTAACAGATTTTTTCCATGCTTCATATGATGCGCTGGAAAGACGTTCTTTCATGGTTTCTTCGTTGAAAACCATGCTTCCGAATAGCTCAGGTAACTTAGCAGATGTTTCCATATGACTCCTTTTTCTTTAAATCAAAAAGATTTTTTGACCAAACGTTTCAACTTTTCTTATAGTAAATACTTTCTTGTCAATGTGCAAGTGCTTTTTCTATAGATTTGTTAACAACGAGGTCATTAAACTGTCTTGTGAAGAGTTCGAAGTACCTTCCGCCGGCTATCATAAGCTCTTCATGGGTGCCGCTTTCAACGATCCTGCCATCATCTACAACAAGGATCACATCATAGTCTGTGATTGTTGAAAGTCTGTGTGCTATAGCAAAAGTTGTACGGCCCTTGGTCATGACTTTAATGGCATTTTGTATCTTCTTCTCTGTAACAGTATCAATAGATGCTGTAGCTTCGTCAAGGATCAGGATCCTTGGATCTGAAAGAATTGCTCTTGCAAATGACAATAGCTGCTTCTCACCTGTAGACAGGAGGTTTCCGCCTTCTCCTACATCACTGTCCAAGCCTTTCTCCATCCTTCTGACTACATCTCCTGCTGCCACAAGGTCAAGTGCAGTCCAGATCTCTTCGTCGGTTGCATCTTCTTTGCCATATTTAAGGTTCTCTCTTACAGAGCCCGAGAACAGATGAGGCGTCTGCAGCACATATCCTATAGAATTGTGAAGCCAGCCTATAGACCTGTCAGCAGCATCGTGGCCATCGATCAGAATCTGTCCCTTGGTAGGCTTATAGAACCTGCAGACGAGGTTGACAAGTGTAGATTTGCCTGCGCCAGTCTCTCCTACTATGGCTACTCTCTTACCCTGAGGGACTTTAAGATTGAAGTTCTCAAGGACGTTCTCTTCACCGTCAGGATAACGGAAGGTTATATCTTTAAATTCAATATCACCTTTAAGTTCTTCCCAGTTCTCTTTTTTGGGATTAAAAGTGTCACCGTATTTCTCTATAACATCAGGTCTGTCTGATACGTCAGACTCTGTCTCCATAAGCCTTGTGAATCTCTCTATATTGACCTGAATAGCTATAATCTCAGATATAGTAACTACTATGTTCTGTATAGGCTCCATGATACCAAGAGCATAGGATGCAAATACAGAGATGGTTCCTATAGTCATAAGTCCTTCTACAGAAAGGGATCCGCCATACCACAAGACTATTGCAAGAGCAAGTGATGATACAAGAGTTACTATTGCGGTAAAAAATGCTGAGTAGCGCACAGATCTTACAGCTGTACTTCTCATCTTGACTGTATCTTTCTCAAAGTCTTCCTGGATCTTGTCTTCTACTACCAGAGTCTTAATAGATGAAGCGCCTGTTATACCTTCGTTGAAGTTACCTGTGATCTTGGAATTGATCTCTCTTATCTTCCTGTTGATAACAAGGAGCTTCTTCTGAAATACAGCAACAAGTATTACAACAATAGGTATCAGCATGAAGATTATAAGTGCCAGCTTTAAGTTTATAGTCAGCATCATTATAAGTACGAAGATTATATACGAAAGCTGCCATACTATATCCATGAATCTCCAGGCTATCATCTCACCTATTTTGCCGGAATCACTCATAACCCTTGCATGAATATAACCTACATTATTGGTATTGAAGTAAAAAAGTGACAGCTCCTGCAAATGAGAGAACGATGCATTTCTAAGGTCTCTGTTAACGCTCATCTCCACCTTGCCGCACATAGCTACAGTTATGTAGTTGTCTATAGTCTGAAGGGTTAAGACTATGACATAAAGTGCTATAAATACAGGGAGTCCTTTTAAAGTCCCCTGTCCTATGAAATTGTTGATGGCATACTGGTTAAAAAGAGGATATGCAGAGTCAGCAAGCGAGCTTAGCATTCCAAGCGTTACCATCTGTACTATGATCTTCTTGTAAGGCCTGACATATGGAAGGAGCTTTGGAATGCCAAGCCATGGAAGAGTCTTTATTTTATTCTCATTATCTTTAATATTGTTATTCATATTATTCCTTCATGAATTCTATGTCAGTTGTCACACTGCATCTACGTCAAGGCCCTGCAGCCTTGCACATGTATAATATATGCCTTTCCTTTCAAGAAGCTCTTTATGTGTTCCCTGTTCTACGATCCTTCCCTTATCAAGGACTATGATATTGTCAGCATGCATAAGGGTCATGATCCTGTGGGATATCAGTATGACTGTAGCATCATCTATGTTTTCAGACAGTGCTTTCCTGATACGGGCATCTGTCTGAGTATCAACTGCCGAAAGTGAATCATCAAATATCATTACAGGCGGCTCTTCTATGAGCATCTGAGCGATGGCTGTTCTTTGCTTCTGACCACCTGATAAGGTCACGCCCCTTTCGCCTACGAAGGTATCATAACCTGACGGGAACTTCTCAACAGACTCATCAAGAGCTGCAATCTTGGATGCATGCCTTATTCTGTCCATGCTGACGCTTCCCTTGTCATCAGCATCTGCAGCTATTCCTATATTCTCAGACAGAGTCCTTGAGAACAGGTACGGCTCCTGAAGTACAAATCCCAGATTCTTGCGAAGCCATGACCTTTTGATCTTCCTGATATCAACGCCGCCTATTGAGATGGTTCCGTTTTCCTTAGGCAGGTCATAAAGTCTGTCAAGAAGATACATAAGAGTGGACTTTCCTGATCCCGTACCGCCCAGGATTCCAAGGGTTGAGCCCTTCTTTATGGTGAAGCTTACATTCTTTAATATTTCATTGTCGCATACTTCATTAGCTGATCTGTTATCCTTAACAGACATTTCTTTATCAGATTTTTCTTTATCAGATTTTTCTTTATCAGATTTTTCTTTATCAGAATCTGTTTCTTTTATCTGCTCACCATCATTCCTATCTGTGTCAGATTCATTGTCCTTATGTTCAAAAGAATAGGATACATTATCAAACACGATATCCCTGTCTATAGGACACTCCAGAGCGCCCTCTTCGTCCTGTTCTTCTTCGCTGTTCATGATATATCTGACCCTGTCGATTGATATGCCGGCTTTACTCATCTCGGAGATGATCCTTCCCAGCATTCTCACAGGCCAGATGAGCATTGAGTTATAGGATACGAAAGCTATAAACTCTCCGGCAGTTATATGTCCCCTTACGCTGAATACAGCGCCCATAACAGTTACGATCATGACCTGAAGACCTGATATAAGGTCATTGGAAGCCCAGAATGCAGACAGAAGCTTCATAAGATTGGTCCACATCCTGGTATATTCTTCGTTATAGGATACGAACTTGTCCTTCTCGTACTGCTCTCTTCCAAAGGCTCTTACTATACGCACACCTGTAAGGTTCTCCTGCGCTATGGCAGAAAGCTTACCCTCCTGCTCATCAGCCTTTTCAAATGTGGCACCTATCCTCCTATGGAAAAAGAATGAATAGAGTATCAGTACCGGGAAAAGGAGCATTGCGATAAGCGAAAGCTTCACGTTAATAGAGAACATAAAATAAAGGGCCAGAGATATCATGATCACAACTCTGAAAAAAGATACAAGCTGTCCTGAAAGGAAGTTCTTGATAGTCTCTACATCAGAGGTGCACCTCTGTATGATATCACCTGTATGATTGGCACTGTGCCAGGAATAGGGAAGCTTTAAGATATGCTCAAATAAAGTATTACGCATTGTCTCAACAAGCTTCTCAGCACCCTTAGTGTTATATACTTTAGAAAAATATCTGAATACCGCTGCTATAAAAGCTATACAAATGATAACAATAGCGATATAGATAAGGTTATGTCTTATTACTTCCCTTCCACCGAGCCTGTTCATGATAAAGCTCATATAAAAGGGGAGCTTGGACTTGGAATCCCCAATACAATAGTCAACTGTATACTGTATGATCTTGGGGTTTATCATATCTAGAAAAGCAACGACAAGAGATGCTGCTATTCCGCCAAAAAAGAAATGCAGACTCCCTCTTAGAAAGAACATAACCATGCTGCTTCTGGTTTTAAATCTCATAAATGCAAACCTCCATGCATAAAAATCCCGGTGCATATCACAATTAAACGGTACCATAAGTACTCGTATGTAACAACACCGGGATATAGATATAAAGCCTTAATAAATCCTTGAAATATTTTCAAGAAGTCATGTTTAAGTGTAATAAGTCTATGCTGCTATACTCAGCCAAAACGATAGAATCAAAGAAGGTGATTTCTAAGCTCTTCGTCGCTCTTTTCAGAAAGATATGTAGGAGGAACATCAAGAACAGTCTTGCATCCGCGCTGTCCCTCGTCATACATTCTCTTTACTGCTCTAGCATAAGCTACCAGTACACTTGTAGTAAATTCCGGATTGGAATCAAGCTTTAAGCTATACTCGATGATGTGATTGTTCTCTTTATTAACGCCTGTTCTGCCACTTCTAAATACAAAACCGCCGTGAGCCATACCTGAGTGGTTCTTGTTGAACTCATCCTCATCTATGAAATGTACAGTTGTATTGTATTCATCGAAGTAGTTAGGCATCTCTTTGATCTGCTTCTCAATAAGAGCCTTGTCAGCACCTTCCTTAGCTACAACGAAGACTTCTCTAGTATGCTTGTCACGTGTAGTAAGCTCCGGATTCTCGCCATTTCTGACAGCTTCAAGAGCAGCTTCTACAGGAATAGTATACTGCTTTGCATTCTTAACACCCTCGATACGGCGTACTGCATCTGAGTGACCCTGGCTTACGCCCTTGCCCCAGAATGTATAATCCTTACCATCAGGAAGGATAGCATTGGCATATACTCTGTTAAGAGAGAAAAGACCCGGATCCCATCCGCAAGAGATAAGTCCAACATGTCCTGACTCCTTAGCTGCCTTGTCAACATTGGCAAAATGCTCAGGAATACGTGCATGTGTATCGAAGCTGTCAATTACATTAAAGAGCTTAGCATACTCAGGTGTCTGAACAGGAAGATCTGTTGCAGAACCTCCGCAGATGACCATAACATCGATCTTGTCTTTCCAGTCAGCAACTTCACTTACATTTACAACAGGCACATCCTTAGAGATGATAGATACGCTCTTTGGATCTCTTCTTGTAAATACTGCTGCAAGCTCCATATCAGGAGCAGCATTAACAGCTATCTCAACGCCTCGGCCCAGATTGCCGTAACCAATAATACCGATCTTCATATTGTTTCTTCCTCCTAAATTATAAAAAAACATTTATGTCACAAAATCAAATTGCGTTCTGTAAGTCGCACCTAACAATTATATTATAGGCTTATAATTTATGAAATATGTTATTTGCATATTTTTGCATTATCTATGATTAATTTTTTATAAACTGCTGCGCATATTCAGGAAACTCCTTAAGGCTTCCAAGCACTGTATCAGCAAGTTCATTCATCTCATCATCGGCAGGAATGATATCAGGTACCATTACTGTGAGCATATCAGCAGCCTTGCCTGCTCTTACTCCGTTGAAACTATCCTCTACAACCATGCACTGATCTGTATCTACACAAAGCTCCTTTGCTGCATAAATAAAGATATCAGGAGCAGGCTTGCCGTTTTCAAGCTGATTGCCGCTTATAACCTTGTCAAAATACTCTTCCATACCAGTTTCTTTTATATATCTAAGCGCAACCTGCTTGGCAGAAGATGTTGCTATAGCTGTAAGAAGTCCGTTTTCTTTGCACCATTTAAGTGTTTCAAGTGTGCCTTCCTTAACAGGAATACCCTTACTTATCTCTTCTTCGGTATATTTATTCTTGAGCTCATATATCTTGTCTGAGTCGTATCCATTATCTTCAAGCATCTTCACTATGCTCACATGACTTCTTCCTATAAGCTTAAGATAGAACTCGTCAGGGATTCCTGCCTTGATCCAGGCCTTCCTATACACAGCCTCTGTATCATATAATGTTCCATCCATGTCAAAAATTACTGCTTTGATCATCCTATATCCTTTCATTTGCGGATAACTATCAACCGCTTCAAAAAACTTATCTATTACTATATCTTTTTTTGACCAAAAGAAAAAGCCCTTACGGAAAATGATCAGATACTGCACCGTCCAAGTGAAAATTTAATATTAACAAACCTATCTTTCTCTCCGATATAGCTAATGGACTGATTCATTATCATCAATTGGATATAAACGTATCGGCATATTTATATTTCTTTTAAGAATACCAATTTTTACTCAAGGAGGTATATATGAGAGTTCTATTTGCACCCGGAGTTGTAAAGGAAGTTATATCAGCAGAAGTAGTCCCTATGGATATCGGAGATGGCAAGATCATCGGCACTCAGGTCAACTTCAAACTTGCACCTTCCGGCGATATGCTTGAATATATCTACAGCCAGTCAGTTCCGATAGAAGAATCCGGCCAGCGTGCTATTGATTTTGTAAACGGACTCTATGAAAAGGGATATGGCGATTTCTCATCAGAGCCTACAGAAGTATTGTGATATGCACACCTTCCCACTTGGACGCATCCGTATCTCCAAGTGGGATTTTCAGGTATGATCTTGTATCGAGTAGGCTGACTCCTACTCGATTTCGCACACGAACATTCCGCACTTAGTGCTCCATGTTCTTACGACCGGCAAATGAATTTGTATGCAAGCATCCATTCGCTTGCCGGTCTTGTGCAACAAAAAAGGAGACTCCCCGCTGTGTGGGACGCCTCCTTTTATTTATCTGATCCAATTATTTCTGCTGCGATGTTTTTAATATATCTATTTATTAAAGCATTACGTTTCGTCATATCCGGTTGTCTGTTTATCAACAACCATGTCTTTGAGCTGCGGAAGTGCCTTCTCGGGGTCTTCTCGAAGTGATACCATAAACAGGTATGCGCCTATCAGCGTCATCTGTGTTATATCCATGAGCTTTCTGGCTGTAAATCCTGCTGCCTTGACGCTTCTTATGCCGGGACTTTCTTCCACTATCATGTTGTACATCTCCTGCACCAGATCTTCGTGCCTGCTAAGCTTTGACCATATCTTGGATGCCTGCGTCATGGGCATATCACCGCTATATAATAAGCAGTCTATTATAGTTGACTGCACATAAGATGTCTCTGTCCAGTCCCCCTTTTGCCTGAAAGCATTCACTATCTTGATCATCTCAGACGGCTTGTCTGTTATAAGCTTTACAACATTTTTGCCCGTAGGAATCTCAGAAACCGGAAGTTCTGCAATAAATCCGCTTTCAAGTTCAAATCGTATATAGTAACGGTCCTGATATCGCCTTATAAGCTGATACTTAACAGTATCATCCAAAAAGTCTTTGCAGCTTGCGATAACTTCCACGGATAGCTCCTTTCCGGCGGCGTCTTTTATACCTGCTGTTCTTCCTCCTGCAATAATTTAATTGCACACATGGCTATTTTGTAATAAGTATCTCTTCCGGTATTCTGATCCTTCTCTATAGATTCTCGAAGGTATTTCTCAGCTCCCTGAATCTGGTCAAGGGTATACTTTACTTCACTATTGTCCGCACGACAGTACAGCGTTCCGGTAGATTTATCGTATCTTTCCAGAATATCGCCATATTTACTGTATTCCTTACCAAACGTCTTCTTATAAAGCTCATTTATAAGTTCAACACGATCTTCTGCCATACGTCTTCCTCCTTTATGTACGTAAAAAAGTGTGCGCATTATTATTTTATCATGTATCAGTTTAGTTTCAAAGAGGAAAAGACATTCCCTTTATACATCACAAAAAAACCGATGAGCTGATCTCATCGGGGATTTTAGGGAGGAGGGCCATCTGATGGGGAGTCAGACAGCCCATTATGAAAAAGTTAAGTTATTGGTTGCTTCGGATCATTTATCTTCTTCCGATGATTTAATATTACATTGATAATATGACGAAATTATGAACACCACGTTAATGTTGTGTGCCGGAAGAAATTGAAATCGATTTCGAGCAAAAAATATTTTCAAAAAACATGCACAATTTTTTGACTGAATGTTCAATTTATTTTTTACATCTAGAATGTTTACTTTTGAAAAGGGTGTGTAATATACTTGTACCGGAACATAAAAAGGCTATATGCCACTATATAAAGCATATTAAGAGAGGTCATGAAATGAAGGAGTTTACACCTATTAAGGAAGGCAAGGTTCGTGAGATCTACGATACAGGAGACAATCTTATTATGGTTGCTACAGACCGTATCTCCGCTTTCGACGTTATTCTCAAAAACAAGGTTGTTAAAAAGGGTGCTGTTCTGACTCAGATGTCCAAGTTCTGGTTCGACTATACATCTGATATAGTTGCCAATCATATGATAAGTACTGATGTTAAGGATATGCCTGAATTTTTCAACCAGCCTCAGTTTACAGGCAACAGCATGCTTTGCAAAAAGCTTACAATGATCCCTGTAGAGTGTATCGTTCGTGGTTACATCACAGGAAGCGGCTGGGAAAGCTATAAGACAAACGGCACAGTATGCGGCATAAAGCTCCCTGAAGGACTTAAGGAATGCGACAAGCTCCCTGAGCCTATCTACACTCCTTCCACCAAAGCCGAGATCGGTGATCATGACGAGAATATAGATTTCGAAAGAAGCGTAGAAGTTCTTGAAAGAGACTTTCCGGGACATGGCAGAGACTACGCCGAGAAGATCCGCGATTATACAATAGCTCTTTATAAGAAGTGCGCTGACTATGCACTTACAAGGGGCATAATCATCGCTGATACCAAGTTCGAATTCGGTCTTGATGAAAATGGCGAAGTAGTTCTTGCAGATGAGATGCTCACTCCTGATTCAAGCCGTTTCTGGCCTTTAGAGGGATATGAAGCAGGTCATTCACAGCCTTCATTTGACAAGCAGTTCGTACGTGACTGGCTCAAGGCCAATCCTGACAGCGACTACAATCTCCCTCAGGATGTTATAGACAAAACTATCGAGAAATACAAAGAAGCATATAAGCTCCTTACAGGCAAGGATCTCGAGGCATAATAATACAAGCGGGAAGCAGCACAATAGCATAGCTTCCCGCTTTTTTATTCTACCGATTTGAGGCTTTCTACCATATTTATCTTCTGTATAGAAAAATGCGCAATGATATTTACAAACAGTGAAAAGCCTGCGGTCAATGCTGCTGCCAGAATATAACTTCTAACAGATACATCTCTTCCGAACATCATATAATTATTCTCAACCGTACTCATAAGCCACACGAGAAGGTATTTTCCAAGGAATAGACCGATAACAATTCCTACCAAAGTCATGACAGTGTTCTCCCTGTATATATAATTGGTAGTCTCTTTGTCAGTAAATCCCAGAACTTTAAGAGTTGCAAGTTCTCTTACTCTTTCTGTTATATTGATATTGGTCAGGTTATAAAGAACTATAAAAGCAAGAGCTGCCGCAGCTACTATTATGATACATACAGCTACATTGACTGCTGCCAGAGATTTACTGAATCTGTCTACTACAGAATTGATCCTGGTATATGAGGATGCACCGTCCATAGCTACAAGCTTAGAAGACAGATCATCAATCTGCTCATCAGTGGCATTCTCATTATATTTGAGCATAAATCTGTTATCAGAAAGTTCCTCATCTGTAATGGCATTCAGATCATCAAAATCAACATATATATAGTTGTATACGTAGTTCTCAACGATGTCAGCCACAATGAGTTTTACAACACTGTCATCTGACATTACAACTTCGACTTCATCTCCAATCTTCGCATCATAGGTATCTGCCAGCTTCTCTGTAAATAAAGCTTTGGCAGTGCCTTTTTGAATATCAGCCGATCCTTTGGTCATGACAACTTCTTTATTGTCAGTTCTATGCGCTATGGAGATAAAGTTCTTAAAGGCATCATAATCTCTTACTGCAATGATATATGTTCCAAGTATGCTGTCATCTCCAAATACTGATGCCGGCATGTCGGTATATACAGCCATATGATCAGCTACTAAAGCTGCGTTTTCTATCTCATTGTCTATAGCACTACGCTCATCTTCTGTCACATCTTCTGATATATCAAGATATGCATCATAATGGGTGACTTCTACAAACTGCTTGTCTATTACTGTATATAAAGAGTCATATAATCCAAGGCCTACTACCAGAAGCGATGTACAGCCTGCTATGCCTATTACTGTCATCCAGAATCTCTGCTTATATCTAAACAGATTTCTGCAAGATACTTTGGAAGAGAACTTAAGTCGGTTCCATATAAAGCCTATTTTTTCAAGAAATACTCTCTTCCCGGCCTTGGGCGCGCGAGGTCTCATAAGCTTGGCAGGACGTGCCTGTAGCTCTACGCGGCTTGCAAGATAGGCAGTACCAGTGACAGCTACTACAGCTATACCTAC
The DNA here is from genome assembly GCF_900110805.1 of Butyrivibrio sp. TB. Classification (NCBI taxonomy): domain Bacteria; kingdom Bacillati; phylum Bacillota; class Clostridia; order Lachnospirales; family Lachnospiraceae; genus Butyrivibrio; species Butyrivibrio sp. TB. The sequence goes on along the minus strand of NZ_FOER01000033.1, from coordinate 32,520 downwards.
AGACATGATATAGATATCGGGCTGTGCTATGAGCTTTAGATCAGGAAGTGTATACTGCCCCTTCCATGCAGTAAAGCATAGCACAGGAAGAAGGGTACATCCCCAGATAAGTCCTATAATTCCGCCTGTAAAACTTGCAAGGAAAGCATAGCCTATATATTTGATAGAGATCATGCTATAGCCATATCCAAGTGCCTTAAGTGTTCCTATCTCGCCTCTGTGATCTTCTACCATTCTGGTCATGGACGTAAGACATGACAGGGCTGCTACAAGATAAAATATAACAGGGAATACCTTGGCAAGATCCCCCATCTTCTCAGCATCCTGTTTGAAGTTCATATATCCTGTGTTACCGCTTCTTGAAAGGACATAGGATTTACCTGTGTCCATGTCATCTATGTCTTTTTGAGCATCGTCTATCCTGGTCTGTCCATCTTCTATTTCTGATCTGGCATCTGTAATCTTTGCTTTGGCATCATCTACCTCTTCCTGAGCATCTGCCAACTCTTTATACGATTCATCAAGCTGTTCCTGTACATCCGGCATCTCATAGGGCGATTCATCGATCATCTTCTGAGTGGCATCAAGTTCTTTTAGTCCGTCATCTATTTTACTCTGTGCATCGTCAATCTGAGCCTGGGCTTCATCAAGCCTTACTCTTCCATCATCAATTTTGGCCTGGCTGTCATCAAGTATACTCTGGCTCTTATCATGCAGGTATTCATACCTGGACTCTACAAGGCCATCCGCAAAGCTTTCCATCTTCTTGGCAAAATCTTTGGTATAGTCTTCATATTTGGAAGTATAAGCTTCCATATCAGCTGTCTTATCCAGCATCAGATATATAGCTGTATAGTAATCCCAGTCATATTCTGTCTCCGGTACATATATGAAAGCTGCAATAGTACCTGTACCGATGTTGGATGTACCTCTGTCAACAGATACAAATAAAGGGCTGTCCGCTATACCTACTATAGTATAGGTATAATCATTAAGCCTGGTAGAAGCCACCTCAATATCTGTATCTACCTGTGAATCAACTTCTGTATCAAAATCCGTGTTTATAGTATTATCATCTTCTGTATCAGCAGTATTATCATTTATATCTGCATTATTATCATTTTCTGAATCTGCAGTTTTTGCTTCATCCTTGTTTGTATCTTCGCTTTCGTCTGTCTCTATGGATTCTGTATTGCTATTTTCTGATACACTATCATTTTTATCTTTTTCACCAGTTGATATTTCAGGATCGTCTTTTGCAGTATCTGCATTATCATTCACAGATTCTGTGACTTCATCATCCTCATCATCCTTATCAGGATCAGTCAGCGTGATGACATCTCCAACCTTAAGGCCCATTTCATCTACAAGTAAACTGTCTATTACGCACTCGCCATTCTTGGTTGCATACCTTCCTTCTTTTAGATACAGGAGGTTGATATCACTGGGATTTGAAAAAACAGATACTACAAGATTCCCAAGCAGAAGGTCTACCTGTCTTGAGCCTTCTGCATATGCAACACCTTCATACGAAGACACCTTTAAAAGGTCTTCTTCCATAAAGCCGAGGGTAGAAAGCATACGGATATCCATAAGCTTCCTGTCCTTATAATATCTTGACGCAGTATACTTCATGTCAGGTGATGTAGTACGAAGACCTGACAGGAAAGCTGCCGCCAGCATTACCAGAAGGAGCAGTGATAAGAACCTTTTTATTGACTTTCTAATCTCTCTAAATGCATCAGTTATAATTACCATTCAATATCCTCTATATCTGTAGGATGCAGATTATCATCGATTCTGTCAGCCTTACCGTTTCTAATGTGTATGACACGATCAGCCATAGGGCATATAGCAAGGTTGTGCGTTATGACAACTACAGTGATTCCCTGCTTTCTTGCCATATCCTGAAGGATCTTAAGTACCTGCTTGCCGGTCACATAGTCAAGGGCACCTGTTGGCTCATCGCATAGAAGTATCTTAGGATTCTTAGCAAGAGCTCTGGCTATGGCAACTCTTTGCTGTTCACCACCTGATAGCTGCGCCGGGAAGTTGTTGACGCGGTGTGAAAGCCCCACTCTTTCGAGAGCTTCAAGGGCGTCCATAGGCTCTTTACAGATCTGGGAAGCAAGCTCAACATTCTCTTTGGCTGTCAGATTCTGTATCAGGTTATAGAACTGGAATACAAATCCTATATCATATCGTCTGTACATAGTAAGCTGACGCCTGTTAAAGCCGCTGACAAGGACATCATCCACGATGATGGTCCCTGATGTACATACATCCATTCCTCCTAGCATATTTAGAACTGTAGTCTTGCCGGCTCCGGAAGGTCCCACTATGATAGTGAACTTACCCTTATCTATGGTAAAAGATGCTCCGTCTACTGCTTTGATCGGCACTTCACCCATGTTGTACTGCTTTACAACATTGTCAAATGTGATATAACTACTATCCATATCTCATAACCTCTTTTATACTTAGCAAGTTATCTGTTGTACAATTATCCTTATCATTTTTCGGCTTATTTGAAGGATTTTATAAGAGTCTGTCAGGAATATCCTCTGCTTCTGACAATGAATCGTTCCCTCCCTTTTTGCATATAAATCTACCGACTCATTAAGCGGTTTTTTAGACTATATAAATTTTGATATAAATTTCCTTTATAATGGACTGTTTTTATGCAACTATACAAAATATTAATTTTGTAGTTATTAATGACTTATTTCATGGTATTATTGTCGTGGCAAAAAGTTTGACTGAACGTTCAAACTACAATTTTAAACATGGCAATAAAATCCCTATTTTATTACAGAAAGAGGCATGCATGGGTGGTTTTTTCGGATTAGCATCTCACGAGGATGCAGTTTTTGATCTATTCTATGGAACTGATTATCATTCACATTTGGGAACAAGACGCGCAGGTCTGGCGGTATACGACAGTGAAAAGGGTTTTGACCGCGCTATCCACAACATTGAATCTTCAAACTTCCGTCCTAAATTCGACAAAGATATCCTTCACATGAAAGGAAATATCGGAATAGGCTGTATTTCAGACTTTGAGCCTCAGCCTCTTATCGTTCGCTCTCATCATGGCACATATGCTATCACTACAGTCGGCAGGATCAATAATGTTGACGAGCTTACAGATAAACTCTTTGAGAATAACCGTTCTCACTTCCTTGAGATGAGCGGCGGAGATGTAAATCCAACTGAGCTTGTAGCTTCTCTTATCAATCAGCAGGATACCATAGTAGACGGTATCCGTTTTGCTCAGGATCATATCAAGGGTTCTATGACACTTCTTGTTATGACCAAAGACGGAATCTATGCAGCCCGCGACAAGTTCGGCCGTACTCCTGTAGAAATCGGCCATAAAGAAGGCGCATACTGTGCTTGTTTTGAAAGCTTCTCATATCTTAACCTTGGATATGAACCTTATAAAGAACTAGGCCCCGGAGAGATCGTATTCCTTACTGCTGACGGAGTAGAGACACTCTCAGCTCCCCGCAAAGAGATGAAGATCTGCACATTCCTCTGGATCTATTACGGATTCCCTGCAGCATCCTATGAAGGGCTCAACGTAGAGCAGGCAAGATATAACTGCGGTTTCAAACTTGCTGACAGAGATATCCAGCGAAGGAACGTATATCCTGATCTTATCGCCGGCGTTCCGGATTCCGGAGTTGCACATGCGATCGGATACTCTAACAGATCAGGTATCCCATATGCAAGACCATTTGTTAAGTACACACCTACATGGCCCAGATCCTTTATGCCTACTATCCAGTCAAGGCGTAATCTTATTGCCAAGATGAAGCTGATCCCTATAGAGGACCTTATCAAAGATAAAAAACTCCTCCTTATCGATGATTCTATCGTTAGAGGAACGCAGCTACGAGAGACTACAGAATATCTGTATGACAAGGGAGCTAAAGAAGTACACATCCGTCCCGCATGCCCTCCGCTTGTATTCGGATGTCCTTATATAAGCTTCTCCAGATCCAACTCAGACAGAGAGCTTATCACAAGACGAGTTATCGAACAACTTGAAGGCAATTCTAATCCTTCAAGAGAAACTCTTGATAAATATACAGATCCGGATTCAGAGCAGTACGCAGCAATGCTTGAAGAGATCAGAAAGCAGCTCAACTTCACTTCTCTTCACTATCACAGACTTGACGATATGATCGAAGGTATCGGTATAGAGTCCTGCAAGCTCTGCACATACTGCTGGAACGGCAAAGGCTAAATAATAACTAACTTCCCACTTGGATGGTGCAGTATCACCAAATGGGAAGCTTGAGATAATAATAATAATAAAAAGCTTTCTTACTATTTTGATCATCAGTAAGAAAGCTTTTTTATATTCATTTTGTTAAACATATCGTATATATCATCCTGATATAAATTATAAAAATAATATATACGATATTCTTTTATTTTTTTATCTAACTTCTTATCAATTCAGCGTCTGTCAAGTCGCATGATACAAAGGAAGCTTCTTGAGCTCTTCGATACTTACAGGCTTGGAATAGTAATAACCCTGGAAAGAATCTGCAGGGAACTTATCTCTTACAAAGCCAAGCATCTCAGCATTCTCGATACCTGTAAGTGCAACATGTACATTCATGTTGTGTGCAAAGCCTGACATAGCTTCTACTATGTACTGGTTTACAAGGTTCTTGTCTATATCTCTAAGGAATCTTCTGTCAACCTTGATAAGGTCTATAGGAAGAAGTCTTAGAAGATCAAGTGAGCTAAAGTCTTCCACATCAAGAGCTATCTGGCTTCCAAGTGACTTCATAAAGTCTACCTGACTCTTAAGATGCTCTCTACTCATGTCACGGCAACGCTTAGTAAGTTCAAGCGTAAGATTCTTAACCGGGAATCTGGTACGTCGCAGCAGTTCCATAAGAGAAGTTCTGAACTCGCTTCGCTCAAGCTGCATGAATGTAAGATTTATATTGAGCATGAAATCAGGGAATACTGCTACTATTCCACGAGTTTCATTAAATGCCTGCTCCAGGATCCAGTTACCAAGCTCAAAGAATACACTGTCATTCTCTAAAAGAGGTATAAATGTATCAGGCATTACCTCGCCATATTTCTCACTCTTCCATCTAATAAGAACCTCTGCACCTATCATATGATTATCTTTGGAAGATACTATAGGCTGGTACACAAGATAGAAGCCTTCACATCTGTTCATGATATCTGCACGTATTGCATCAAGGAGCTCTATACGTCTTGCATTCTGTTCCTGATGTTCATTGTGATATACTACAAGTCCGCCATGATTCATATCCTTGGATACATCCAAAGCATACTTGGCACTTGTATATATAGTATGCTCATCAAGAGCAAAGTTCTCAACAACGACTATACCACCTGCAATACTTACAGGAACTCTTGTGCCGGCAACGTAGAACGCAGTCTTAAGCTGCTCACGCATCCTCGAATACAGACGCCTTACTTCATCAAGAGACAGCGAACCTGTTATAGCTACAAGGCTCGTTCCATCACCTCTGTATATCTTGCCATCACTCTTAACAAGATTAGAAAAAAGATCTGCCTGTGCTCTCAGAAGCTGATTACCAAAAGAATAACCGTATGTACGGTTAATATCATCAAATCTTATTGTATCAATTACAAGAACAACAGATTTCTGCTTGCGATCACGTCTTTGACGAAGTTCATTGAACAGCTGATACAGATTGTCTGTATCTGTGATCGGATCTCTGTTTGAAACTATTCCGTGATTGGTAATAAAGAATGCAAGATAAGCAGGTCTACCCGAATAATCCTTTATGATAGTTCCTTTGCTGGAGCAGGCTACGTACTCACCATTCTTGTCCATAGCTCTATACTCCATAGGAGCTTCCTGATTGATACCTGCTATCATGGCGGTTATACGCTGTTCATAATTCTTACGGTCATCAGGATGGATACGTTTGTGCCAGTCATCGTCGGCATTCTCTATATATTCTCCTGACAGTCCGAAAAATTCTACTGCATTGGTTGACCATCTTGCATAGTGATTAAAGATATCATACACAACTGCATATCGGCTCTTAGATACAACTACAAAAGTATCAAATATCCTACTTATTGTGTCATTAAGTCCGGTCCTAGGCATATTTCCTCCCTATACGGCTAATATCACTCTCCCCAGCCGTACAAAAAACTAGATAATATTTTGAATCTGATATAAAAAATAGTATCGCATTTATATTTTATGTCATTACTGACAAAAATGCCATTATTTTAGATGATTTCGTTAAATTTCTACATTTTGCCCTATATTATATACAAGATTCCGTCACCGTTCCCATATTATGAGGTAGGTGTCAAAAGTTCCTTTTGACACCATATGACTAACGGATTGTTCCGTTTCTTCGAAACTCTCACAATCCTAAAACATTCGCAAATCCGCACTACGTGCTACTTTGCTCATGTTTTGCGGGTCATAAATTCATATTCGATTTCGAGCAAGCTCGAATCGAAATGACTTTTGACCCTTACGTCATATTATAGTAATCTTTACTTTTACTATGTTTTCGCTTATTATAAGAAAAAACCACAAAATAACAGGAGGTGTACAATGGCAGATCCAATCATGGAATCAGGTCCATCTCTTACAGCCAAAGGCAATCTAGTTTTCAAGGAGACTACACGTCTGCGCTTTTTTGGAATTCCGTGGCCTTTCACACATTATCAGATCTATGAGAATGACCTTGTAGTCATTAAGGGACTTCTCAATCTCGACGAAGATGACTGCTATCTTTACAAGATAGCTGATGTTAATATCAAACGTACTCTAGGTCAGAGGATTTTCGGTCTTTCTACTATAACCTGCTTTGTAGCTTCAGATGCTTCAGGTGACAAGATCGAGCTTAAGAATATCAAGCATGGCAAAGAGATCAAGGACTTCCTTCTATCTCAGTCAGAAGCATGCAGACTTCGCAGAAGAACTGTAGCAACCCAGAACTTAAGTTACCATGATGGTCATCATCATATGGATGAATATCCCGGAATGGATCAAGGCGTTGATCTAAACCATGACGGAATCCCTGATGATCTCCAGCACTGATGTTTTTTATAAAATAATGTAGGTGTAAAAAGTTCCTTTTTACACCTACATTATTTTAGTTTTGTTTCAAGATCCATTTTAGGAAACATTTTCATGCTTATACACTAACTTAGATTTACTGACATAAATCTACTGTCATAGACTTACTATGTTAGACCTTGTAATCTGCCAAGCATACACGTATCATATGCTAAGTCTTCGAAGATACTGTACTTACAGAGACAATATCTATATCCTTGTTGCTATAAATACAGCTTCTCTTTGAGCTTCTTCATCATCCGGATACAATGACAGATAGGTACTCATAAGAGAATTGGCTGTTTCAAAATCTCCGGTATACTCATATGCTGTTATCTCATTTCGAAGAAGCGCCTTGTTCTCATTGGGATCATTAAGTGCAAGACCTGTTTCAAAATCATTAATAGCCATGCTGTAATAACTTATATCATTGTAAGATACAGCCATCTGCATCTCACACAGTCCCAACCTGTTGTATATCTCAGCATGCTCGTCATTTTCCTCAAGGTATGATTTATATACACTTATTGCATAATTATAATCACCTTGTTTTTCACCGGTCTGACCAAGGAGCAGAATGATAGGTGATTTGTCCATATCATTCTTTTCATTCCTGGCAAGCTCCAGATAGTTCTGAGCCTCAGCGTTATTGCCAAGATAGAAAGCTATCTGTCCCAGTTCATAGTTGGTCATATGGTTCTGATCCCTTACGCCTTCAAGGATTTCTATGCCCTCATCTTCATACCCGTTGTCTGCAAGGAGCTGATAGATCTCTATGATCCTGTCATATCCCTTAGGATCCAGCTTCATAACAGTCTGGAAGTCCGTCATTGCAAGATCATGATCTCCCTGTTCCAGATAGCAGACGCCTCGCATGTATATAGCATTCTTATCATTCTTTCGAAGATTCAGTATCGCATTATATACACTAATAGCATCACTGTAATCATCATTAAGATAATATGCCTTGGCAAGATAGAAGTTGGTATCAAAGTCTACATCATGAATTATGCCATTGCCTGAGGATAGAGCTGTTTTGAAGTACTCTATAGCACTATCATAATCGCCCTGCTCCAAAGAGCATATGCCAAGAACCCTACAGCAGTCATGCTTGCTTGCACCCTGTGAAAGAGCCTTTTCAAGCGTCTCTTTAGCTTTCTGATACTCATGATCCTGAATATATTTGATTCCGGAATCAAGAAGATTATCTGTTTGTGATGATGAGCATCCACTTAGCATCATCACCATTGTAAGAGCCATAGCAATAAGCGCTTTATCTCGTCCCCTCATTCTGAGTATCCCCCGGTTCTTAATTGACATATATCATAGAATAATTTATTTAAGATGAGCAATTATCTCAACTTCGCACAGTACATTCTTAGGAAGCTGCTTGACAGCAACACAGCTTCTTGCAGGCTTACCTGTAAAGTATTTCTCATATACTCCGTTGAACTTGGCAAAGTCGCCCATATCTGCAAGGAAGCATGTTGTCTTAACTACATGCTCATAGTCTGTTCCTGCTGCCTTTAATATCTCTCCGATATTGCGGCATACTAGATCAGTCTGCTCTTCGATATCAGCTCCTTCAATCTCACCTGTTGCAGGATTGATCGGAATCTGACCTGATGCATAAAGAAAATCACCCGCGATTATACCCTGTGAATATGGTCCGATAGCTGCCGGAGCCTTGTCTGTAGATACTTTTTTCATAATAACTTCCTCCTTAGATATAGATTTAAAAAATACTTATAGTACAAATAATAATACTTATACTAAATACACATGATCCAAAGCGTTTTTAAAAAACAGATTTGTTTTCCTGTTCTTCAAATACCGCTGTAACGTAGAAGCCTCTGGCATTCTCTTCCACTTTAATGACCTTACCTTCTCTTGCAAGCATCCTTTGATTAAAAGGATAATTGCCACTCATAGCAAGAGACGGATCAATTGTATAATAATAATTACTCGGAAGGACTCCCTCTGTGACCGTGATGGTATCGCCTTCTTTCAAAAGGCCGGGGCGCTCCATCTTAAATTCCATAACTCGTTCCATAATCTATAATCACTCTTCTAAGTTATTGATCTCTGCAATCTTGGTCTCTGCATTATTAGCATACTTGGTATCCGGGAACAGTGACATGACTTCATTATATGCTTTCTTGGCCTTGTCATAATCGCCGTTTTCATAATATGCACTTCCAAGGAAGTACAGAGCAGGCTCATTGGTATTGTCATAGCCGTAAGATTTGGCAAGATCTGTTATCGCGCTGTCATAGTCCTGTGAAGTATATGCTTTATAACCAAGCTTATAATAATAATCGCTAAGTGTAGGTCCTACCAGTTCCATCATAGTGCCATACAAAGCAGAAAACTCTTCAGATGCTGATTCACTTATCTTGTCCATATTAACAAGATCCATATGTTGAGCTATACTCTTTGTATCATTTGGCGTCTGAATGTATACATCAACTGCTGCCATCAGCTCATTCATAGCTTCAACTGTAACATCGTTCTCTGAATAAGACTCTATTGTCGCCTGAAGGTCTGCTATCTGGTCATTCAGATCATTTACAGTATTCTGATTCTCCTGAAGAAGCGATGACTTAAGGTCACCTTCTTCGCTTATAGCAGCAATCCTTGCGCTTGCCTCATCATTGATATCCTGTATCTTGGCAGGAAGTACGAGGAATATTGCTGCAAGAAGTCCCAGTACTATACCTATAAACACACTTATAAGAGATACTGTTCCTTTGGGCTGCATACTATGTACAGGCTGGATGATAGTATCATTACCGCTTCTATACTCGATAACATCACCTGTTTCGGATCTCTCCTTGACAGTCTTATCATCGTCATCATCAGGAGACAGCATCTTCTCCGCTTCCTGAAGATAAAACCTGGTCTTAGTGCTTCCGTTATCTATTCGAAGAGCTCTTGTAAGCTCTTTTTTGGCCTTGGAATATGAACCGTTGTTAAGATACAAAAGTCCAAGGAGCTGATGAGCTGCAAGGAAATTAGGATTGGACTGCAGTATCTTTTTGAGCTGGATAACTGCAACATCAAGGCTTCCTTCTTCGCAGTACCTGAGTGCTACATTATATTTTCTTACAGACTGGTTTACAACATCCAGATGAGTAGGATTGTTGCGAAGCTCTTCCATATAGTCATCTGCATGATTGTCTGATGTCTGAAGGTTCTTACTTATGACCCATTCACACAGAGCCGGAACGACTTCGCCAACTTCATAATAGACAAGGCCCAGAAGGTTTCTGGCCTCGATATTATTCTTATTAAGTTTTATACTGTGCTGAAGAGAGTTAATAGCACCGGAAAGATTTCTGACTGTAGCCTTCTGAAGGCCGTCATTATAATATACATTGGAAAGGCTTATAACCTTTTTGTACAAGGCTACATTTTCACCACATTCCGGGCAGAACTCGCTCTCAGTTAGAGTACTTCCGCATCTGTAGCAAATCATATATTGCCTCGCCCATTCTTGGATTTTTTGGGAGCATTTTCAGCTTCTTTCATCATCCTTACAAGAATATCCGCCATATCATCAAGATCCTGATTATGTATCAGTTCTTCAGCATCTTCTATTTCAAGGCTTGGGCGGAATTTTTTGAGTTCTTCTTCGAAATTAATCATATGTCTCCCTGAGCTGACCGGCCAAATATAATGAACCGGCCGCAAAGATCAAATCGTCTTGTGTTCTAATTGAATCTATATATGCGGTAGCTTCTGATACGCTATCATAAAATGATACATTGTCATAACCTTTAAATGCATCTGTAAGTCTGTCCATGTCCAAAGATCTTGAAGTCTTAAGACAAGTCACCGCGATAATGTCAAATATCCTGCTATCACCGATCATGGAAGCCATCAGCTTGTACTGTTTGTCTGAAACAGCTCCAAACAGTAGAATCTTGCGACCTTTCGTGCCTATATCCCTTACACTTGCAAGAAAAGCTTCCATTCCATCTGTATTATGCGCTCCATCTACTATAAATCCCGGTCTTATCTCTTCCATGCGGCATGGCCACATAGCACCAGATAATCCCATCCTTATATCATCATAAGATACCAAAGCCCCTGTATTCTTGAGTTCTTCGATACAACTTATGGCAAGTGCACTGTTCTGAGTCTGATATATTGCACTTGTATGAAGGCATAATCCAACATAATTATAATACTCAGAATCATAGCAAAAATCAACGTACTTATTGCCCTCATCATCCCTGCAAAGCTTGACGTTTTTTATGCTTTCTTCTGAAATCATATGGGTTCTGGCACCTTTTTGCATGGCAATTTCACGGATTACTTGTGTGCTCTCAGGTCTTTTGTCAAAAAAGATAACCGGTACGTCTGTTTTGATAATCCCGGCCTTGTGAGCTGCTATCTTCTCATAAGTATCTCCAAGATACTGCATATGATCCATGCCGATCTCAGTAATCACACATACTACAGGCTTATCTATAGTATTTGTAACATCCAAAAGCCCGCCAAGGCCTGTTTCAAGTACCAGATAGTCTACCGGATGATCCGTATATACTATCATCGCCATAAAGAAAAGATATTCAAAGTATGATGGAAAAAAGAAACCAGCACCATCTTCATCTATTTTATCTGTCTTATTTATTGAATACGTGTGATCTTTTTGCTTATTGTATTCCTCTATAATTTCAAGGATTTTGCAAAAAGCATCTCTAAATACATCTTCGGATATATCTGATCCATCTATTTTGAACCTCTCCGTAATATCTACAAGATGAGGAGAAGTGAACATTCCTATATGATAACCACTATGCAGCAGTATCGATGATACATAATTGCATACGGAGCCCTTACCGTTGGTTCCTGCAACATGGATGATCTTCATATCCTTGTCAGGGCTTTTCATATATTCAAGAAAAGCTTTGTTTTCAGAAATAGTATGCTTGACTGTGCAGTAAGGCAGGCTATTTAGAAACTCCTCACACGCTGCAAGAGTCAGTTTGTTTTGTTTTTGTATGTTTTTTATATTAATAATATTCTGTTTGAGATCATTTGTATTGTAAGTCATATATTCCATTGCCTGCTTTAATATGATGTGCTGACTCATTCATCTTTAAGCTTATGCCGTGAGCAAGCGAGTCCTCTATAAATATATATCCGCAGGCACTATATTTTTACCTGCGGATATACCGTTTTTTCTGTAATGATGTAAGACCGTATTGTTATTATGATCTCACATTTTAATACTATTATTTCTCAAGCTGAGCAAGTCTTTCAACAATCTGATCATACTGCTGTTTATATTTTGCCTGCTTTTCTTTTTCCTCAGCAATCTTAGCTTCAGGAGCCTTAGAAAGGAACTTCTCGTTAGAGAGCATAGCCTGTGATCTCTTAAGCTCACCTTCAAGCTTGCCCTTCTCCTTATTAAGACGCTCTATCTCCGCCTTTATATCTACAAGTTCTGCAAAAGGAATGTAGATATTGCATCCTGGGATAACTACAGAAACTGCATCATCTGCAATTCCTTCCTTGTCCTTCTGGCATACTGATTCGTTAGCATATGCAAGAGACTCAAAGAAAAGCTTACCTGTTCTGAAGATATCAAGCATCTCATCGCTATCAGATACTACGAATACCTTAGCTTTACGGCTTGGTGCAACATTCATCTGAGTTCTAACGTTACGAATACCGCGAACAGCTTCCTTGATAGTCTCAATACTCTTCTCATCATCAGCGAAGTTCCATTCATCCTTGTATACAGGCCATGAAGAGATCATGATAGACTCCTCTTCGTCCTGAATAGTGCAGAAGATCTCCTCTGTAATGAAAGGCATGAACGGATGAAGGAGCTTGAGACCGCCTATAAGAACAGTCTGAAGTGTCCACATAGCAGCATATCTTGATACCTTATTGTCTGAGTTGTAGAGTCTAGGCTTAACCATTTCGATGTACCAGTCACAGAACTCTTCCCAGATAAAGTCATAAACCTTCTGAACAGCGATACCCATCTCAAACTTGTCCATGTTGTCAGTAACTTCTTTTACAGTGTTATTGAACTTGGACAGTATCCAGTGGTCAACAGGTTCAAGTCCCTCTGGTGCAGGCTTATTGATAGCACTCTCTTCATCATCACCCATATTCATCATGATGAAACGTGAAGCATTCCATACCTTATTGGCAAAGTTACGGCTGTTCTCAACACGCTCGATGTAGAAACGCATATCGTTACCAGGTGCATTACCTGTAATAAGTGTAAGACGAAGTGCATCAGCGCCATACTGATCGATGATCTCAAGAGGATCGATACCGTTACCAAGTGACTTACTCATCTTACGACCCTGAGAGTCTCTTACAAGGCCATGGAACAGAACTGTCTTGAAAGGTTTCTCTCCCATCTGTTCAAATCCTGAGAATATCATTCTGATAACCCAGAAGAAGATGATATCGTATCCTGTTACAAGAACATCTGTAGGATAGAAATATTTAAGATCCTCTGTGATCTCAGGCCATCCAAGTGTCTCAAAAGGCCAAAGGGCTGATGAGAACCATGTATCAAGTGTATCAGGATCCTGTGTCAGATGCTTGCATCCGCACTTAGGACATACTGTAGGTGCCTCTTTGGCAACAACGATCTCACCGCACTCATCACAGTACCATGCAGGGATTCTGTGTCCCCACCAGAGCTGACGTGATATACACCAGTCTTTGATGTTATTGGTCCAGTTATAATATGTCTTTTCCATAGACTTGGGAATAAGCTGGATCTCGCCATCTTCAATAGCCTTAACTGCAGGCTTGATGAGCTCGTCCATCTTAACGAACCACTGATCTTTAACCATAGGCTCAACTGTCTCACCGCATCTGTCGTGAGTTCCTACGTTGTGAGTCATATCTTCTATGGATACTAAAAGTCCCATATTATCAAGTTCTTCTACGATAAGCTTTCTTGCTTCATAGCGGTCCATACCTTCGAACTTGCCACCATTTTCATTGATAGTAGCATCGTCGTTGAGTATGTTGATAACTTCAAGGTTATGACGCTTACCAACTTCAAAGTCGTTAGGGTCATGACCGGGAGTGATCTTAACAACACCTGTACCGAATTCCATATCAGCGTGTTCATCGCCAACTACAGGAATAGGACGGTTGATTATAGGAAGCATTACATTCTTGCCGATGTAATCCTTGTATCTTGGATCTTCAGGGTTTACAGCTACTGCTGTATCACCAAGCATAGTCTCAGGACGTGTTGTTGCAAACTCCAGGAACTTAGTTGTAGAAACAGTTCCATCGTCCTCGATAAGAGGATACTTAATGTGCCAGAAATGGCTTGCCTGCTCTTTGTATTCTACTTCTGCATCTGAGATAGAAGTCTTACATATAGGGCACCAGTTAACCATTCTCTTGCCCTTGTAAATATATCCTTTTTCATGCATCTTAACGAATACTTCGGTAACGGCCTTGTTACAGCCTTCATCCATTGTAAAACGTTCTCTGTCCCAATCACATGAAGAACCGAGTTTTTTGAGCTGCTTAACGATACGTCCGCCATACTCTTTTCTCCAGTCCCAGCACTTCTCAAGGAAGCCTTCACGACCAAGATCAGCCTTGGTGATGCCCTGCTTCTTGAGCTCATTTATAACCTTAACCTCTGTTGCTATGGAAGCATGGTCTGTTCCTGGCTGCCAGAGTGCATTATATCCTTCCATTCTCTTATATCTAATGAGAATATCCTGCATTGTGTTATCAAGGGCATGTCCCATATGGAGCTGTCCTGTGATATTTGGGGGCGGGATCACAATAGTGAATGGTTTCTTAGTTTCATCAACTTCTGCATGGAAATACTTTTTTTCTTCCCACTTGCTGTAAAGACGATTCTCAATACCCTGAGGATCATAATTCTTTGCCAGTTCTTTTTTCATGGTTTCTTCCTTTCTTATGACTATGATCTGGTTTCGTCCACTGCCTGGCTATTTATTGCAATAAAAAAAGCCCTCGGCCGGACATTATCGGCCAAGGGCGTCATAAACGCGGTACCACCTTGATTCCATGGACCAGTACAAAAGATCCATGCTCATTTAGCCTGTAACGGAGAGCACCCGGGACTGCCTTTGTATTCACACAAATACTTTCTGAGCAATCCGGCTAGTACATAATACGTTTTTAGGAATACAGGGATGCATTTCTATGTACAATGTACAGAAGCTACCTTCAGGATACGACAACACGCATTTTTCCACCCTATCAAATGCTCTCTGTTGAGTGTCTGTAACCTTACTCCTCTTCCTTATCGCCTAAGCGAAGGCATCTATAAAACTACCTACGCCATATTAAAATTATTTTTATCTTATCACTTGCATAAGACTTGTCAAGTTTTATTCAAAATATATTAAGTTCATGATCTCATAACAAGAATATAACTTTTATATATCCAAATATGATTTTATCAGAAAAATGACACCTGTGTCATACATTTTATGGTTTACATAATTCTATTGACTACACCAGTTCTTGTTCCAAAATCCATTACGCGTTTAACGGTATTTCATAAGTTTGTCAAAATAGCGTTCTTATGCGATTCTTGAAACTCGTTTTTTAAATAATCCCCAGTTTCCACGGAGTTATCCACATAGACATTAGTGTCAGTTTCATGATCTTTTAACTACTTTTGTACCTTCACAGATGCTTTTTTTGCAAAAATTCGAACAATTTTATGCAATTGTTCGGTTAACATATATCTTGATCAAAAAAGTTTATGTTAACCTATTTGCTGATTTTTATGATTTATTATATCAGGGCCTCAAACTAGTCCTGAGTTTGGCTTAACCGAGCCCAAAACTCACTTATCGCATTATTGACCGTCTGAGTCGTAACTGTTTCAACATCATTCCATTCTCTTGGAAATAGCGATCTATAGCTACTTTGAAGGAATCTGTTATCAAGAAGTGCTACTACACCTGTATCTTCTTCTGTCCTGATGACGCGTCCCGCTGCCTGAAGCACCTTGTTCATTCCAGGATACCTGTAAGCAAAGTCATATCCATCTCTTCCGTTTTCATCAAAGAAGTGTCTTAAAACTTCCCTTTCATTGCAGACAAGAGGGATACCACATCCCACAATTATGGACCCTATCAGTGAATCTTTCCTTAAATCTATACTCTCAGAAAATATTCCTCCTGTAACACAGAATCCTATAACGATCCTGTCATCCTCAATATCTACTTCCATATTGATAAGGTCACTTAGATTCACATTATTGCCTTCAGAGAACATATCGAGGAACATCTCACGCTCTTCTTCTGACATATTGCTCCCCTGAGCAAGGACCTGCGCTCCATCAATTTCTGCATATTTGGATAGATATACATCATATACCTCTTCAAGAAATGCATGAGATGGGAAAAATACCATATAGTTGCCACGTCTTTTTTGTACGATTCTGTGAATATATTCCGATATTCTCTCATACTGCTCCGGTCCTCTCATAGCATAGCGGCTTGTAACATCTTTGGCTATTACAATGCATCTTTTGTTAGGATCAAAGCTTGAACTTGAATACATCTCGAAGTCTTCATCATCTCCGCCCAAAAGCTCTTTATAATACTGTATAGGAAGAAATGTAGCCGAAAACAGTATCGTAGATACGGCTCTTGACATACATGTACCCAGATTTAGTGACGGATCCACGCACAAAAGTCTTATCCTGAAACCTTCTTTATCATCCCATTCCTGATATATCCTGTAATGGTCATCAAGCTTATCATAGATTGTAAGAAATCTTGAAAGCTCAAAATAATAATTAACTATCTCATCATGGAAAGGACCTTCCGAATTATCATCAAGATATGATGACATAGACGAAGAAAGTCTGTCTATCATCTCCACAAGAGGTTCTATAGTCTCTAGCATCATAGGTCTGTCAGAAGAATTCGCCATAGACACAATCTGGTTATAAAGGGCTGTCATATGAGATTTAAAAGGTACATAGGCCCCCGAAAGCATCTCTTTAAGATCAGCCAAAGGGGATAGCATAAGGTCTGCGCTATACATACTCCTGCCTCTGTCTACAAGGTTGTGAGCCTCATCTATGAGGAATATATATTCTCCTGAATTGTTCTCAGCAAAGTATCTTTTAAGATACACAAAAGGATCAAAAACATAATTATAATCACAGATTATTCCATCAGCAAAAAGGCTTATATCAAGTGACAGCTCGAAGGGACATACCATATGCTTCCTTGCATAATACAAAATAGTATCTCTGCTGTAATTGTCTTCGCTCCTCATCATATCCAGCATAGCTTCATTGACCCTGTCATAATGTCCCTTGGCATATGGACATTTCTCAGGATTGCAGTCACATTCTTTAGAAAGACATATCTTGTCCTTAGCTGTTATGGTTACTGTTTTAAACCTAAGTTTGCCGGTTCTTCTAAGAAGCTGGAAAGTATCTGATGCCGCAGCTGCTGTAAGAGTTTTGGCTGTCATATAGAAAAGTTTCTCTGCCTTGCCCTGCCCTATAGCTGCTATTGCAGGAAAAACAGTCGTAAGAGTCTTACCTGTACCTGTAGGAGCTTCAAGAAAGAGCTTTTTACCATGAACTATAGTCCTGTATACTCCTGCGGCAAGTTCCTTCTGGCCTTTCCTATAAGGAAAAGGAAATGGGCAATTCTTAATTGAGTTTGTACATATACTGTTCCATTCTGCTTTGAAATCAGCAAATACTCTATACTTACTGACAACGTCTTCAAACCAGCTCACGATCTGTGAAGCAGAATAGGTATAGTCAAATTTTTTGATCTCTTCTGTCTCAAGACTGCAATAGGTCATCCTGACCCCAATCTGTTCCAGCGAATTCTGAATCAGATATATGGCCGCATAAACCTTAGCCTGCGATAGGTGTACAGGCACAGGTTCATCCATGTGATCAAGATTTTTGTATGTTCCTTTTATCTCATCTATGATAACAGGATCTTCTTCTATGATTCCGTCTGCACGTCCTTCGATGATAAGGTCATACTTGGACGAATGTATATTATAAGAAAGAGGATACTCAGCATGGTAACTGGCTCCCTGCTGTTTCTGGATCTTACGATGGATCCTGCCGCCTTCAAGCATGGCATTTTCAGCTGATGTATGTATTCGATTGTCTATATCACCCTGTCGTAATATGAACTCGACAAGGCCTCTGACAGAGATTCTGATCTGCATTAATAAACCTCATGTTGATCTATGATTATTTTTATGTAAAAAGGCATAGAAAAAAGCCCCTCATGGATTATACCACGAAGAGCTTTATAATCATAAAAGATCTAATTAACTTAATATAAGAAATTATACTGCAACACCTGCAAGATATGATTCGAAATCTTCATTCTGTCCAAAGAAGCTTACTGTAAGCTTTCTAGTAAGATCAAGTCCGAGGATACCAAGGATAGATTTGGCATCTACTACAACATGACCGTAAGAAATATCAATATCAAAATCGCACTTCTCTGCAGCTCTTACAAAATCCTTGACCTGTGAAGGTGATAACTTTATAACGTGCTGTATTCTCTCTTTTACCATTATCAAACATCCTTTCTTATATACGGCATTGCCGAAACCGTATATCAATAACCCATGACTCCATCATGATACTAATAGCATCAATGTCTTACAAGATGAAGTTCATACCAAAAACCGAATCGAACTTATACATTTCCTCGTTCAATTTCAATTTATTATAAATCATGCATGATGATTGTAAAGGCTTTACAGGGCTAAATATTGCACAAACTTTAACATCAAATATACTCAAAGGAGCTTAATAATGCTCAATAATTATCATATTTGTATGTATTATTATCATTTTTACGTGTATTTGTTATATATTTTCGTGACTTTTTCTGGTCCGTTTCATAAAATGATCACTTACTCATCTGCGCATTTTTGCGCACCAGTTTTATCACTTCTATCCTTGTATAAAAATCAGCTCACATTTATTCAAACTTCTCTTGAAATGAATAAAAAAAAGAGTTTTAATAAGAAAGTAGTTTTTTTATACAAAATTCGAAAGGTATATACCATTATGGAGAAACTTAAACTTCCAAAAGAGTATCATTCCGAGCTTAGTCTCCATGATACACAGGTTGCTATCAAAACAGTCAAAGACTTTTTCCAGAGCATGCTCTCAGCACGCCTTAATCTTCAGCGTGTATCAGCTCCTCTGTTTGTAGATCCTACATCAGGTCTTAATGATAACCTCAATGGTGTTGAACGTCCTGTAGCATTCGATATCCTCAATGATAAGGATCATACAGGTGAGATAGTTCAGTCACTTGCCAAGTGGAAGAGATTCGCTCTTAAGAAATACGGATTTAATATAGAAGAAGGTCTCTATACAGATATGAATGCTATCCGCCGCGATGAAGAGACTGACAACATTCATTCTATATTCGTAGATCAGTGGGACTGGGAGAAGGTTATCCGCAAGGAAGACCGTAATCTTGACTATCTCAAGGAGACAGTACGCCAGGTTTACAAGATCCTTAGAAAGACTGAAAAGTTCCTTTCTATCCAGTACGACTATATCGAAGAGATCCTGCCTCATGATATCTTCTTTATAACAACTCAGGAACTTGAAGATATGTTCCCTGAATACACTCCCAAGGAACGTGAATACTACATCACCAAGGCCAAAGGTGCTGTATGCATCATGAAGATCGGCGATAAGCTTGCATCAGGCGAGCCTCACGATGGACGCGCTCCTGACTATGATGACTGGGAACTTAATGCAGATATCCTTGTATACTATCCTGTACTTGATATCGCACTTGAGCTTTCATCCATGGGTATCCGTGTAGATGAGAACTCACTTAAATCTCAGCTTGAGAAGGCAGGCTGCACAGATCGTGCTAAGCTTCCTTTCCAGAAAGCAATCCTTAATAAGGAACTTCCTTATACTATCGGTGGTGGTATCGGACAGTCACGTATATGTATGTTCTTCCTGCGCAAGGCACATATAGGTGAAGTTCAGAGCTCTCTATGGCCACTTGAGACCGAGAAAGCCTGCGCAGAGAACGGAATTCAGCTCTTATAATGATAGATATCATAAAAGAAGAAAAGAAACCGGTCGTAATACTGGTCGGACTTAATACAGATCGCGACGAAGACCTCTTTGCAAGTTCCATGCAGGAACTCAGAGGTCTATCTGAAGCGGCAGGAATGAAGGTCTGCGCTGTTGTGACTCAGAATGCTGAGTCACCTGTGCAGGCCACTTTTGTTGGAAGCGGCAAGGTTGACGAGATAAAAGCAAGGATCGAATATGACGATGCTGATGCTGTTATCTTCAATCAGACACTGTCACCTATGCAGATACGAAATCTTGAGAAGATCCTCGACAGAGAAGTTATCGACAGGACAGCTCTTATCCTTTTAATATTTGCAGATAGAGCAAGAACAAGAGAAGCCAGACTCCAGGTAGAGGTTGCAAGACTTCAGTATCTCCTGCCAAGACTTTCCCATATGAGGAAAGGTCTTACAAGGCAAGGAGGAGCTTCCGGTTCTAAGTCAAGCAAAGGTGCCGGTGAGAAACAACTAGAGCTTGACAAGCGTCGTATCGAACACCGCCTTGCAGAACTCAGAAGAGAACTTGAAGCAGTAAGTAAGGAACGATCTACTCAGCGAAACAGACGACTATCATCTTCTGTTCCCAAGGTAGCACTTGTAGGATATACCAATGCCGGCAAATCAACCATCATGAATCATCTCCTCACAGACTATGCGGATGGTAATACTGATGACAAGAAAGTTCTGGAACAGGATATGCTCTTTGCTACCCTTGATACTACTGTAAGAAAGATATCTCCTGCAGGTCACAGGTCATTTCTTCTATCAGATACAGTAGGATTCATAGACGATCTTCCAACAACACTTGTCAAAGCTTTCAGGTCAACTCTCGAAGAGATCAAATATGCTGATATTCTACTGGAAGTTATAGACTTCTCTGATCCTGACTATAACAGGCATATGGAAGTCACTGATAAGACACTGTCTGAAATCGGCGCCGGGGATATACCTAAAATATATGTCTTCAACAAATCAGATATAGCTGATGAACAGGGATCTACAATGGTTCAGCTTCCATATGTTCGTGATCACAGAATATATATGGCTGCAAAAAAGGATATCGGAACAGAAGAACTACTGTCCCTTATAGACAAAGTCCTTCTGGAAGGCAGTCAGGAATGCGAACTTATAATTCCATATTCTCAAGGAGCAGTTGTTGCTGCTATCCTCGATGGAAGTGAAGTCCTTACTACTGAATATCTTCCGGAAGGAACCAAAATAAGAGCTAAGCTCAAAAAACAGGATATAAACAAATACGCTGAATATATCAGCAGCACTTCTTAAGTGCACCACATGCCGCCAGCAGGTAATTCTTAAGATCTTCTACAGTATCAAAAGTCTTGTCTGCTCCGGCATTTTTTAATTCAAGATATGTTCCGTAACCATAGGTTACGCCAAGAGCCATAAGGTCATGATTGACTGCTCCAACCATGTCATAGCATCTGTCACCAACCATTGCTGTCTCATCAGCATTGGCCATAAGCTTTCTAAGAGCCTCTTCTACTACTTCGTTCTTGTCAGTACGGCGACCGTCAAGCTCACTTCCTACAATAACATCAAAATATGATGTAAGCTTAAAGTGATTGAGCACCTTATAAACCATAATTTCAGGCTTACTGGATGCGATAGCTATCTTAAGACCTGCCTCGTGACAAGCTTTGAGCATTTCTTCAACACCTTCATAAGGTTTATTTTCAAATACCCCGATAGGATTATAATATTCTCGAAACTTGGCTACAGCATTAAGCATATGCTGCTCATCCATACCATATCGCTCCATAAATGTTACATTGAGCGGAGGTCCTACGAAGAACCCAAGTTTAGAAAGATCGGGTTCATCTATTCCCTGGTCTTTAAGCGCATACTGCGCAGCCTTGGTAATGCCAAGACCGGAATCTGTTAATGTGCCATCAAGATCAAATAGTACGTACTTCAGCATGTTTTCGTCTCCCTTTGGATATATGGATTATCATACGTGCGCATTATTAAATGTACGATATAATGACACATTCACGCAATAGCCATTATATTCAAAATGCATAAATAGTTACGGAACTTTTTGTGCATTATTTCGTTTCTTATCAATATGACGTTTGAGGGGAAGTTATGTTCAAAGGATATCTTGCGTAAATCCTCTTACTGTGCTAGATTTAATAAGGTTAAGAATTGAATACCTGCTAGGGGAGCTTTGCTGAGAAGAGCCTTTTGTTATACTGATAACATGGCTTAACCCTTATTACTTGAACCGGGTAATACCGGCGTAAGGAAGCATTTCATTATCAACTTTCTGTAAGTGTGACGCACTAATTCTAACAGATCGTTTCCCTTGGGCATATTCAAAAAACTAATATTTTATTACATTTTTTCAGCTAATGCTGCAAGGAGGGATATTCAATGTCATTATTCTTCAATGCTGTCACAAGTGATGGCGAAACCACTTATTCATTCACTACCGCAGGCTACGCAGCCCTTATTATCGTGCTGATCGCTGCAGTTGTAGCCGCATGTTTTTTTAAGAACACCAAAGACCAGCACAAATTCAGCACACGCCAGCTTGTAGTATCAGGCATGTGCATAGCACTTGCATTTGTACTTTCTAATGTCAAGATCTTCAAAATGCCACAGGGCGGATCTATAACCCTTCTATCCATGTTCTTTGTATGCTTTGTTGGATATCTGTATGGTCTTAGAAGCGGACTTATGGCAGGACTTGCATACGGTCTTCTGCAGATGATCGTAGACCCTTATATCATAAGCTTCCCTCAGATGCTGTTCGACTATATATTCTCATTCACAGCGCTGGGACTTTCAGGTCTTACAAGCACCAAAAAATACGGATTGTATTCCGGATATTTAATCGGTATACTCGGTCGTATGGCATTTGCAGTTCTGTCAGGTGTTATCTTCTTCGGAATGTATGCTCCTGAAGGTCAGAATGTATGGGTATATTCATTTGGATATAACGGACTGTATATCATCACAGAAGCAGTTATCACAGTCATCGTCCTCCTTATCCCCGGTGTCAGAAACGGCCTAAATCAAGTACGTGTATCTGTCAACGAATCCGACTCAAAGAGAATCGCAATGAACAAGATCGCATAAAAACTTAAACACTAAGCCTACTCACTTGGACGGACCGGCATCCCAAAAGTCTTTACAGGGGGCAGGCAGTCCAAGTGGGTAGGTTTAGTCAAAAATAATAATCCCACATACGTAGCTATCCTCCTTCAGGACAGCAGCGCATGTGGGATTTTGTGATCATATAAAAACATGATGCAAAGGATAAAGGATTTTTTAACACCTAGATCGCAACGCTCTCTCCAAGCGTAAAGGAGTACAGATATCTCTCTTTGACCTTCATGTGAGTCATGCGCTCTAGAGCTCTCTGGTAATAGTCAATCTGGACTTTGTACCTCGATATAAGCTCCTGACCTGTATGTACACGGTCGGTTTTATAATCTACGAGTACTATCTCACCATCTTCAACGAACCATGCGTCGATAACACCCTGGATCAGCATGATCTCGCCATCAGGCAGATCTTTAGAAGCTTCCGTGGCAGGGATTCCCATCATGAACTGACGTTCTCTATACAGATTTCCTTTCGCATAAGCTTCCTTGTATCTCTTGCCAAGATCTGTCTCTAAAAAGGCTGTGATATCCTTAGCATAGATACTCTTAATAGATGCCCTGTCCATTCTTCCTTTTGATTCCTGGCTTTCCAGAAATTCGAGAATATCCTTAACACCTATCTTGTCTTTACCTAGTATCTCATCATCAAGAAGTTCCATAACTCTATGATAAGCTGTTCCTCTTCCTGCTCCCGACAGCTTATCTTCGTCATCGAAACCTTTGATGAATCTTGGGACATATTCTTCTTCATCTGATCTTATGATCCTGGTATCAGGCTCTAGAGCTTCGGTATAAGCAGCTCTTTTTAGTTCAGATACTGTTGTCTTGGTATATAGCGAAGCATATTCCTTGTGACCATATTCAAAAGCAAAGTTATCTGCAAGTGCCTTGCCAAGATCCTGATCTATATCAAGAGGTGTTATGCCACCTTCAAGTTTCTCCCTACGTATCACACTATCAACCTGGTCTTTGAGCACCATAGAGTTTAGATCACCGGAATACACAAGTTTTATCTTGGCAGGAGGAGTTATGCCTGCTGCCTCAATTGCGGTATTGCAGTTCTCTGAGTCCGTAACAGCTATCTTGTCATATCCTATAAGGCTTACGTCTACGCCAAGAGCATCTGCGACTTCCTTCATCGCAGGATGTCCTATCATAGAGCGAAGGATAAGGGTCAGATAATCTCCGGCTTTATTCCTTGCAGAATAGGGAAGGAGCTGTTCCTGATCTTTAGGTCCTTTACTAAAAGCCAGATACTGCTCATTTTGTATGAACGTATCCATTTTATTTATCTGGCCTGTTATTATAAGCTTCTCCTTGGCTCTTGTAAGTGCTACATACAAAACTCTTAACTCTTCGCCAAGGCTGTCTTTTTTCATCCTGTCAGCTATCATGATACGCCTTGGAGTTACGGACTTGACTCTTAGATCCAGATCTACTGCATTAAGGCCTATACCTACGTCCTCTTCAAGAAGTACAGGCGCATTGGTATCCTGTTTATTAAAGCCTTTGGAAGTACCTGATACGAATACTACAGGGAATTCCAGACCTTTACTCTTATGAATACTCATAATGCGCACTACATCGGCATTTTCATCTATGACATTGGCTTCGCCAAAATCCACCTCATACTTCTCGAGTTCCTCTATATAACGTATAAAGTTAAAAAGGCCCTTGAAGCTGGTATTTTCAAAAGAGGTTGCTCTTGTAAGCAGCATCTCGATATTGGCACGCCTTCTGATACCTCCCGGCATAGCTGTAACATAGTTAAGATACCCGGTAGAATCTATTATAAATTCAAGAAGTTCATGAACAGGCATATATACAGCCCTGCGCCTTAGGTCTCTTAGAGCATCAAGAAATGCATGAACTCTTATCGCCAGTTCTTTGATCTCATCCGGTACTGTATTTTCTGATCCTGTGTCCTGTCTTTTTTCAGTATCATCTTCACATCCGTCATCTTCGCTAAGCCCTGTATCACATATAAGTCCTGAAAACTTCTCTATATACACAAGATGCTCATAGAACTTATCAGGGATCTCTTCTTCCTTTTTTCTAAGGTCGCCGCATACAAAGGCTTTGATACGGGCAAGATCTTCATCAGTGAATCTTCCGATCGCAGAATGCATCACAGATGCAAGAGGTATATCCTGAAGAGGATTGTCAATAATGCGCAGGTAGTTCAGCAGTGTCGCAACTTCTATCGCTGCAAAATATCCTGTTCTTGACTCAACATATGCAGGTATACCTTCTGACTCTAAAATCTTTCTAAAAGTATCATCCCATCCAAGGGTTGCTCTTAATAGGATCACTATATCGCTATAATGAATACTTCTAAAGCCGCCGTTTCCATCAGATACATAGCCGTCTTTGATCAGTTCTTTGATCCTTCCGGCTATTACCATAGCTTCCTTTTGTCTTGGATTAAGCTTCTGTCCGGGCCTTATAGGTTCATCTTCAAGTCCCCAGATATCAGGCCCATCCTCATCTTCCGGTGCGCTATCTTCACCTGACTCGCTATCAGAGCCAGTACTAGCATCATCATCCTGAAGCAGTATTATCTCCGGGGCAAAAAAATCTTCCTCGCTAGGATCATCAGGATACGAAGCACCTGTTATGAGCATAGCATCCTCGTCATAAGAAACCTTGCCAAGGTCAGCCCCCATTATCCTTCTGAATATATAATTGACAAAATCAAGGACCCTACGCCTACTTCTAAAATTCCTGTGAAGATCTATACGCCTAAGAGACGCTGTATCTGACTTATCGTAAGTCCTGAGCTTATCCATAAAGATCTCAGGTCTTGCAAGACGGAACTTGTAGATACTCTGCTTGACATCACCTACCATAAATCTGTCATAGGTATCTTCGGTACTTCCTGCTATAGCTGATAGTATCAGTTCCTGAACAGAGTTACTGTCCTGGTACTCATCTATCAGAATCTCCCTGTAGAACTCAGCATACTGCATTGCCACATCTGTAGGCTTATTCTTCCTGGTCTCGGGATCATGGTCTATAAGGATATTCAGAGCAAAATGCTCCATATCGCCAAAGTCGATGATATTTTGTTCACGCTTTTTGTCATCAAGAGCCTGTTTAAAATCTATCGCAAGTTCAGATAAGCCTTTAAGAGCGCGTGATGCCAGCATACTTGCAGCGATTATCGTCTCTTTGTCCTGAGCAAAATATTTTTCTTTAAAAGCCTTAATGCTTTTTTTGACATCTTCTCTTATCTTTTTGACCATATCTCTTTTATCAGGAGATACGCTGTCATCCTTTTTGCGAGGAAGGGTTGCAAAGGACATAGTATTCAGAGCATTTCGAAGTGATTCATAATCCATACACTGCGCAGCATTCTGTATCATATCCTTCTCAGATTCAAGAAGCTCTTCATACATATACGGGCCATCCGGCTGATTGCAGATAATTATGCCTCTTTGGATACTAGCAGCAAGCTCGTATAGATCTGTCCTTACAGATTCTATGTACTCTGTGACCCAGTCCTTGGTATCGAAAGTCTCTTCATCTATATCATAGTCATGACTCCTGTCTCTAAGCCAGTCAACCGGCCATGGCATACTAATAGAATAGTGATACAGGCGCAGCAGCTGCTGCTCAAGACCTTTATCCCCTGATCCTTCTGAAAAATACTCAGCTGTATACATAAAATCTTCGTCAGCTTCTTCGTATTTGGCTTCAAGCAGGTTCTTCATAACACTCTCTTCGAGGAGTTTGATCTCACCTTCATCTGCAACCCTGTAGGATGGATCTATACCAATATCATTAAAATTATTCCTTATAATATACTGGCAAAAAGAGTCTATCGTAGTGATCTGCGCATTATGAATAAGAGTCTCCTGCTTCTGAAGATGGGCATCGTCAGGACTATCAAGGAGCCTTTTGGCTATAGCTGCAGTTATCTTATCCTTCATAGAAGCTGCCGCAGCTCTAGTGAATGTAACCACCAGAAGATGATCTATATCAAGGGGTTCTTTGCCATCCTCCCCATTCGTTATTAGTTGTATTATTCTCTCAACAAGAACAGCTGTCTTACCTGATCCTGCCGCAGCAGATACCAGAATATTACAATTCCTTGCGTCTATGACCGACTGCTGTTCACTTGTAAACTTAACTTCTGCCATGTTGTCCCTCATCTTTGATAAGTGTCATAACTTCATCCTCAGATAACTTAGATAGCTCCCTGAGCTGATATCCGGGCGTTGATACATCAAAACCGCATATAGACCTGAAATTGCAATAGGTGCATGCATTCTTATTGCCAAGACTATAAGGATTGACCTCTATATCTCCGTCCAGGATCCTGCGGCCATACTCCCTTATCTTGTGCCTTACATAGGACGATACCGCCATGTATGAATCATTTTCCATTACCTGCGATGATGCATAGAAAGATCCGTCTTTTTTGAGCTTTACATGCAGGATATCTGATTCTGTAGCGCCTTGTGCTATAGACTTATCAAGAAGATCTATGACCTTCTTGTCAGCATTGATAACACCTGATGCTTTGAGCTCTTTGATGATCTTCTGATTGATCCTCTCAGGATCATTGTCTGTATCCTTGGCATCCACCAGAGGATCTGCCACATGATAGTACAATATCGCAGCAGGTACGACTTCCTTGTCAGGGTTATCGTGACGCTCCATAGCCATAGCCACGTTCATGTAGACTACAAGCTGTAACTGCAGTCCATAATACACAGAAGCTACGTCAAAAGACTTATTGCCTGATTTAAAATCTATGATCTTGATATATATATTGTCATCTTCATCAGTTGCAATATCCATACGGTCTATGCGGCCATGCAGCTGCATCTTCTGCCTGATCCTGGTCTCTTCTTCAGGAGTCAGAGCTATATTGATCTCGTCTATATTACCGGCTTCCTTGAAATCCAGCTCGAACTTCTCAGGCTTAAAGTCTCCTTTTTGCAGCTGATAGCGAAGTGTCTTGACGCTTCTAAGCAGGATACGATACATACGATCAATAGCAGCAACATTACGAGCAGATGAATACAGGACATTCTCGCCATACTCGCCTGTAACTTCCCGTATGACCTCCGACAGGATCTCCTGCCCCTGCTCATCTGTAAACTTGGTCCATTCTATGCCCTTTTCTTCAAGCCTCAAGGAAAAAAGTTCCAGAACGCTGTGGAAGACATTACCAAGGTCTGCATTGTCAAAATCATATTCACTTCTTTCATCAAGCATAAGTCCGTACTTAACAAAATGCTCGTAGCAGCAGGATGCAAATACTTCAAGTCTGCTGACAGAATTCTCAAGATAATTGCCATAAAGAGCAGATGCAAGTGCCTTGGGCAGAGGTGAATTGGTATATCTTAAAAAGGCCGCTTCATGAACCCTCTTAGCAGCGGCGGGATCATCTTTATTCAAAATATCATAGAGTGTCAGGAACTTCTTCTCCTCATCCTCCTTCATATTGCCATCTGCATACTCTCTGGCCTTCATACAGATATAGGTCCTGGCATCATTCATATTAAGGAGCTGTCTCTCTATAGGATCCGTGCCCGGCATTCTGACTTTAAGATCTGGGAACAAAGCCCTGATCTTGCCTATGATATATGCAGGATTAAGGCTCTTACCATCTGCAGATATCCCTGCATATGACATATACAGAAGCTTTGAAGGCTTAGTCAGATTCATATACAGATAAAGCCTCTGGATATACATCTGCTGCCTTGGAGACGGCGCAAGCTCTATATCCGGAACGCTTGTCATAAGGAACTGCCTATCTATATCCGACAATATACCGCCTTCTGATGCATGCTTAGGAATATTGGTATCATTGACTCCCAGAAAAAGTAGATACTTGATATTAGAAAGTCGGCTTCTTTCGATATCACCAACCCTTACAGTATCAACATTCTGCGGGATAGTACCAACCTCGATCTCGCCAAATCCCGCATCCAGGATCTCCATATATTCTTTTAAAGATATCTTCTCATCTCCAAGAAGAAGGGCAACCTGATCCAGAAGTTCCATGATCTTGCCATAGATCTGACTGTACTCATCAGCTTTGACGCCATCGCCTTCTTCTTCAAAACGCTCTGCATATCTTAAAAGCTTGGCACCTGCATTACCTTTTTGTATAAATTCATATAGACCCTTAGACAGTTCCAGCACAGTCTTTTTATGATTGTCCATGATAGGTCTTATCATATCTACAAGTTCCTGTCTCATGCGATTCATCTCATCCAGGAACAAGACCATCCTCTCATCGTCCTTAGCATCAGCCTTCCTGCGGCTTCTAGGGCGCCTTGTGAATATATCTTCCCAGGCTTTATGCCCCCTTATGCCAAGAGATCTGACATAGTTCTCAAGAAGGTCTATCTTGTCATCATCAAAATCCATCATACCGCTTCGCATGAAATGAAAGACCGTCTCATAGCTGTAATCGGTCCTGACTATATCAAGGGCGCTGCGGATGTATTCTATAAAGGGATTGAGCTTAATACCTCTGGTCTCATCAATATAGACAGGTATACCAAAAGTATCAGCATCTCTTTTGATCTTCTCACCATAAGTAGACAGATCACCACAGACTATCGCAAAATCGCGGTAGAACAGCTCAGGATCCTTCCTGATCATGCGGCTTATGAAGATAAGAGCCTGTCGCACCTCTTCAGAAGGACTGTCACACTGAGCTATAACTATACTATCTGAAACATCAGCATTATCACCATCATAAGAAGATGCTCTGTATCTGAACAGATTCTGCTCAAGAAATGCCATAGGCGCATTGCCTTTGAGCCTGTAATTAGTCCCCTTAAGGACTATATCGTCGTTGTGAAGATCCCTGTATCCCTTCCACCTGTTATAATCAGGCGTTCCCATAGGATCAAGTCTTTGAAGACATCTCCACTCACACTTAAGAAGACTCTGGACAGTTTTCTTACTCAGGTAAAAGAGCTCCTGCTCGCTTATATTATCTTTGTAAGGATCTGACTCATCATCCATCTCAAGTGATACGATAACTTCGCCGGCGCAGGCCAGAAGCTCTTCTATAACTCTGTACTGAATAGGGGTAAATCCCGTGAATCCGTCAAATACTATAACACTGTCTCTTACAAGCCTAGATATAGCTAGCCTTTTACATAGAAAAGAAAGTGTCTCTTCCGGAGTTACGTATTTACCTTCTGTATATTCCTGAAACTTTTGATATAGCAGCTGTAGATCAGAGAGTTTACTCTTAAGAGCTCTTCTTGACTGGCAATTGTCAATCAATATCTTCATCTGATCAGGCCCTACATCATACTGCATCAGCTCTGATATTGTAGACTTGACTTCGTCTATATATCCTGCTCTGTGCATATGAGAACCAATAACAGGAAGATCGTCCTTATTAAGATCAGCTACGTGCCTTAGGATAAGGGACTTACCTACATCATCAAGGACAGCTTCTGTGCGCTTTCCTGTCTCTTCAAATATTCTGTGAGAAAGTCGTCCGAAAGATAAAACGTCAATATTCATGATGCCCTGATCGGGATGCATCCTGACTATGTCCATCTGAGTCTGCATGGTGAACTGGTCAGGTACTATGATAAGGTAGTTCCTGTCAGTATCTTTAGTACTACGTTCTATTATTTCTTCGTATAATTTATGGCTCTTACCTGAGCCTGAAGCTCCAAAGCAAAATCTAAGCATGTGTCCCTCCGGGATGTAAAAAATTTTGTAACATCCCTCAAAATCCAATATCTCTATTCATTAATACTTTTACTATAGCACACTTTTAGCTATAATTATTTTATCCAAATACTAAAAAAGGGGTATCAAGGAGGAATATAATTAATGATTTCTAAAAAGAAGTTATTGCAGGCAGTGTCTGTCTCTGCTCTTAGTGCTGTTCTTGCAATAGGAGCACTTACTAATGCTGCTACTGTTAATGCTCAGGCCGGCATCAATGAACTTACAGGACTTGCTACAACAGCGCCTGAAAATCAGCGTCCTATAGCTGTCATGATCGACAATGACAAGAGGGCAAATCCTCATTATGGTCTGTCAGAAGCTGATGTTGTATACGAGATGATCAACTCAACTCACAACAACCGTGTAACACGTCTTATGGCTGTCTATAAGGATTACAACTCTGTATCAAGGATCGGTAACATCCGCTCTACAAGACCTACCAATATCATGCTGGCTGCTGAGTACAATGCTGTCCTTATTCATGATGGCGGTCCATTCTATATCTATCCATATTTTGATGCAACAGGTCTTAACCACTTATCAGGCGGATTTTCAAGAATACCTAACGGTAAGCCAAGAGAATTCACAGAATACTGCACAGCCGGAGAAGCAGCTTCCAGAATGGCCAAGGCAGGATATCCATCAGCTTATACCGCATATGAAGGACAGCACTATACATTTGGTGCCAACTCACTTGCAGATGATGCAGGAGTAGCTGTTGCTACGAATGTATCTGTACCATTTCCACACAATTCAACACAGTTCGTATACAACGCTGCAACAGGCACATATGACTATTATGAATTCGGAAGTCCTGTAGTAGACGGTGATGACAAGCAGCAGGTTACATTCACCAATGTATTCCTTCAGGACTGCGACTTCACACTTCTTGATAAGAACGGATATATGGTATATAACTGCATCGGAACTAATGTAGGCTACTACCTCACAGGTGGTATGGTTATCCCTGTAACATGGCTTAAGACATCTTATACAGGAGCTACAAAATTCTACACATTAGATGGTGCTGAGCTTGTAGTTAATCCAGGAAAGACTTATATAGCACTTGTTCCATCTGATGCTTGGGGTCAGGTTGGAATCAAATAATTATATATATTAATCGAGTAGGAGGGAGATTTAATCAATCTCCCGACCTCTCACACCACCGTACGTACGGTTCCGTATACGGCGGTTCAATCAACTTAACAAGTAACGCACCTATCGGTGTAGTAATCTAACATTGAGACTAATCCAAATGAGGTTAGTCTCTTTGTGCTTATAGCTTTCTGTACCCAGCCATTGTGTGCAAGTCTAGCATATCTGTCGCCATTGTAAGCGATTTTAAAAGCCGCCCATCTTGGCACATTAAGCTTCATCAAGTTCTTTGCCCTGTTCTTTGGAGTTTTCCAGTGCTTCCAAATACACATGCGAAGCCTGAATCTTATATTTCCA
>NZ_FOER01000044.1:0-12694 GCF_900110805.1 Butyrivibrio sp. TB | reverse complement strand
TGTGAACTTCCGCGATAATTAACTCTCGGCAGCCAAATTGAGAGGTGGAGAAATTGGAAAAAACCAGATTTTATGCGGATTTCACTTGATTTTGAGTGGGAAACATGGTAAGATAATAGAGAAGTAATTACATCTCTATGGAGGCTGCCATGTATATGAATTTCCTTGTGAAGATACCGACTGGGGAAAACGGTATCACAATAAAAAACATCAAGGGAACTACCTACGTGTACTATGCGTATGAGAGAAAGTATGACCCTGTCAAGAAGTATTCCGTCCCCAAGACCACATCCATCGGAAGACGTGATGATGAGCACCTTGACATGATGTATCCTAATGCTAACTGCATGAAGTTCTTTCCGGATATAGAGATCCCTGAAGAACTGGAAGGGGATACCAGCCGCAGCAGTTGCCTGAATGTTGGAGCATTTTTTGTAATCAGGAAGATCATTGCCAGTTATCATATCGACGAGATGGTTAATCGTATTGTTGGCAAGGATGCCGGACTGTTTCTTGATCTTGCTGCATATAGCATTCTAACTGAGAACAATGCCGGTCAGTATTATCCTGACTATGCTTATAAGCATCCTCTCTTTACAAAAGGGATGCATGTCTATAGTGATTCAAAGATTTCAGACTTCCTTGGCCAGGACATGACTGATGCAAGGATTGCTTTCCTTAATGAATGGAATAAGAACCGGGATCACAGATCAAAGATTTATGTTTCTTATGATTCAACCAATAAGCACTGCCAGGCAGGTGATATAGATCTTGCTGAGATCGGACATGAAAAGGATAAGCAGGATAAGCCGATTTTCAACTATGCGATAGCATATGACAGGAACAACAATGAGCCCCTTTTCTATGAGGACTATCCGGGTAGCATCAATGACGTGTCACAGCTTCAGTACATGCTGGAAAAGGTGGAAGGCTATGGCTATAAAAATATAGGATTCATCCTCGACAGGGGATATTTTAGTGAGGCAAACATTCACTACATGGATCACCACGGCTACGGCTTTGTGATTATGGTCAAGGGCATGAAGGACCTTGTGAGTGAGCTTGTTTTAAAACATAGAGGCAGTTTTGAGCAGAGCAGGGCAAACAGCATAAGATCCTATAAAGTCAATGGAATGACAGTTAAGATGCAACTGTTCCCTTCGGATGAAAAGGACAGATATTTCCACATATACTACAATGACAGAAAACATGCAGCAGAACGCGAGAATGTAGAGAGAAAGATAGACAGGATAGTCGAGTTTCTTGAAAAGAACAGGGGCAAGAAGATACCCCCAAGTCCAAACATTGAGAAATACTTTAAACTTGAGATTTACAATAAGGGCAAGGAAGATGAACGACTCCTTGCATGGCGCGAACGCACTGATGTCATAGACAGGGAGATTGCACTCTGTGGATACTTTGTACTTATCACATCAGAGTCCATGACAGCGGAAGAAGCAATAAACCTGTATAAGAGCAGGGATGTTTCCGAAAAACTGTTCCGCGGAGATAAATCATATATGGGAGCAAGGGCAGAAAGGGTT
Organism: Butyrivibrio sp. TB; assembly: GCF_900110805.1. Taxonomy (NCBI): domain Bacteria; kingdom Bacillati; phylum Bacillota; class Clostridia; order Lachnospirales; family Lachnospiraceae; genus Butyrivibrio; species Butyrivibrio sp. TB. The sequence goes on along the minus strand of NZ_FOER01000044.1, from coordinate 11,150 downwards.
TATGGAAATGAATCTCTGGAGACCAAGCTTTTCATAGAGTTCATAGCTCTTATCATACGTAATAAGATATATACATGCCTTAAGGATGAAGTAAAGGAGAGTGGACAGAAAGAGAATTACATGACAGTTCCAGCCGCACTTAAGGAACTTGAAAAGATAGAGATGATAAAGTCCTCTGACAATACATACAGGATAGATCACGCAGTAAGTGCTACCCAGAAAGCGATACTGAAAGCATTCGGGATGAATGCAGCAGACATAAAGACGCTGGGAAGAGCACTCGGAGAAGATCTAAAGAATGTAATTGTTAAGGCAAATGCAGAGAGGGAGGACTGATATCATGGCAAGAACAAGTTTAGACGATAGAATCAAGAAACAGGAAGAGGCAGTATTTAAGGCAAAAGACAGATATGAAGCAGAGCTTAAAGAACTGGACAAGCTCATAACAAAGCGCAGGGAACTTGAGAGCAAGGAACTGGTGAAGGCTTTCGAGAAGAGTAAAAAGTCACTGAAAGAGATCATAGAATTCATGAATGGGGACGCTGATGAGGAGGATTAAAAATCATCAACCCTGCATTAAGAGATTTTTTGAGGGGATTTACCGGAAGTGACGACGAGAGTTAAAAAGATAGGAAGTTAACATAGACGCCATCTCCATGACATGCTTACCAACCTTGGGCGATCCTGTATAGAATATCTTATCGAATCCCGCTTCAAGACACATATCTGCTACGTCGTGGCCACCGTCTATCACTGCTACATATTTAGTAGGGAAAAAAGCTGTGACCACCTTCTTCAGAACCTGCGTAGAATATGAAGACTTAGAGCTTGCCTTGATAACAGCTGTATTGCCGCCTGCAATAGCAGGTATCAGGACGCCAAGCGACAACGTAAACGGGAAGTTGAAAGGACTTATGATAAGCGTGTTACCATAAGGCATCTTGTAGACTTTGGTAATAATACTTGGGAAGCAGGTAAGACCGCTAAAATGAGTCTCAGGCTTAGCCCACTTTCTAAGCCCTTCTATAGTTTCATTTATCTCAAGGATTATGGTACCTATATCGCAGAAATAGGCTTCTGCGCCGTGTCGCCCAAGGTCCTTTGAAAGAGCATTTTTGATCTCATCTTCATATTGTATAACAGCGCTTTTAAGCCTTTTGAGCTGTCTGATTCTAAATGACAGATCCAGAGTTTTTCCGGTTTTGAAGAATTTCTTTTGCTGATCTAATATGTCATTAATATATGCCTGTGTGATCATGGGTGCAATCCTCCATTAGAAAAAGGAATTGTGAACTATTCTTAAGAACATTATATCAGATGGAAACTATCACAGAATATGGTAGGCTAGAAATTGAGAAAGATGAATATTTGACTGTTTACTCAGGATTTTTAGTGATACTATACTGTTTATATGGGAAGTTTAAGCTGTTTGATTTCTGATGAGCATAACTATCTAACGGTAATAAATTAACTGCATTAAAAATATCCAAAACACCCACAAGTCCAATTATCCGTGTATAATAGAACTATAAACGTTATATTGAATATGAGTCTATTCAAACAGGTAAGGAGGTATATACTAATGAAGTTCTATGTATGTAAGGTTTGTGGCAATTTCGTAGAAATGGTTAAAGAATCAGGCGCTCCTATGACATGTTGTGGTCAGCATATGACTGAGCTTGTACCTGGAACTTCTGATGGAGCAGTTGAGAAGCATGTACCGGTTTATACAGTTGATGGTAACAAGGTTACAGTTACTGTAGGATCTGTTGAGCATCCTATGCTTCCTGAGCATTACATTGAATGGATCGCAATCGAGACAGCTAAAGGAGTTCAGAGAAAAGCGCTTAAGCCCGAAGAGAAACCTTGCGCAGAATTCCTTCTTACAGAGGGCGATAGTGTAGTTGGTGTATATGCATATTGCAACCTTCATGGCCTTTGGAAAGCAGAATAAGTACGAGTGCTTATCAGTCTAAAAAAATGATGTGTTTATGCGACTCGCAAATTGCCTAGCAATTTGCGAGTTTTTATACGCTAAGCAGAGAGGGGATTACGATATCACATATTGAATATCAGATTATGCTCATTATGATGATTCATGTCATTAAAGATCTCAAGCCTTGGAATAGTCATCTCGCCCTTCATGGCTGCAAAGTCGAATATAGTAACTGAGCATACACCAAAAGGAAGCGTAGTAAGTACTATTGGAAAAGAGATTGATAACAGGTGTGAAAAAAGTATCGCGCCGGATCCGCCATGGGCGAACAGTGCTATAGTGTCACTGCACTCTTCCATGCATCTGTAGAAATTGCCTTCTCTTTTAAGACCGTACTGCGCTAACAGCTCATCTATCCCTGAATTGATCCTGTCAAAATAATCCATACAGATATTATTTTTAAAATATGGATGCTCAGACCATTCTTTATCACCGGTATATTCAGGATGCTCCGTCAGAAGCTTATATGATATGGACCAGGGATGCCCCTCAAACGGTATCTTCTGACTCTCATCTATGTTCTGATCCTTGTCTCCCCACCATATCTCATGCATATAGTCAAGTACCTGTACGTCAAGTCCGTGATCCTTGGCTGTATATGAAGCTGTCTCTATTGCTCTTCCATTAGAAGATGCGTATATGGCTTTGATCTTCTCATCATGAAGCCTTGCGGCAGTATTCATAGCCTGCGTTCGTCCAATGTCTGTCAGGCAGTCATTCTGGTAATCGGGATCTCCGTGTCTTACAAATATCAGTCTCATCTTATGTTCCCCTCAAAATGCGAATATGTAAAAATTATACAAACTCTGCGCATCATAAACAAGTTTGAAAATGTTCCATTTTCAAACCCAAATTGGTGTCGCGAGCTCCACTGTGATGTTTTTTTTACATAGTTAAAATTTATCCTTTTTATTATTACTATTGGTATATAGAAAAGTGCAACAAGCCAAGCTAATTGGCCGCTTTCGGCACTAAAAAACTCTCCGGACAGTATTTGTCGGAGAGTTTCCATAATGCTCATATCAGAAGCTGGATATATACATACGTGAACTTCCTGTAGAAAGTTCACGTATTATATGTCTCCATAAAATAGCCTCTGTTATCAGCGTGTACAGTAGGTGTGATAACATTCACGTACTACTAAAGAACAGCTTCAAACAGTACCTTATTTCTGATGGTAACTATATTAATTCCTGTTTTCTTTTTCTTATTAAAATTAAAACTTAACATATAACCTGTATTCAGGCCAAAATAATCCAAATATTCACACAACTGATCTTCTCCACGCTTGTTGTAACTATCTCCGTGCCATATTTTCATCTCAATAATATATCTGACGCCCAAATAATCTATGATCACATCAGTTCTGGTCTGATCTCTCGTCTGCGCCTCTATATAATAATTTCCAGTTCCATTTATAATCGGCTTTAAATACAGTAAAAACAATTCTCTTCCATCTTTTTCAAGAAATCTGTCCTCCAGCGGACCACATATTTCTGTATAAGATGAAATGAAATGTTCAAGAATAAGTTTTAAGTTAAGTTTTCCGTCTATAATAAAGATGTTCTTTGCCAAACCACCTTCCTTAACAAAAACATTATTCTTCATAATCTCATCTGATAGAAAATAATTATACAAAAATGTTTCATATATTCTATTTGCAATTACAACGATACCATTTCTATTCTCGATAAAGCCATACATCTGCATCTGTGCAAGCTCTTCTTGATAATTATTAAAAGGTATACTTACTCCCTCAATCAGAATACTCTTCAAAACCTCTCTCAGATTTGGATAGTTAGTAAGTTTTCCAATAAGAGATTCAAATAAAGTATTGCTGTCATTAACAATTATTTTAACAGCCTCATCAATTCCATTTCTCGTCCAGGCATCGGACAAGTCCTGAAATCTTGAGGGAACGAGCTTTTCGTCAATAATCTGACACATTCTGCTTACAAGATAAGGATAACCATTGGTGTAGTCGATTATCTCTTTAGCAATATTCTCGCTATCAATCATAATGCTATGATCAACTGCGTAACCATCAAGCATTTGAGCAATTCCTACCACATCAAGGCGCATAGATATATCAAAGTCAGCTGCTATATTCCAAGGGCTATTCACCTTACGAGTGCCTTCGTCTCTGATCTTACTCTTCATATTCTTAACATCAGTGACGCCGGCTAATATGACTGACTTAAAAGTCGGTATATTCAATGAATTTCTGCGTATATAACCTTCTCTAAGCTGAGCCAAAAAATCCAAAAAGACCTGATTATTGGTCGCGCTATCAACTTCATCAATAATAAGAACTATCTCTCTATCCGAAATCTTACACCATTTGGTAAAAAGATCGAACAACTCTCCCATTTTAGCCTTATTATCATTTCTACTAACAAAGTCTTCGAAAACACTTCTAATATCGTCAGGCACATCTAAGCCATTAGTAGCCTGCATCAATAGTAGTCTTGATACTTCCTGAACAAAACTCTGCTCAGTTCTATATCCGGCCGCACTTATCCCTTGAAAGTCAAGGCTAATCACCACGTACGAACCCGAAAGATTCTTAGTCAAAGCTGTAAGTGTTGTTGTCTTACCGTATTGTCTGGCTCTGTTTATGGTGAAATACTTCTCAGCTTCTATCATTTTTCTGATTTCAGCAATTCTATCAGAAATATCTACCATGTAATGCTTTTCAGGAATGCATACTCCAGTTGTATTAAATGATTTCATATTAAAAATCCTTTATGGCACCTTACAAACAAATTATCTTATCGAGAATTATGAGAATATCTTCTATTGACTATTATAGCGCCGAGCTAAGCTCGGCGCTACTTATATTTGGCCTGCATCACCTATATCATCAGAAGCTGTTGTTGATTGTCAAGTAAAATTGACCCTCTCCGGGTCTATTTTAAGTGTAAATCAACACCTGCGTGCAACTAAATTCGAAATGACGCCTCTTAACATAACATAATTTTATATACTTTTATATGATTATCTTGTGTTTGGTTGTTTTATATTATTTTATATAGTATTATATATACATAGTAAATTATATTATTTTATATAGAATCATATAGTTGTTGTGCCATTATATAGATACATGAGGTTAACCATTTATGAACAATAGAAATCCATATACCATAAGCTTTGGTAAAGTCCCAACTAAATACCTGAGCAGAGCAAGCATTATAGACAGCATCGTTGAAGCTCTTGAAAGCGATATCCCTGATGAACAGGCCTTTAAACTAACAGGCATTCGTGGTACCGGTAAGACAGTAACTCTAACAAGCCTTGAGAGGCACTTCAATGATGAAAAAAACTGGGTTGTGATCGGAATCAGGTCTGATTCTGATATCATAAGCGAACTTGTAGCCAGGCTATATAGCAGCGTCCCACTCATAACCAAATTTGTAGATGCCAACCTGAACCTGTCTGCATTTGGCATTGGCATTAATGTCTCAAAAAAGAGCCCTGTTGCAAGTATAGATTATGCTCTTGAAATACTTCTTTCTGAATTAAACAAACATGGAAAAAGGCTTCTTGTTACTATAGATGAAGCCAGGAATACCAAGGGAATTATTGACTTCATTCAAGAATTTCAGATACTGATAAGGAAAGACCTTCCGATTTATACCATTCTTGCCGGACTATATGAAGATATAGAAAGTCTGGAGAACACAAAAGGGCTTACTTTCTTCCTGCGTGCTACTAAATTCGAAATGACGCCTCTTAATATAACCTATATAAGAGACGATTATCAAAAGACTCTAGGAATCACCTTTGAAGAAGCTGAGAAAATGGCCTATATAACGAAAGGTTACGCCTTTGCATATCAAACACTTGGAAAATACATGTGGGATTCAAAAGGAAAGACAGTGACAGACGAGGTCTTACGTCAATTCGATGATGTTCTGGCCCAGAAAGTATATTACAAAATATGGTCTGAACTTGCACCAAACGACCGCTGGTTCCTTAAATTTATAGCCCAAAAGGATTCCATGACAGCAACTGATCTTCTGGAAATGACTAAAAAATCACATAGCGAATGGTCAGTTCCACGTAAACGACTAATGGAAAAGGGCGTCATTGATACAAGGCTTCGCGGGGTTATCACGCTTAGGCTGCCTAGATTCAAGGAATTCATAGATGCACAGATTGAGTTTTGATATAAAAAAACTGCTCTGCCTCAATAGCAACAGGTAGAGCAGCGCTTTTCTAAAACAAAATCAGGATATAAGTCCTTCCTCTTTCAGGATAGCCTTAACCCTCTCAACAGACAGCTGTGATTTATGAGCAATTGTTTCTATATTCATGCCATCCTCAAATCTGGCTATTACTTTACCTTCTTCTCTGCCTTCTTCTCTACCTTCTAATTTACCTTCTTTTCTACCTTCTTCTCTACCTTTTGCTCTTCCCTTTTCTTCTCCTTGATCTATCAAAACTTGACTCAAATTACACATTTCACCAAGTCTCCTTTCAGTATCTACGCTCATCATTAGTGCAAAATTTTCTGACAAACTCTACTTCCTTTTGGGCTGATATCATTCGTCCCAGATAATAAATTATTCTGTTATCAAGATGATATCCTAGCTTTGATGTATTCGTGCTCTTCTGAGCTTCAATATTAATCATAATCTTGACGTTTTGTTTCTGATCCTGAAAACCACAAATGCAAGCAATGCTCCAAGAAAACCACCCAAAGTATTATGGAACAGGTCATCAACATCAAAGACACCTACAACAAAAATATACTGAACTACTTCTATCAAAAGGGAAAAGGCACCGCTAAACACCGTGGTCAGTAAAACCGAACTGAATTTCTTTTCCCTCTTAAGAAGTATTAGAATCAATATTCCTATCGGCACAAATGCCAGCACGTTCTCTATGCCGAGATAAAACAGGTATTTATTTCCGTACTCAATTGCTCTTTTGTAGGATAAAAACAGCTGAAAATTAACCTTTCGCTCAAATCTTTTGTAATGGAGGATAACTGCCATAGAATAAACTATGAACATATATCCCTGCAGGGCAGCCTGCATTATTCGCTCGTTGGTATTTTCTGATCTTATGAAAACAAGCATCAATAACATAAGGAGGATAAATATACTGAATATTATATAAGTATCCCCTGTGAAAATACCTATCTCAAAGTGATTTTCAAAGTCGTATATGATAGATTGCCAAAAGTTATAGTTCATGCAATTATATACCGTGTTGTAAGTTATGAAACTGATTATTGTCAGAATTTAAATGTATCTTTAAGACCAAGCCATTTCTGATCTTTGTCAGAGAGATTCAGACATGTTCCATCTTCGAGGGTATATCCTTCTGCTGAAGGGCTTCCTTTATACTCTCCAATAAGCTGTGGCCACTCAATTCCAATCTCAGGATCATTCCATGCAAGGCCACCCTCATCATTGGCATGCCAGAAGTCATTAACCTTATAGCAAAATTCTGCTTCATCTGACAATACAAGAAAGCCGTGTGCAAAGCCTTCAGGAATCAAAAACTGCTTTTTGTTCTCTTCTGAAAGCTCTACGCCATACCATTTACCATATGTCTGGGAGTTTGATCTTAAATCTACTGCTACATCAAATACTTTACCACGAATTGCTCGGACAAGCTTGCACTGTGGATAATTTTTCTGAAAATGAAGTCCTCGAAGAACTCCTTTTGTAGACATAGACTGATTGTCCTGAACAAACTTTACGTCTATACCTGCTTCTTTCATATCATTTTCGTTATATGTCTCCATGAAATATCCGCGGGCGTCTCCATGAACTGCCGGAGTAATGACACATAAACCTTCTATTCCGCCCACATTCTTTTCAACTGTAATCTGTCCCATTTCTTAATACTTAACCTTTCCTTTTCATTAGTCAGCCAGCTTCCTGCTGTACATACTGTCATAATATTTTTCATAATCACCTGAAGTGATGTGCTCCATCCACTCCTGATGCTCAAAATACCACTTTATAGTTTTACGGATGCCTTCTTTGAACATTGTCTCAGGCTCCCAGCCGATCTCATCCTTGATCTTGTCAGGTGCTATAGCATATCTTCTGTCATGACCCTTACGATCTTCTACGTATGTGATGAGATCATATGAAAGGTGTGCCTTCCTTGGATCTTCATCGGAAAGCTCTTCCTTTAAGATGTCGATGATAGTCTTAACGATCTCTATATTCTGCTTTTCATTGTGTCCACCGATATTGTATGTCTCAAAGAGTCTTCCCTGTTCCTGAACCATATCGATAGCCTTGGCGTGATCTTCAACATAAAGCCAGTCGCGTACATTCTTACCATCACCGTATACAGGAAGCTTCTTTCCTTCAAGAGCATTGTGGATGATAAGTGGAATGAGCTTTTCGGGGAACTGGTAAGGTCCGTAGTTATTGGAGCAGTTAGTAATATTAGCAGGGAATTTATATGTATCCATATAAGCCTTTACCAACATATCTGAACTTGCCTTTGATGCTGAATACGGGCTATGAGGTGCATATGGAGTTGTCTCATAGAAGTATCCGCCATCTTCAGGAAGTGAACCGTAAACTTCGTCTGTTGAAACGTGAAGGAATTTCTTGCCTTCCTTGAAGGTTCCATCAGGAAGCTCCCATGCCTTCTTTGCTGCATTAAGCATAGTTGCTGTTCCAAGTACGTTGGTCTCAACGAAGATTTCAGGATTTACGATTGAGCGGTCAACGTGACTTTCTGCTGCGAAGTGTACAACACGATCGATATCATTCTCTTCAAAAATCTTGTAGATTGCATCTCTGTCGCAGATGTTAGCCTTAATGAATGTATAATTCTCATTGCTTTCAAGGTCACTGAGATTCTCAAGGTTACCTGCATATGTAAGTGCATCAACGTTGATAATACGGATTGTATCACCATATTTTTTGAACATATAGTGAATGTAATTTGAGCCGATGAAACCGGCGCCTCCAGTAACTAAATATGTTTTCATATTTTATTTGCTCCTTATTATAAAGCTCTTGAATCTGATCAGCCTGTAGCTTGCGTTTCTGTTCCTGCAAAACTTCTCAAACTTCTCGAACTCGCAAATTGCAGCAGGTACTGCCAATTAATTAGTTTAAATACTGCTGTACATTTTCATCAACGTCTCTTTTCGAAAATTATAAATACAGTTCCTGACTATTAGCGCAATATTATCTATAAATATCTTAGTTGACATGACCTATCAGCCTAGATTTTGTTAGTGGAACTTTCTTCATGAAGTTCACGTAATTAAGTGGTCAGAAAAGTCAATTAGGAATAAAAGATAAGCCATAGAAAACTATTGAGTAATAAATGTTGCTTTATGAAAAAATACTGTTATAAGGAAATGTCTCACTAATATTCGATACATAATAATATGAATACCAGAAATATGTTTCTAGAATAATAGTGCATAAACTCAAGATAATTCTAGTAAGCTTTCTTGTATTTGACATAATCACATTTGGCAATCCCACTATTATCACTGGGATAAACAAATATGCAATTCTATTCGCACTTGGAAGTCCTATAGCTAGTACAATACATCCTAAAAAACTATAACATATCACAATATTATATAGTTTTTTGGCTTTTCCCCCATTAACATTTTGAGAACAAAACAACATTATAGCCATAATAATTATTTGTGTTATTGTTAACAACCTGCTACTTCCTGTATCTCTACTTGAGCCAAAATATTTAACATATGTAATACCTGAATTTAATAGAAGGTTATAAATTATTCGTTTCAAAAAGCCAGAAACGCCATAGAATGCTAACAAAAGTAGTATTATACCAGCCTTTCTTTTATCATTTTTCTTATTAGATAATAGATGTATTTTATCAGAGCTTAGCAAATATAAAGGAAAGTAAATAATCGCCATCGAATGAAATCCTGCTGCAACTGCAATAGCCAAAAAGTATTTTTTCCAATCATGTTCGACAATAAATTTTATAGCATATAATCCAATAACTGTTGCAACCATTTGTCGCATTATGTTTAGTGATTGAGAAAAAGTTCCACTTAATAAAACTAAAGCCACGCTTAATACCCAGTTTTTTGAGAATGTAATTATAAATAAAACTATAATTCCTGAAAAAATAACTGAAGTCAGAAAGAATACTAGTTGAACAGAATTCATAATTCTGCCAATTTCAACAATTATTCTATAAATCGGCTCCATTTTTATCGAATTACCTGCAAAAACACTACCTATATACATATCACTTCTTAAGTAAGTAGTATAATCAGTTCCAACATTCACTCGAAGACCAGATACAAAGGCAAAAGGAAATACACTTAAAATAGCAAATAATTTCCATTTCTTCATTTTTATTCCATGCCTATTACTTACTATATTGACCCTTTTCAGTGTCAAACTATAATTATACTGTGCCACCCCTATAAACATTGTAGACATCAAGGTCATCATCACATATACGATCATATAATTATTCCCTTTTCAAAACACTTTCGTAAAATGACTGAATATTCTTGTGCGGCGGAGCCGCCTATCCGGTGTGGCGTGAGCCACGTGTCCGGACAAGCGTGAGCCACCTTTATTTGTACCTTTACAATTACATACGGTCAGTTTCTGATAAACCATAAACCTCTCGCATGGAAAGATCCTTGGATGGATCTATTGGAACGATGTTGATGACGTATCCGTCATGTACGATACGATCCAGTATAGCATCTGCCAGAGGGGAAGCATCTCCTCCGAGCTGTTCATACCAACCCTCTTTTGTATATTGAGAGCAGAAGATGGTGGAGGATCTCTTTCTCCTTCTGTGGAGCAGCTCAAAGATGTCTGTCTGCTCTTCTGGTGTAGGTTTCATTAATAGCCACTCATCCAGGATAAGGAGCGTAGGATTGGAATACTTGGATAACACCTTTTTGTATGTGCCATTTTCTCTGGCTGTTCTTAAGTCTATAAGAAGATCTGGAAGTCTTACATACTTGGTGTTGTAGTAATGCTTACATGCCTCCATTCCAAAGGCACATGCCATATAGCTTTTTCCACTGCCTGTGGCTCCGGTGATAAATATGTTGCGGTAATCTGCGATATATTCACAGCTGGCAAGTCTCTTTATCAGTTCCTTATTGAGCTTTCTTCCCGAAGTGTAGTCTATATCCACTACACTCGCG
>NZ_FOER01000028.1:0-57363 GCF_900110805.1 Butyrivibrio sp. TB | reverse complement strand
AGGGTCAGGTCATGTATATCAACGTCAGTGACTTCAGGAATCGCGAAAGATTTCTTGCGTAGACGTTTGACAGCAGTAGAAAACGAAGAATTAGGAATTCCATTTGCTTGACAAAACTGAGAATCGGATAGCCCGCTCTTTCTGCAGTCCATAATGAGTCTGTACCATTCCTCATCTGTTCTGCGAGGTTGTGGTTTCTTTGGATTCGACATAACAGCTCCTTCCAAGTCGTAGTGAAATGTTCATCATTCGACTTTAAACATAGTAAAATGTACGTTATTCGAATCCATTATGAACCTAATTAATTGCGGTAGCGATCCACCTAATTTTTTCGCGCTTACGAATTATCCTTGTTTTCATATGGGGATTTTGCAGAGTTAAGAACTTTTGCAACAGATTTTTCAAAACAAGTTAGTACATATATAGAAAAATACGAAGTTTTTGGTGATGGCCAAACATATGTATATTATGTTATAAACGAGAATTGTTATACAGACGATCTTTATTATATTTATGACATTCCATTTTCTTCGCCAATTGATGCCTACAAAGATGAGGATGAATTTTTAATAGAAGATGCAGCATCGTGGCAGGAATTTAGTTAATATATAATTAAAAAGGATTTCATTTACGAAATTCTTCTTTGTCCCCTTACGATTTTGTGTTGTATTATAAACTATGGTACTGAATTAAGGAAATAGATATTGAGGACGATTTATGGACGTTTTTGACAGATACGCACCATTTGTTCAGGACTTTATCTATAGGAATAACTGGGAATCGCTCCGCGCAATTCAGGTAGCTGCGGGCGATGCCATTTTTAATACGCAGGATAATCTTCTTCTGTGCGCTTCTACTGCTTCGGGTAAGACGGAGGCAGCTTTTTTCCCAATACTGACTTTATTTAATGAAGATCCGCCAGCATCTGTTGGGGCGCTTTATATAGGACCCTTGAAGGCTCTGATCAATGACCAGTTTTCAAGGCTTAATGATCTGTGCGCAGAAGCTGATATTCCTGTATGGCACTGGCACGGTGATGTCAATCAGTCACACAAGAATAAACTGTTAAAAAAGCCTTCGGGTATCCTTCAGATAACTCCTGAATCTCTTGAAGCTCTTCTGCTTCATAAACACGGAGATATCGCAAGGCTTTTTGGCGACCTTAGATTTATTGTTGTTGATGAAGTCCACTCTCTTATGAGGGGGGACCGCGGAGGTCAGACTCTGTGCCTTATGGAGAGGCTGTCCCGCATGGCTGGGGTTAATCCAAGGCGTATTGGTCTATCTGCAACTATAGGAGACCTTGAAGAAACCGGAAGATTCTTATCTTCTGGAACAGGTAGAGGCTGCATAATTCCTAAGATTGAGGATAAGGGCCAGGTATGGCGCCTTTCTATGGAGCATTTCTATATTCAGGGGCCTCAGGCTGGGGAAGCTGCGACGAAGTCAAAGAGAGCTCAGCAGATGGAAGCTGAGGGCGAGATTATTGATGCAGATGTGGTAAGCGCAGTAAAGCCGCAAGAAGCTCTACCTGAAATCAAAACTCTTCCATATATTTCACCGGCTACGGATGAAGCGCCCAAGGCTGCTGATCCCGGTATGGGTTATATCTTTGAACACACAAGAGGTAAGAAGTGCCTCGTCTTCTGTAATTCAAGAGAAGAGGCTGAGGCTGTTACCACAACCTTAAGGCAGTACTGCGAAGCCAAACACGAGCCTGAAAGGTTCCTGATCCACCATGGTAATCTGTCTGTATCTTACAGGCAGACCGCGGAAGAAGCCATGAAGGATGAAGAATCCTATCTTACAACTGTTACTACTTCTACTCTTGAACTTGGAATTGATATTGGAAGACTTGAGCGTGCATTCCAGATGGATGCTCCTTTTACTGTATCATCTTTTCTCCAGAGAATGGGACGAACAGGAAGGCGTGATGATCCGCCGGAGATGTGGTTTGTAATGCGTGAGGACGAGCCTGAGGCTAGGGCCATGCTCCCTGAGACTATTCCTTGGAAGCTGCTTCAGGGTATCGCTCTGGTTCAGGTCTATATAGAGGAAAGGTGGGTCGAGCCTCCTGTCCTTGACAGGCTCCCATACTCACTACTCTACCACCAGACCATGTCTACATTGGCTTCCGGAGGTGAGATGACTCCGGGAGAACTGGCAGGAAGAGTCTTGTCACTGTCTTATTTTCACAGGGTATCTACAGATGATTACAGGGTGCTATTGCGACACCTAATCGAGATAGATCATATCCAGCAGACAGAAAGAGGGGGACTTATCGTAGGCCTAAAGGGCGAGCGGATCACGAACTCTTACAAGTTCTATGCGGTCTTCCAGGAGAATGTCGAGTATACAGTAAGGTGCGAATCCCAGGAACTTGGCACACTCTGCGCCCCGCCTCCTATTGGGCAAAAGATCGCTATCGCAGGTCGTACCTGGGTTGTAGAAGATATAGATCATAAGCGCCACACCGTTTATTGCCAGATGGTTAAGGGTCAGGTTCCGGCATATTTTGGCGAATGCCCCGGTGATATCAACACGCATATATTAGAGCGTATGAAAAAGGTACTACTTGAAGATAAGGTCTATCCATATCTTATGCAAAATGCAAAGGCGAGGCTTTCACTTGGAAGGAAAAGTGCCAGAGCTGCAGGTATAACAGATAATCCGCTGATATCACTTGGTGGTAACATGTGGGCTCTATTCCCATGGCTTGGAAGCTATTCATTCCTTGCGCTGGAAAGGTTCCTTAAAATCAAGTGTGCTCCGTATCTAGCACTTAAGGGCCTTGATTCTTCGCGCCCGTATTTTATTCAGTTTACTATGAAGGCTGACAGGAATACTTTCTTTGAAGTTGTCTGCGATATGGCTGATGAACCGCTTGATGCCATGGAGCTTCTATATCCCAAAGAAGTTCCCGTGTTTGAAAAATATGACGATATCCTTCCGGAAGAACTTGTACGAAAAGGCTTTGCATATGCAGTTTTAAATAAAGATGAGATGCTAGAGAGGGTCAGATCCTGGAGAATATTTATCCAGGAGAAAGTAGGAAGTAAGACAAATAATAAGATTACAGATAACACTCCCGGACATTAATCATCCGATAATAATTCTTTTACAGAAGGATCGATGTTCACATCATTGTCAGGCACCCTTTTGTTTGAAGTGGGGTGCCTGATTAATAATTATCTTATTTTACTACGATATTAAGGATCTTGCCCTTAACATAGATTACCTTTACAACGTTCTTGCCATCGATGAACTTGTTAACAGAATCGATCGCCTTAGCCTTTTCAAGTGCACTCTCCTGAGTGTCATCATCTGTAAGCCCTACAACGCCTCTGACCTTACCATTAACCTGAACACCGATCTCGATAACGTCTTCTTTGCAAAGAGCTTCTTCATAAGTAGGCCATGCTTCGTAAGCGATTGTTTCGTTATGTCCAAGGAGGCTCCAGAGCTCTTCACCTGCATGAGGACATACGCATGAGAACATCTTTACAAATCCTTCGGCATATTCCTTAGGACATGTTCCCTTGGTTGCTTCGTTCATGAAGATCATCATCTGAGCGATAGCTGTATTAAATCCAAGTGTCTCAAAGTCGTGTGTGATCTTACGAACAGACTGGTGATAAAGTCTTGTAAGTCTGTCTGCATCGTTTTCAGAGATGTTATCAGGATTGGAGAAATAGTTCCAAACCTTGTTAACAAATCTTCTTGCACCTTCTACACCCTGATCAGACCAAGGCTTGGAAGCTTCAAGTGCACCCATGAACATCTCGTAAAGACGAAGTGTATCAGCGCCATACTTCTCAACGATATCACTTGGGTTAACTACGAATTCTGGGAATCTCTTACCCATCTTGATACCGTTAGATCCAAGGATCATACCCTGGTGAACAAGCTTTTTGAAAGGCTCGCTAACTGGAGAAAGACCTTTCTTGTAAAGGTACTTGTTCCAGATTCTTGAATACATAAGGTGTCCTACAGCATGCTCAGGTCCGCCTACATAAAGGTCTACAGGCATCCAGTGCTTAAGAAGTTCCTGGTTTGCAAACTCGTCTTTGTTATCAGGATCGATATATCTGAAATAGTACCAGGAAGATCCTGCAGAACCTGGCATTGTTGAGGTCTCTCTTGTTCCTTTTATGCCGTTATGATCATAATTCTTCCAGTCTGTCGCATTATCAAGAGGTGCTTTACCATTTTTGCCCTTATAATCTTCTAGTTCAGGAAGCTCAAGAGGAAGTTCATCATCATCAAGTACGTGGATTGAGCCGTCCTCAAGATATACGATAGGCATTGGCTCACCCCAGTAGCGCTGACGAGCGAAGATCCATTCACGGAATCTGTAATTAACAGTTCTTCTTGCAACGCCCATCTTCACAAGCTTATCTGTGATAGCTTCCTTGGCTTCTTCTACTGTAAGGCCGTTGAACTCTTCTGAATTCATGAGCTTGCAGCCCTTGCCAAGATAGTCGCCCTTTTCGAAAGCGTGCTCTGATACGTCACCGCCGTCGATAACCTGGATTCTTGGTATGTTATGAACCTCAGAATACTCAAAGTCTCTCTGGTCGTGGCTTGGTACTGCCATTACAGCACCTGTTCCGTATCCGCCAAGTACGAAATCGCCGATGAATACAGGGACTTCTTTGCCATTAACAGGGTTTATTGCATGGATTCCCTTAAGCTCACAGCCTGACTTAGTCTTGTTGAGCTCAGTTCTGTCCATCTCTGTCTTCTTAAGTGTCTCGGCTATATAAGCTTCAACTTCTTCTTTGTTCTCAATTCTAGGCATGAGCTCCTTGACTGTCTCTCCGTCGGGAGCAAGTACCATGAACGTAATACCGTAGATTGTCTCGATACATGTAGTATAGATGGAGAATTCTCCGCCTCCTACGATCTTGAAATCAACCTCAACACCTTCAGATCTGCCGATCCAGTTCTTCTGGATCTCCTTGGTAGACTGTGGCCAGTCAATCTCATCAAGACCAGAAAGGAGCTCTTCTGCAAATGCCTGCTGGTCGATAACCCACTGCTTCATGTTCTTACGAACTACAGGATATCCGCCACGCTCTGACTTACCATCAATAACTTCGTCGTTAGAAAGAACTGTTCCGAGCTCTTCGCACCAGTTAACAGGCATGTCTACATACTTGGCATATCCGTCAAGATAGAGCTGCTTGAAGATCCACTGTGTCCAGTGATAGAAAGAAGGATCAGATGTCTTAACCATCTTGGACCAGTCATAGTCGAATCCCAGCTCTTTGAGCTGACCGGTGAAGGTCTCGATATTTTTCTCAGTAAATCCGTTTGGATGATTGCCTGTTGATACAGCGTACTGCTCAGCCGGAAGTCCGAAGGAATCGTATCCCATTGGGTGAAGGACGTTGTAGCCCTGCATTCTCTTCATACGTGATACGATATCTGTTGCTGTATATCCTTCAGGATGTCCTGCGTGAAGACCTACGCCTGACGGATACGGGAACATATCGAGTACGTAGTATTTGGGCTTAGAGAAGTCCCATACATCTGTTTTGAAAGTTTCATGCTCTTCCCAATATTTCTGCCACTTGGGTTCTATGGCTTTCGGATTGTATTCCATTGCGATCTCCATTCCGGCACCGGTGCTCTTTTTTAATAAATATAAAAGCGCCCTGCTCTATACTAATCTAATAAAAAGCCTCGGAAGATGGTGTATGTTCCAAGGCATCAAAAACTGTCGTAATTGTAGCAAATTAAAGCTTTACTGTCAAAAATAAATGAACCCTTGGGACGTAGGTAAGGGACCTTTTTTGATCTCTTAATTACGCCCCAAGGGATCTTTTTGCAAAATGGTCCCGTACCTACGTTCCAGGGATCATTGTTCGAAGCTGTATACGTTATCAGCAACGGCCATTGTTGAATCTCTGTGAGATACGATTATCACTGTCTTATCCTTGGATGCTTCCTTGAGAGACTTGAGGATTATGCCTTCATTAAGGCTATCGAGGTTACTGGTGGGCTCATCAAGGAGAATAATGTCAGCATCTGCAAGGAAGGCTCTGGCTATACCTATCCTCTGTCGCTCTCCGCCTGATAAGGTGTCTCCAAGTTCTCCTACCTGGGTTTCATACTTATCAGGGAGGCTCATGATAAAGTCATGAAGTGAGGCTTTTTGGGCAGCATCCTGTATTTCTTCCAAAGTGGCATTGATCCTGCCAATACCTATATTGGCAGCGATTGTATCGTGGAAGATATAGGTATCTTGTGTTACATAAGATTCGAGATGTCTAAGGCTCTTTGTCTGTACATCTTTAATGTCTTTAGATCTTTCCTTATCTTCAGCTTTTGGCATTAGCGAATTGATTCGCTGCAATAATGTCATGCGGTTTTGCTTTTCAACTTTTTCAGCTTCAAGAGCTGCCTTTTTTCTGGCTTCTTCTTTTTGCTTTGCAAGAGCTTTGGATTTTTCAAGGAAGGCATTTTCATGCTCTTTCTTGACCCTTATCTGCTCTTCCTTGGCAGCCTGCATAGCTTTTAGCATCTCAATCGCAGTCATTGGCTTTGGAGGCTTTGGCTCTGCGGGTGATTCATTATCTGCAGGATTTCCTTCAGTTATAGCGCCTTTGTTTGTGCTGCTTTTCTGCGATTTATCAGCTGTGTCTGATCCTTTTAAGCCGGTATTATCTGCATTTGGCAATCTATCTTTGGAATCAGTGCCTGAACCTTTATTAACATCCTTCTGATCTTCATTTCCGGCAGTAGGATCAGTTTCACTTGCTATGATCCTTACGCTTCCAGCTGAGACATCCCAGAACCTCATTAGGAGTTTTAGAAGTGTTGACTTGCCGCAGCCGGAAGGGCCGTGGATTCCCAATATCTGGCCTCTTGGGAAGCCTATGCTTAAGTCTTTTAATACAGGCTCTTTGCCATAGGTAAAAGATATATTATTGGTATATATACTCTCAACCTTGGGATATAGGTATTTGCCATCCGTATTTTCCAAAACAACAGGAGTTTCTTTTAACAGATCAAGGACTCTTGCAGCACTTGCCATAGTCTGCACCAGGTTGTTGGACAGATTGGAAAGAGCGATCACAGGTCCAAAGGAACTCATGATGGCTACTACTGCTATTATTATATGTCCCGGATTTTCAAAGGTTGCAGATCCTGCATATATAACAGCAAGGAGCATGATCCAGGAAGATATCTGGATAGTTATATCTGTTACTGCGGTTTGGTCACCCTGATATTCGGACAGTTTCTTGGATATAGTTGTAAGTTTTGTGGATTTATCTATAATTGCCTTTTGTCTTATTTCGCCGCTTCCATATTGGATCGTCTCATCAAGACCTCTAAGGCTTTCAAGGACGTAGGAATTAAGCTCTCCAAAGTTCTCTCTATATTCCCTGCCTTCATCACTTCCACGTTTTCCGTTTATAACAGGGATCACGACTCCAACAACTATATATGCTATAAGAGCGATGACTCCGGCTATGGGATATATGCTCCATTCGAAGATCACCATTATGATCGTCATGATAAGAGCGATAAATACTGGCGATATAGTATGTGCATAGAACACTTCCAAAAGCTCTATGTCAGATGTGAGTATAGCAATTATATTGCCCTTGTCTCGTCCTTCGAGCTTTGCCGGTGACAGTCTTCTAAGAGCAGAGAAGACTTTGTGCCTTATAAGCGCAAGGAGCTTGAATGCAATAAAGTGGTTACAGTACTGTTCTGCATAGTGGAGTAATCCTCTAAGAACTGCCATTATTACAAGTGATATAGCAGCTGCTCTGGAAAAAGATATGGCGGTAATATTGCCGGATACGCTATCTGCTGCAGCACTTCCTCCTGCAAGGATCATAGCTGCTCGCACCGTCAGGAATACAGCGCATAAAAATCCCAAAACTCCAAGAGTTATCGCAAGGATCATTATAGGCATAAGCGGTTTTACCAAAGAGGCAAGGTCTTTTATCGTGCGCAGATTCTTTTTATTTCTATCATTCTTGCTTTCGGAGATAGGAACCTGTGCAGCTGCGGCATTGCCGGATATCGCTGCAGCCTTGTGAACCGTCATCTTGCCTGTCTTACACTTGCCGCCGTTGTAATTTTCAAGTTTCTGCTGAGCATTAAAAAGCAGTGCATAGCTTCCGAAGTGGTTCATAAGATCCTTATGAGTTCCCTCTTCTTGTATGCATCCATCTTTGAGCATATATATCTTGTCAGCATCTACTACATTTGCAAGCCTGTGAGTTATAAGGATAACTGTATGATCCTTGGCTATATCCTTAATAGCCGTCATGATCATCTCTTCTGACTCGGCATCTATATTGGAAGTTGCTTCATCGAAGATATAGATGTCGGTATCATGCAGAAGGGCTCTTGCTATTGCAAGTCTTTGCTTCTGGCCGCCTGAGAGATTTGATGCGTTTTCAAGGATCTCCATGTCCAGAATATTCTCAGCAGCATTACTATTTAGTGTTAAGAGATTTACTTTCTTAAGCGCTTCTAGCATCAGCTCGTCGGTTATTGTATTGGCTGATTCATTATGAGCAGATTTTTTTTCTGAAGATTCATTACTTGCACATTCTTTATCTTTAGATCTGTTGCACCCTGCGATTGCCAGATTGTCTCTGATAGTACCTTTGAACAGGATTGCTCCGGATGAAACAAGCGTTATATTCTTAAAAAGCTCATTTTCTTTTATTAAAGATATCTCTTTGTCGCCTATCTTGATGGAGCCCTGATAATTCTTTTGCCTGCCCATAAGAAGAGATGCAATGGTGCTCTTGCCGCTTCCTGATACGCCGACTATAGCTGTAAAGCTTCCTTTGGGGATCTTCATGTTTACAGCTTTAAGAACAGCTCCTTTTTCCTTCTGTCTATTAATAAGACCTATATCATCAGGATTATCAGAGGGTGACAGCGCTGTATCTGTGACAGGAACTTTTCCAAAAATTGCAGCTTCTTTATTACCAGTTTCTTTATTACTTGTTTCTTTATTACTATCATCTTTATTACCAATATCTCTATCACTGATATCTTTATCATTAGTATTTTTATCATAGGAAAAAAATACCTTGTCAAAAGTTATGCAATCAGCATCCTCTGGAAAATCCTCTTCCCCTCCCGCCGGCTCTTCAAGATCCAGAAGGTTAAATATCTTGTCACTTGCAGCCATTCCGTTCATAGCTATGTGGAAATATGAACCAAGCCTCCTCATAGGAAGGAAGAATTCTGCTGCAAGTAAGATTATAGTAAGCGCTCCTGAAAGCGTGATACTGTTTTTGGAATATTCTGATAGTGATACGATGATACCTGCTGCTGCGCCGCCATATGCCATGATGTCCATGACGCTTGTGGAGTTGAGCTGCATAGTCAGAACCTTCATTGTGACATTCCTGAAGTGTTCTGATTCGGAATCCATCTTATTGGCTGCATATTGATCGCTCTGGTAGATCTTAAGAGTAGTAAGACCCTGAATGTTATCAAGGAAGCTGTCTCCAAGGCTTGCATACATGCTCCAGTATCTGTTAAGAAGCCTTTTTGCGATCTTCTGGACTACAACTATTGAGATTGGGATAAGAGGAACGAATACAAGGAGTATGACAGCTGCCCGTATACTGATAAAACAAGTAACAATAAAAAGAATGACAGGCGCTATCAGTGCATAGAAAAGCTGCGACAGATACAGTCCAAAATATGTCTCTAACTGATCCACACCCTCTGTCATAAGCTGTGTTACTTCGGCTGATGAAACCTTCTCCTTATAAGAATAACCAAGACTTAGAAGTTTATCATATATCTTCTGTCTCAGAATCTTCTTAACATCTGCACTTGCGTTAAAAGAGCTTTCTGTTTCTTTTTTGTCAAAAATAAATCTTAGAACTATACAAATAATCGCAGGAACTATATATTTAATAAATGAACCTGCACTAACGGATGCTTCTCTTCCGCTAATCAAAGTCATGCCTACAGTCACGACTTTAGAGATTATACTCGATATACAGATAACGATCACTATCTGACTTATAAGACCAAGCACCTTCCATATGATCTGTTCTTTGATATATTTAAGCGCATCTTCCAGAAGTTCCAGCAGTCTTTTCTTGATCATCCCCAACGCTCCCTATATTGATTTTATATTATCAGATTTAGGTTATATCTTATATTTTAACGATATTCCATACCATTATCAATTCGAACATTCTTACTTACTATATCTATTTCATATTTTGTATTGTATATGGTAAAAGAAGTATTCACATCAATTGCTGGATTCAGTTAAATTGTTGTTAATGGTATATAAACCCGCAAAAAGCGTCCATGCCTTCAGACACAGACGCTTTTTGCACACTATACTGTTAACACTGCTACTCAGAGCAGTAAGACTTTGACTAACTTATAATAATTATTATTCGCTACACTTGACTGGAGTTGTAATAATCTATATTCTGTCTGCATCATCTAAGGCTTTGAGAATACAACGCCTATCACGTATGTTTTATAATCTCTTGATCGCATCCATTGCAAGGCTGGATCTTTCGCATTCTTCTGCGGACAGGGTCAGCTGCCAGCAGTAAGGGCTGTCTTTCATACACTTGGCTGCATAGGATAGGCCGTTAGTTCTTTTATCAAGGAAGGGCTTATCAATCTGGTTGGGATCACCAAGAAGTATTATCTTGGTATCCTTACCTGCTCTTGTGATGATACCCTTAGCCTGATTAGGGGTCATATTCTGAGCTTCATCTATGATGAGATAGGTCTTGGCAATGGAGCGGCCTCTGATGAAGTTAAGGGCTTCTGTCTGGATGATGCCTCTATCGAAGATTTCAGCTATCTTGTCAGAAAGTTGTTCTTCGTCTTCGTACCTTTCTGCTTCATCGGAGTCAAGGATCTGTTCAAGGTTATCGATTATAGGCCTCATGAGAGGTGCTATCTTCTCCTGCTCGTCTCCCGGAAGGAAGCCTATATCATCATCAAACTGTGCGTTTGGACGACATACTATGATCCTTCTGTATTCGCCGGTTACATTGTTGAATACCTTCTCAAGGCCTACTGCAAGTGAATAGAAGGTCTTGGCGGTGCCGGCCATACCTTTTATTATTACAAGAGGTGCTTCCTGAGCACTTGCCATAAGGGCTTCCTGCATGAAGTACTGTCCTACGTTTCTTGGGGTTACTCCGTAAGGCTTACACTTTTTGTACTTTAAAGGTACGACTTTGCCATTATGTATTCGTCCAAGAAGTGACTTCCTGTCTGACTGATCCGGCTTTAGTATTACAAATTCATTTTCATGGAAAATAAGTTCGACTCTTTCTCCCTGCTCGTCTGTATCATACAGGCATTCTACAGGTATCCCGTCTTTTTTGAAATTGTCGATCTCTTCTTCAGGTACAAATACTTCATTTCGTCCTGTGTAGAGTTCGTCTTCATCTGTTATCTGCTCTGTTGTGAAGTCTTCTGCCTTGATACCTATGATATGGGCTTTGATCCTAAGCAGAAGATCTTTGGTCACCAGTACTATCTGCTGGCCTTCCTGGTTTTCATCTATAAGGCCCTTACACACCTGGAGGATTCTGTTATCTGCTTTGTCATCAGGAAGGTCTTCCGGAAGCTCTACATTTATGCAGTTCTTTTCAACCCTGACACTTCCTCCTCCTTTTAGTTCAACTCCTTTTAATAGATCCCCGTTCATCCTTAAGTTTTCAAGATAACGTACTGCAGCCCTTGCATTAGCTCCTTTCTCACCATCTGCATTCTTGAGTCTGTCAAGCTCTTCGAGTACTACCAGTGGAAGTACAAGGTTATTGTCCTCGAAGCATTCAAGCGCGTACGGAGCCTGAATCAGAACATTAGTGTCGATTACATATGTCTTCTTCATACGTGCAGATTCCTCCAATCTCCCTATTTAAGAAGAAAATCTATGTCGCGCCCCCTGAAATGCGCAAAGGACATGACACAGGAGAACCCTGTTTCATGTCCTTTTTGGAAATTGCATTCTATTTGATAGACTTGCAAATATTTTCTTCTTCACCATATTTTCATTATATACAATACATTATTCCGATACAAGCTGTTATTTGTACCAAAAAATAATTGTTATACAAGATATAGTGGTTTTGAAAGCTTTATTTTACAGTATCTATAGGTTTGTACATTATTACATTCCAATTTACACCACAAGTTACATATATTCCAAAATTCACCAGTTCTTTAATATGTTCTTATGTACGTAAGTGTTGAAGCGCTTGTTTCGTACTGGTTTCCAACCTGACAATAATAATAACTATCAGCTATCCTGGTTGTTTTTTTGGTATCTGCTCCGTAGTAGTATAAGGCTTCATCTTTGCAGTAGACAGCACCTTTTCCGGTTATGGATATGTCTTCTACCATTGTATCCAGTCGCTTTAAGGATTTATCTTCATCATCTCTAACATACAGATCGTATATACTGGAGTTTCCATCACTTTCCAGCAGATCTACGACAAAATAGTATAAATTATCATCTATATAAGGTGTTGCTTTGAAATACAGGCTTTCATCCTTTGGGACATCGCGCAGTATCAGGCGGTCCCCTTCTTGTGATGAAAGATACATATTTCTGGTCTTCTGACCTGAAACATAGAATAGATACCTTCTTGCATAGATACCGGATATGGAAGCATTGTAAGCTAGAAGTTCATAGTCTGTGATTTCTTTACCGTATTCTATATCACACATATAGACGCAGCTTATACCGTTATCATCAAGGGCCTGGATCATTAGCTTGCCTCTTTGCAGAGCTTCCTGTATCTCTATAACTTTTCCAAAAGGAGATTTGTATATTTCTGAGGATCCGGTGTTATAATACTGAGTCTTGTCTTCTTCCTCATCATCAGGTTCATAGTAGTCAAAAAAAGTTACATATTCGGAATAAATATCTACATTTTCTGTCTCTCCGATGTCTGTTACAACACCGTTATCATAGGAGTACAGATGAAAGGTATAATCGTCAGTATGTTCACCTTTGGTTGCATAAGCGATATGTGTTATGTCATCTGTGATCGTTGTTGATACCAGATCAGTGACATCTTCTGCAAGCTTTTCTGTCTTGATGCCTTCAGGTGTTATATCGCACATATACATATCTGCGCCTTCAGTCAGATAATTTTCGCCTTTTAGATATACCAATTTGTCATCTTTTCCTGTAGGGATCATAGCAACATCATCATCTATAAGTCGGAGTTTTTTGGTAGCAGTATCGTAATGGTATATCTCGTAGGTTGCACCCATATATAAACCTGTTGATAATGTTACATTTTTAAGATTCCCTCGCTGTACTGTGATAAGATGAGAGCTTTCTGTGTTATAGAAGGTGTTGATGACGAGAATATCTTTACCATCCATAAGATATTCGTTACCATTATCTGAATAGATGTATATTTCATCACTTAAGGTGTCGTACAAAATAGAGTTGTCATCACCTGATGTTGTAAAGTATCCTTTTACTTCTTTGGATATAAGTGTAGATCTTTTTTTATTTTCATCAGGATCATTAGTTATATCTTTGGTGGCTATAGAGTACAAAGATCCGCAGATTGTAGTCTTCTTCTGTTCAAGGTCTGTTATGTAATATATCCTTGTAGTATCCGGGTTAAAAATAGACAGATAATAGAATTCGCAGTCTATAACCAGCGCTTCATCCACTGTTGCCAGTTTAAGAGAAGGAGCATTATCCGTTACATCTGTATCTACATAGATAACACCTTTCTCGCAATAGGTTATACCATTTATATATTCAGGTATTGATTCATCTACTGTTTTATCCTTGGATATATAGTATCTGTAACCTATGATCCCTGCTACTAATGCTATTACTAATATCACTGATATAGCAAAGACTACTTTTGTTTTTTTATTACCGGATTCTGTATTACCGGTATCATTGATACCGGAATCTTTGATCTTGGTGACGTTAACCGGCGCCTCTTTTTCATCTACTGCTTCTGATCTACCATAGCTAAAAGGTACATTTTCAAATGTATTGGAATAAGTTGTGTTGTCTTCCTTATGTCTTATGAGTACCGGCTGACCACAGTAAGGGCAGAATTTAATGTTATCCGGTATATCTTTCTGGCAGTTAGTACATTGCATTTTAAACTTAACCTCATGTTGCGAGCAAAGAAAGAGGCTAATGTTTTTTAGGTTTGAAAATGGAACACTTTCAAACTTTATGCCTCACATTCCTTGCAGAATAAATTGTAAGCTTCTTTTATTTGCCTGTATTTGGCGTTTGAAGCACGCATAGTATAATATTTGTTTTCAGTTTCCAGTATAATATCAAGAGTTTGTTCGTTGAATCCTCTTATCATACTCTTATTAACAAGTGCATCTCGTCTGCACCTGAATAGTATTGTACTATAAATCTTTTCCAATTCAGATAGGCTTATTTTACAGGGGTAGATTCCTCTTATGGTCTTTATCCATTGCATCTTTTTACCTGCAATGTTTTCAGATTCTATACTTATTATATCTTGTCCATTAATGAATGAGATTGTATCAGCATCAGATTTGATCCTTATGCATTTCTTCTGTTCCTGTAGTTCATCCGGTTGATTACGGTCAAGATAATCTTTAATATTATAAAGAGCCTCTTCTATCTGGATGATGGTTCTTGTTTTTTCTTCATCTACATCGCCTGTTGTGATAAGCTCTTCCGGAAAAAGGCCGGGTCTGAAAAATAAGTTCTGATCAATTTTGGAATATGCACATAATAGGATCGGAAGATTTATATATTGTCTTTTTATATCTGAATAAATCTCTATATCACTTTCGTCCTGCATATGGAAGCAACAAAAATCAACCCTGTAATCTATTGATTCAAGGTTATCTTTTACGCTTCTTAGACTATCACATACTTCAAGCTTATATGTAGAATTATATCTGAATCTTATATATGGTAAAGCTATCTTTTCTAAAAAATTTATTAGCCTTTTATCACGATCGTACAGAAGAAATTTTTTACCCCTCATAACTTTCCCCCTAAAGTTACATATTCCTGTTTTACTGTTTTAATCATGATTTTGAATAATAATATGATGAATAAGGTAGGGCCAAGATGTATATATCTTTTGTCATATTGGTGTATTCAAAAACACTTAAAGAGCACAATATACGTTTTAAATACTTACTATTAGCCTTATGCTACCTGATAATTTGCGAATAAATTTAGAAAAACCAGATGATAGAAATGAAAATTATGACAGATAGAACTTTATGAATGTGTATATAAAAGTATTGCTAAATGTTCGGGAGGGGATTCGAACCCCCGACCTTCCGCTTAGGAGGCGGACGCTCTATCCAGCTGAGCTACCCAAACGTAGGAGTGCCTTCATTTGTAAAAGGCACTTTATCAATTTAACACAATAATAGAATTTTTTCAATCTATTATTTTTTTTCTGGGAAAATAATATGCCCCTGTAACCATATGTTGCCTTTAAATCTTCGACCTACAGCAGGTTCTCCCAAAAGATCTTTCCTGTTTATAGCTATGTCTATGTCGATGTCAGAACATTTTACAGACAGTATGTAAACAGGTTCTTTGGTATAGGTGTTTATAGTAAGCCTGTAATCAGTTATCTCACCCATCATTGAATACTGATCACATTCTACGCCGTAAGGCATAAAATAGTTGTCAACAAGGGTGTATACATCCTCTTTGAGGATTTTATCGGAGATAGTTGTATAGATGTTCATATCATCCAGAGTCAGCGATTCAATCGCATTCTCATCTCCATTTCTTGCCGAGCTTACAAGTTTTGTTCTTGCTTGTCTTTTCTTTTTGAGCAGTCTTTTCTGATTAGGAGTCTTGGCAATAGGGAGCATTATAGTTCCCTGTGTAGACAGTGCAGAAAGTGCTACGGATGTTCCGGTTGTTTTCTTCTGTCCGTTTTCAGATATCTTAAGATAATCCATCATATTCTGAAGATAGAATATCATAGTGATACCAACTCTTGGATCATCGCATACTCCTGCATAAGAATCTGTAGCAGCATGCTGTTCGACTGTTATGTCTTCTGACGATGAGATGCCTTCACTTTTTATATAAGGATAATAGTATTCATATATAAAGTGATTTCCACTCTTAAATTGGCCATAAACGACCACTCCCAGTCCCGGCGCGAATTCTTTGGTGAACTGTGCAAACACTTCGTCATCTTCATTTTTTATATATTCTCGCTCGTCTGCATGCTGGACGCAGTATTCCAGTAGCTTTTCGAGCGCGCCTCGGCCCTGCAAACCTGCAAGGCCGACAGCTCTCATAAATTTATGCATTATTTCTCCGGAATAAGTACTTCTTTTCCGCCCATGTATGGTCTTAAAGCTACAGGGATCTTAACTGATCCGTCAGCCTGAAGGTTGTTCTCAAGGAATGCGATAAGCATTCTAGGCGGAGCTACTACTGTGTTGTTAAGTGTATGTGCAAAATAGTTTCCATCTTTGCCCTTGATTCTGATCTTAAGACGTCTAGCCTGTGCATCTCCAAGGTTAGAGCAGCTACCAACTTCGAAGTATTTCTTCTGACGTGGTGACCATGCTTCTACATCGCAGCTCTTAACTTTAAGATCTGCAAGATCTCCTGAACAGCATTCAAGTGTTCTTACAGGAATATCAAGTGAACGGAAGAGATCTACTGTGTTCTGCCAGAGCTTGTTATACCAGGTCCATGCATCTTCAGGTTTGCAGACTACGATCATCTCCTGCTTCTCGAACTGATGGATTCTGTATACACCTCTTTCCTCAATACCATGAGCGCCTTTTTCCTTACGGAAGCAAGGTGAATAAGAAGTAAGTGTATATGGCATCTCATCTTCAGGAAGAAGTTGATCGATGAACTTACCGATCATTGAGTGCTCAGATGTTCCGATGAGGTATAAATCTTCACCCTCGATCTTGTACATCATGGCATCCATTTCAGGGAAGCTCATAACGCCTGATACAACATTGCCGTGGATCATGTATGGAGGTATTACATATGTGAATCCTCTGTCGATCATGAAGTCTCTTGCATATGCAAGAACAGCTGAGTGAAGTCTTGCGATATCACCCATGAGATAATAGAAACCATTACCTGCTACTCTTCTGGCAGCGTCGAGATCGATTCCGTTGAATCTCTCCATTATATCTGTGTGATATGGAACTTCGAAATCCGGAACAACAGGCTCACCAAATCTCTCTATCTCTACGTTACATGAATCATCTTTACCGATCGGAACTGAAGGATCGATGATGTTAGGAATCTGGTACATGATATTAAGGATTTCTTCATCTACCTGCTTCTGCTTTTCTTCAAGCTGGGAAAGTCTCTCGGCATTCTTGGTAACCTGCTCCTTAACTTTTTCAGCTTCCTCTTTTTTGCCTTCCTTCATAAGAGCACCAATCTGCTTGGAGATTGTATTTCTGCTGGCTCTAAGGTCATCAGATTCCTGCTTGATAGCGCGGCTTTCCTTATCAAGTTCAATAACTTTATCAACAAGTTCTATTTTCTGGTCCTGGAATTTCTTTTTGATGTTTTCCTTTACTACATCTGGGTTTTCTCTTAAAAATTTGATATCGATCATGACTGTCTCCGTTTCATTATAAATAATAAAATTACAAATCCGTTTAAAAATATGTTATCTGCTCATAACAGCGTTTTCAAGGGCTTTTCTTTCTTCTATACCAAGTTCTATGTCACTTCTTCCATTCTTTATGACCTTGGTATATGAATAACAGCCTTCGTTGCCATGCACTGAGTTTATTATATATCCATTATCTTCTTCGTCAAGAAGTGCAAGCGCATAAGACAGCTGCCCACCCATCTGATTGAGGGCGTCATATTTGACGATGCCTACTTTCTGGAAGCAGTGTCTCATTCTCTTGTTAAGATCGATTATGTCATTTTTGTTCTTGTCAGATGCTGCTTTCATATACTGATTGTCTTCAAATAGCTCTACAATCTGATCTTCTAAGCTTTCTGCATCTCTTCCTGACATGAACTTTGAGATCCTTCTCTTTAAGACTGATACTTCACGACCTTGTCTAATAGTGCATATAAGTAAGATCAGTACTAATAAAAGAAGAACTGCTATAGCTATTACATATATTCCGGGATCTATATTTGAAAGTCCCATATAATTTAATATATTACTGTTCATTTGCTTTTCCTTCTTTTGGTATTATAGGTCATACAATGTTTTATATAAGAAGCATACGTGTTATCTTTTCAAGATCGTCGTTGTTATAAAACTCAATCTCTATCTTACCACCGCCATTATTTCCCTTTGGTGTTATTGCAACCTTGGTTCCGGTCTTTTCTTTGCACCTCTTTTCAAGATCTCTGTAGATATTCTCAAGGTTCTTGTCTATAACTACAGGTTGTTTTGGCGCCGGTTTTTCTTTGCCAAGATCTTTGACAAGTTTTTCGGCCTGACGTACACTGAGCTTTTCGTCAAATATCTTCTCTGCAAGCTCGAGCTGGAGCTTTTTGTCTTCTACTGATATAAGAGCTCTTGCATGTCCGCTGGTGAGTTTACCATCTATTATCATCTGCTGGACTTCATCTGAAAGTTTTAGAAGTCTCATAGAGTTTGTGATCGCAACTCTGGATTTGGAGACTCTTTCTGCTACTTCATCCTGCTTGAGATTGAATTCTGTGATGAGTCTGTGGAATGCCTTAGCTTCTTCAATTGGATTAAGGTTTTCTCTCTGGATATTCTCAATCAGCTGTATCTCTACAATCTGCTGATCTGTAAGGTCATTCCTGATTACTACAGGAACTTCCTTGATACCTGCTGCTCTGGCTGCACGCCAACGTCTTTCACCTGCAATTATCTCAAAATGATCATCCCTATTTCTTACAAGCAATGGTTCAAGGATTCCGACCTGTTTTATTGATTCTGCAAGTTCCTGAAGAGCATCCTCATCGAACTGTTTTCTTGGCTGGTCGTGATTGGGCTCAACTTTTGTGATCTTGATCAGTTTTTTTGATTCATCGCTTTCTAATGCTTTTTCTTCTTTGACAAGTACAGTAGCTTTCTTTACTTCTTTTTTGGATTCTCCTGCCGGTATCAGACTGTCCAGACCTCTTCCAAGTCCTCGCTTTGTTTTAACTGCCATGTTTTCCTCCGTTCCTATCCTTTACCCTTGTTTAGCCTTCATTAGCAATTACTTCTTCTGCTAGTAATTTATAAGCTTCTGCTCCTGCAGATTTTGGTTCATATAAATTAATTGGAAGTCCGTAGCTTGGAGCTTCTGCAAGTCTTATATTTCTTGGTATTATTGTCTTGAATACATTTTCATCAATGTGATCCTTGACATTTTCTACTACCTGTAATGAAAGGTTTGTTCTGGCATCGAACATAGTGAATACAACGCCTTCCATTTCAAGCCTTGGATTAAGTCTTTCTTTTACAAGGTTGACTGTATGTACTAGCTGGCTCAGTCCTTCGAGTGCATAATATTCACACTGTATAGGCACCAGAACTTTATCAGCTGTTGTCATCGCATTAACAGTCAGCATGCTAAGTGATGGTGGACAGTCGATGATTATGAAGTCATAATTATCTTTGACCTTGTCTATCTCGTTTTTGAGGATATATTCCTTCTTATCTATGTCTATAAGCTCAATCTCTGCTGCTGACAGATTGATGTTAGAAGGTATTATGTCGATTCCCGGAAGATCCTCTACTATATCGTGTCTGATACATTCTGTTACAGAACATTCTCCTATCATAAGATGATAGATAGTTCTGTCTATTTCATTTTTGTCTAAACCGAATCCGCTTGTTGTATTGCCCTGGGGGTCTGCATCGATTACGAGAATTTTCTTGTTTTCTTCAGCAAGAGCTGCTGATAGATTGATAGAAGTTGTTGTTTTACCAACTCCTCCCTTTTGGTTCGCTACCGCTATGATTCTTCCCATATATCTCCCATTTCTGCGCCGATATTATGATTATGATTCCAAAATTCACGTATTATTTTGAGAATATTCCAATTTAAAACATGTTCCTGAATGAATCGAGAGTATTACTTACAATATTAGATTCCTGTTTTATTTTGGATTCCACTCTCACACTTGAATCAGCGGCGGATACGTCACTGATTCATTGAAAAACGTCATTTAACGTCAAAAAACAATCGCAAACGGCGCCTGCGATCATTTTGTTTGGATATGGTTTATGTCCTCTTTAAAACAAACATTACCAGTATCTTTGGTATTTACACTTTGTCTGAGTATAAAAGGTTGATCATTTAATGAATCAGTGGTCTTTTCATATACTCAGATTTTTTATGGGTGTTATTTGGAATTTTTAGATTCCAATTTTTTCTTAATGACTTTGTTGTCATTTTTTGAGTTTTACACCCATTTTCTGCTGCTTTTACCTTGTTTCACGTTGTAATTAAACGTTATTTAACTATGTTTCACGGAAGATTATACTAAATATTGATTATTTTGTTTCACGTGAAACAAAGTTTTGTGCTTTTTTGGAATAACACAACTGTATTTTGGAATGTTTCACGTGAAACAAAGGTATAAATTTTTGCTTCACGTGTTTAACACTTATTTATTATAGTGGTTGTTTTGAAGGTAGTCCAGCTTTTCGGGGGTATAATTTTGGAGTTGTTTTTGATTTGTTAATTATTACAATAGATCTTTCTATATCAGAACTAGGTAAGAATGTATTATTGACAGAGCTTATAGTACCGCCAAGAGTTTTTATGGCTTTTTTAGACAACTCTATTTCTTCATTAATTTTGTTACTTTTATATGCAACAAAATGACCACCTACTTTTACATAAGGAAGTATATATTCAGAAAGAGTTGACATATTAGCAACTGCTCTTGCTGTTCCGATATCAAATTTTTCACGTAGAACACCGTTTTTGGAATTAGAATAATCTTCTGCTCTTCCATGAACTGTTTCTATAGATCCGCCATCTTCATTAAGTCCAAGTTCATTAATAACTTCATTGAGGAAGTTAAGTCTCTTATTGAGTGAGTCAAGAAGGGTAACTTTAAGATGAGGGAATGCTATCTTAAGAGGTATACCTGGGAATCCGGCACCTGTTCCAACATCTATTAAAGACAGTTCTTTCTTATTAAAATCAAAATATGGTACTGCCATAAGTGAATCAACAAAATGAAGTTGACATACATCATTGAATTCAGTAATAGCAGTCAGGTTCATTACTTCATTCCACTTAACAAGCAGATTATAATACTTGTCAAATTGTTCTATCTGATGATCAGATAATTCAATATTTATAGATTTAAGATCACTGATCATCTTACTATAATCGTTCATAGTTAACCTCATATTTTAAAAATGCCTTGCATTTACTTCTTATATACAGAATCAATATATACAAGTAGAACTGATACATCGGCTGGATTAACTCCGCTTATCCTACTGGCCTGTCCTATATTGATCGGCTTGAACTTCTTGAGTTTCTGTCTTGCTTCTATTCTAAGACTTGATACCTTATCATAATCAATATCAGCAGGAATGAGTTTTTTTTCAAGTTTCTTAAAGGCAGCAATCTGCGATTCCTGTCTTGTGATATATCCTTCATATCTTATATTGATCTCAACCTGCTCTGTAACATCTTTGGTAAGCTGAGGTCTTTCAGGATCAATTTCACATAAAACATCATATGAAAGTTCTGGTCTGCAGATAAGTTCTGCAAGAGTACATGCTGTCTTTAGTGTTGATGAACCATGCTCTGTCATAAACTTCTGTATATTGGCAGAGGCTCCTACTCTTGTATTTTTAAGTCTTTGTATTTCACTTTCTATCTGCTTTTCCTTAAGAAGGAGATAATCATACTGCTCCTTGGTTATAAGACCTGCTTCATAACCCTTTTTTCTAAGACGAAGATCTGCATTGTCCTGTCTTAGGAACAGTCTGTACTCGGCACGTGATGTCATCATCCTGTAGGGTTCAAGATTGTCCTTGGTAACAAGATCATCCACAAGTACTCCTATATATCCTTCGCTTCTATCGATAGTTATATATGGCTTACCTGTTAGCTGTCTAGCTACATTGATACCTGCATAAAGGCCCTGGGCAGCGGCTTCTTCATAACCGGAGCTTCCATTGAACTGACCGGCGCTAAAACATCCTCTAATAGTTCTGATCTCAAGTACAGGAGAAAGCTGACCGGATGCAAGGCAGTCATATTCTATTGCATATGCATTCTTTACAATCTTACAATTCTCAAGACCAGGAACAGATCTGTACATCTGAAGCTGTACATCTTCAGGCATAGAAGAAGACATACCATCAACATATACTTCATTAGTGAAGGTTCCTTCCGGCTCTATAAATACCTGATGTCTGTCATGATCAGGGAACTTTACGACTTTATCTTCGATAGAAGGACAATATCTGGGTCCTATTCCTTCTATAACACCTGAATACATAGGAGATCTTCCAATATTCTCACGGATGATCCTGTGTGTTTCTTCATTAGTATATGTAAGCCAGCATGAAACCTGAGGCTTCTGCACATCTTTAGGATCTGTTGAGAAGGAAAAAGGAACTACAGGATCATCACCAAACTGTTCTGTCATTTTGGAATAGTCAATGGAATTACCGTCCATTCTGGCAGGTGTTCCGGTTTTAAATCTTCTAAGTTCAATTCCGGCATTTATTAATGAAGCAGACAGATTGTTGGATGGTTGCATTCCATTTGGTCCTGTATAAGTAATGCTCTCACCACACAAGCATCTTGCTTTTAGATATGTTCCGGTACAAAGAATAACAGCTTTACAGTTATATATACCACCTGTTGCAATCTTAACACCTGTGATCCTATATTTATATCCTTCATGAGAAAGATTGGTTCCAAATTCATCCGTAGTATCTGAAGTGACTTCTTCAGTAATAAGTTCTACTACTTCAGTCTGTTTGATAGTAAGATGCTCCTGAGCCTCAAGCTTTTTCTTCATAAGAAGAGAATACTGAAGTTTGTCAGCCTGAGCACGTAGAGAATGTACGGCTGGTCCTTTGGATACATTGAGCATCTTGGACTGAAGGAAGGTTTTATCTATATTTTTGCCCATCTCACCGCCGAGTGCATCTATCTCTCTAACAAGATGTCCCTTGGATGATCCACCTATGTGTGGATTACAGGGCATAAAAGCAATATTGTCGGCACTAACAGTAAATACAACTGTTTCAAGCCCAAGACGTGCACAGGCAAGAGCTGCCTCACATCCGGCATGTCCGGCACCTATTACACATACATCAACATTATCAAAGTTAGAATTAATCATGTTCATACCTATAATATATTAAAATTCAAACTTCCCAACTTTTTTGAAAAGTTTATATAATATTAGTTAAATTATTTTAATTATATTGATTATATATAAATAATCATATGAGGCAGGTTTTTAAAATCCCGATGCCTCTTAAGTCATTATATGAAGTAGATGTCAAAAGCCCCTTTGTTCTTACAACATTATATGTAGTAAGTGTTAAAAGATTATTTACCCTTAAGTTATCATATGAAATGAGTGCCAAAAGTTCATTTGCCACTTATGTCTTCATAAATACATTATTTACCCATACAGAATTTGGAGAATATCTCTTCTACAAGGTCATCTCCTACTTCTTCACCTATTATGAGTCCAAGGCTTTCATATGCATCATGAAGATCTATGGTGTAGAAATCTTCACTAAGTCCCTGCTCTACAGAGTTTTTTACAAGGCATAGAGATCTGTAGGCTTTTTCAAGGAGATTCTTGTGACGAAGGTTCGTTACATAGATCTCATCTTCAGGGACAAGCTTACCATTGAAGAAAAGGTCACTTATCGCATTTTTAAGTTCATCAATTCCATTTCCAAGTATCATTGATGTGGTGATGACAGGGACATCAGATGATACACCTACAGTTTCTAAAAGCTTAGAGATATTATCTTTGGTTATTATGATCTCATCCTCTTTATCAGTCTTATTAAGAAGGACTATTATCTTTTTATCTTTGACAGAAGTAAGGATCTCTATATCTTCATCATTGATCTGTGAAGTAGAATCGATCATATATAAGATAAGCTCAGCTTCCCTTGCATATTTTCTTGCTTTTTCAACACCGATTGCTTCGATCTTATCAGCAGAATCTCTGATGCCGGCTGTGTCAATTACATGAAGGAGTATATTGCCAAGCTTAACATCATGCTCTATTACATCTCTTGTGGTTCCGGCGATATCAGTAACTATTGCAGTCTCCTCTCCTGTCAGGACATTAAGAAGAGATGATTTGCCGCTATTGGGCTTACCGATTATAACTGTGCTAAGCCCGGTAGCTCTAACTCGGCCTTCATCGGCGCTTTTTATAAGCTTATCGCAATTTCGTATAATTTTGTCGCATATTGGCATGATCCGATCTTTATATCCTGTAAGATCATAATTCTCCGGATCATCCAGGGCAGATTCTATATAAGCCATCTCGTATATTATCTTGGAACGCATATCTTCGATAATATTACGCATGTCTCCTCTAAGCTGCTTCTCAGAATTGTTAAGAGCAAATTCTGACTTGGCTTCTATTATATCCATTACAGCTTCTGCTCTTGTAAGGTCTATACGTCCATTTAGAAAAGCTCTTTTTGTAAACTCTCCGGGTTCTGCAAGTCTGCATATGTTCTCATCAGATATAAGTTCATGGAGGATCTTCTGCATTACCATAGTTCCGCCATGAGTATTAACTTCAACCACATCTTCTTTGGTATAAGAATGTGGTGCTCTCATAACTGATACCATAACTTCATCTATAAGATCACCCTTAGTATCACAAAAATATCCAAAACGTATAGTACCGCTTTGGTGCGACTGTAAGTCAAATTCATGTTTTGCATTTTGATAAAAATGTGATACAGCTTCTATAGCTTTAATACCACTAACTCTTATTATGCCAATTCCGGCATCACTGGCAGCGGTGGCTATAGCAGCAATGGTATCGTCATTTGAATGAATCATATGTACCTCTAAATCAATATCTACTGATTCTTGAATAAAAAACAAAAATGTATCAAATAGACTAATTAAAAACCACAAAATACACCCCACTTATAAAAGCGGGGTGTATCAAAAAGTCTGAGTTATCTTCTATTTCATATCTATAGAAGAAACGCAACAATCCGGTCGTCATAAGGTATTAAAAGAAACCTTAATCCTGCCTTTATTATTTCTTAAGTGTAACAACAACCCTGCGATATGGCTCCTCGCCTTCTGAATGTGTTGTAACATAACGGTCATTCTGAAGAGCGGAGTGTATGATTCTTCTTTCGTAAGGGTTCATAGGCTCAAGAGATACGTTTCTTCTGGTCTTTCTAACCTTATAAGCGATATTCTTGGCAAGGTTTTCAAGTGTAGCCTTGCGACGCTGACGATAATTCTCAGTGTCAACCTTTACATGAATGTACTCTTCCTGATCACGATTTATAACAAGTGATACAAGGTACTGAAGAGAATCAAGTGTCTGACCTCTCTTGCCGATAAGTACGCCCATGTCAGCACCCTTAAGGTCAATATTAAGAACTGTATTTACTTTGTCAAAAGAAATACCAAGTTCAACAGGCATATCCATTGCCTTGAATACGTCTTCAAGAAATACTTTTGCAGAATTTACAATAGCATCCTCGTCAAAAAAGACTACTTTTTTGGCTGTATCTTTAGCTTCATCTGCAACATCAACAGAATCTGAAGCATTGGCTACTGGAGCATCAGAGCTTTTTTCTTCCTTGACATCAATATCATCAAAAGAGATTTCGGCTTTAATCTCCTGTTCCTTAATACGAGCTTTGATAATAGCAGGCTTTATTCCCATTCCGAGGAAACCTGTAGATCCTTCGCTGACAACCTGATAATCGAGTCTGTCAGATGTAACTGATAACTGCGCACAAGCTTCTGTTATAGCTTCGGAAACTGTCTTGGCAGCATATTCTTTATATTCACTCATCTTTAGTCTCCTAGTTTACAATTCTCAATTAGTGAGTTCTGTCGTATTCTTTGACCATATTGGCAGCATGTAAGAGCGAATCTTTACGTGCCTTACCAGAATCGTATAAAGCGGTAACCTGATCAAGTCTTTCAGAACGCTCAGTTTCAGAAACAGAACTTGTAGTAGCCTCCTGGGCAAGTGTAGAAAGGTTTCTGTTAGAGAAATTAGCATAGTTTGAAAGGCCTGGTGTAAGATCTTTTCTCTTCTCAAGTTTCTTCTGATACTTGGCCTGATTCTCTTCGATCATAGCATCGATATCGATCTTGTCGATACGGTGGTTGACGATGATAGCAAGGATCGTACGGATAACAGCAGCTGCAATCCAGTAGATACCCATACCTGCAGGAAGTGTAAAACAGATCCATGCAGAGAATATAGGCATTACTACGTTCATAGTCTTCATGGAATTCTGCATCTGGGCTGCAGGATCGTTAGGATCAAGCTTCTGACCTGTCTGAGTCATAGATGTTGTAAGCTTAACTGACAGATACTGTGTAAGGAAAGCAAGCACAGGAACTATGACAGCAAGGATGATCGCTACAATAACACCTGCAGAAAATCCTGCAGAATGGAACTTCTCAATAGCCTCAGAGAACATGTACTGTGGTGAGTTGGAAATTGTAAGTCCAAGGAAGCTGTTCATTGTCTCTACATTAGAAGAAGTTGTGTTTATTGTATTAACAAGATCTGTGTTGCCTGTAGAAGAAGCCCAATTTGAAAGATCTTGCCAGTTTGCTGTTGAGAACTTGTTAAGGAGCTGAGCATAATAATCGCTGGATGCTCCATTTTCAGCCATCTCTTTTACAATGGCTGCAGCACTTGTTGAACCTGATACAAGGCTTGTAACCTGCTCAGAAGCAGAATCGCCAAGCTCTACAAGAGCACTTCCAAGTTTTGAAAATACGTCATTAACAGCAGGAACATATTTCGGAATATTGTAAATAACACGATACAGAGGAAGAAGGATAACCATCTGAAGAATCATCTGTACACAGCTACCTGACATTGATACGCCGTACTTGCCGTATACAGCCTGAATCTCCTGATTCATAGCCATCTGTGAATCTGTATCTTTCTTATTTTTGTACTTGTCCTGAATAGCTTTGATCTCAGGCTGCATCTTGGCCTGAAGCTTACTGAACTTCTGCTGTCTGTAAGTAAGAGGCAGCATAGCTACATAAATAATAAGTGTAAAAAGAATAATGGCAATACCGATATTGCCGACAGCAACGCTACCGTCGCTATTAGTAAATAACCCTGCAATTCCGGCCAGAACGATATAAATAACGTTCATGATATAACCGAGAATTACCGCAATCCATTCGAACATTTAAGCAGTCCTCCGCTTACCTTCCCCCTCAGGGAACCGGGTCATATCCGCCGCTTGAAAAAGGATTGCACCTTAATATCCTCCAAAGTGCAAGTAATCCACCTTTAAAAGCGCCGTATTTGGTAACCGCTTCAAGAGCATATTCTGAACATGTCGGTATATAAGGACATTTAGTGCTCTTAAAAGGCGATATGTATTTCCGGTAAAACCTGATAAGAAAAATAAATAGTTTTTTCATGTGCACCTCCCATAAGTCAAGGAATGTCACATATTTTCATAGTTACATGCAGTAAATACTACAATAAGTAGCATAATCCGAAAAGTAATATCTTCATATAAG
Organism: Butyrivibrio sp. TB; assembly: GCF_900110805.1. Taxonomy (NCBI): domain Bacteria; kingdom Bacillati; phylum Bacillota; class Clostridia; order Lachnospirales; family Lachnospiraceae; genus Butyrivibrio; species Butyrivibrio sp. TB. The sequence continues at coordinate 29,670 of NZ_FOER01000028.1, read as the reverse complement.
AAGTAAACATAACATAATAACCACAATTATAGAAATAATGATAAATAAACAATAATCATATATCTGTGTGGTGAACGGTATTACGTTCAGAAGTTTAAAACTTCTCCATGTTCGCTTCTTTATATAAAAACACCTGCAACTACTTTCAGATCTGCTCATTATTTTGCATTAAATGAGCTTTTGCCATGAGCTTAAGGAATGAATCCTCCAGTGTGTGATAATCAGCATCTTTACTTGCTGATCTGGCAACGACTACGATGTTTAAACCACTATTAAACATCTGTTCATGTAGCCTCACGATCTCACGGATAAGTCTTGCAAAATGATGTCTTACAACACTATTTCCGATCTTTTTAGAGCAGGAGATACCAAGATAGCTATCTTCTGTCTGATTCTTCCACACATATACGACCAGATACCTATCTGCAATGGATCTTCCATTGTTATATACATTTTTGAATTCGTATGATTTTCTAAGTGATTTCATGTAATTAAAAAATAAGGCTACATTTATATTAAATGCAGCCTTTAAGTCAAGTATCCTTAAGCGGATAATCTCTTTCTACCTTTAAGTCTTCTGGCAGCCAGCACTTTTCTTCCACCTGGAGTACTCATTCTAGCTCTGAAACCATGTACTCTCTTGCGCTGAAGCTTATGCGGCTGAAATGTCATCTTTGCCATGTCTTATAACACCTCCTTTACCAAAATAATACACGTCCAAGATCCGATAATGATAAGGTCTTGGATCTGGAAATAAAATCTGTTTCCCTGACAGGAAAACAGATTCGATAGGTCTGTAATAATTCCTGTGTGGAAAAAATCGTTCTAATTATATATAAAATCATCTTTTTAGTCAAGTATGATTATACGCAAAAATGTCCGTATATTACGGATTTAAAAAATTTGAAAAAAGTTATCCACAAAATAATTATCAATATCTTGTATATAAATTAATTATCCACAGCTAAATATGGATTATGTGGATAACTTGTGTTTTATTTGTTTTTTATCATAAAAATCCACAAATTGTGGAAAAAATGTGGATAAAGTACTTTTTTCAGATGGTAAAAAGTGGTGATGAGTGATTTTATCCACCTTTTTATAGTTGATTTTGTTCTTAACACGGTCAGTGTATAACTTTATAATAAATTTTTTTTATCAAAATTTAAAAAAGTTATCCACAATCGTGCAAAATTGATGTTTAGGTTTTTTTACGATAAAATTAATTTATTCTACTATTATTAATGGGGGAATCTATGTTATCCGACGAAATCACATCTATCTTAAATGACAGCTGGGATCATATCAAAGATGCCGTTAGAGAAGAATCAGGCATAACAGACATATCTTATCATACCTGGATCGAGCCTTTATCTTTCTATGAATATAACGGCGGCGTTGTTTTTATTCTGATACCTTCTGATAATTCAATCGCCCACAATTACATAACTACGCATTATCAGAACTTCTTTAAGGTGGCTATCTCTGAGCTTATAGGAGAAGCTGTTGATGTTTCATTCGTCCTTCAAAAGGATGTAAATATTAATAATGAAAAGACATCAACTCCTTCTGCGGAAAAAGAGTCTGTATCCGAGAGCCAGAGCTATGAGAATTCAAATCTTAATCCCAAATACAGATTTGATACTTTTGTAGTCGGATCTAATAACAAGTTCGCTCATTCAGCATCTCTTGCAGTTGCTGAATCTCCGGGAGAAAGCTACAATCCTCTTTTCCTATACGGAGGTCCCGGACTTGGTAAGACTCACCTTATGCATTCCATAGGTCATTTTATCATGGAGCATAATTCATCTGCCAAGGTTCTATATGTAACATCAGAGGCTTTTACCAACGAGGTTATCGAATCAATCCGTTCTGGTAAGCAGGAATCAATGTCCAAGCTTCGTGAGAAATACCGCACGGTTGATGTACTTATGGTAGATGATGTTCAGTTTATCATAGGTAAAGAGTCTACGCAGGAGGAGTTCTTCCATACTTTTAATGAGCTCCATCAGGCCGGCAAACAGATAATCCTGTCATCTGACCGTCCTCCTAAGGAGATGGAGACTCTGGAAGAAAGGTTCAGATCCCGTTTTGAGATGGGCCTTATCGCTGATATCCAGGCACCTGACTACGAGACCAGAATGGCTATCCTTCGCAAGAATGCTGAGAATTTTGGCAATCATATAGATGATGAGATCCTTGAATATATAGCAACCAACATTAAAAGCAATATCAGAGAGCTTGAAGGTGCTTTTAATAAGATAATCGCATATTCGCGTCTTAATAATGTGGAGATCAATATTGATAATGTCAAAGAAGCTCTCAGAGATATCATATCTCCTGAAGAGAACAAGATCATAACTCCGCAGCTTATCGTCAATACTGTATGCGAGCAGTACGGCATAAGGATAGATGATGTGGTATCAAGAAAGCGTAACTCTGAGATAGTCCTTCCAAGACAGATTATTATGTATCTGTGCAGGGAGATGACTGATATCTCTTTGGAAGAGATCGGAAGGATCCTTGGCAAAAAAGACCATACTACAGTCATGTCAGGTATAAGCCGTATAAAAGGAAAGCTATCCACAGATGAGGATCTTGTTAAAAATGTGGATATAATCAAAAAGAAACTTGGACCCACATCATAAGATTAAAAAAATTATAGATTAATTGTGAAAAATATACGCTAAATTCACATTGATAAGTCTTATTATCAACAGTCTTTTCGTTGTAAAAAAGCAAGTAAAATTGTATAATAATAAAGGTTTTGCACTTATCAACATTCTATAATAATTAGAATATTATTTTATTCTTTTTCTTTTTTATCTGCACCGGAATTCATTCCAAAAGATTTTTTAGGTGGATAAAATTAATACCTACACATATAAACTTTTTATAGACAGAAAGGAAGTATCGGAGCTATGAAATTTGTATGCTCGAAATCAAATCTTGTTAGTGGACTTCAGATTGTTTCCAAGGCAGTGCCTGCAAAGACAACAATGTCTATTCTACAGTGTATATTAATTGACACTACAGAAGGAGTTATAAAGTTCATAGCTAATGATATGGAGCTTGGAATAGAGACTATAGTAGATGGCAATATCCTCGACAGAGGTTATATCGCTATTGATGCCAAGATCTTTTTTGACATCATAAGAAAGCTCCCTGACAATGATGTAACTATTGAATCACAGAACACAGAAGGCAATATTAAAGTTACTATAAGCTGTGAGAAGGCCAAGTTCACTATCCTTGGAAGAAGTGGTGATGACTTCTCATATCTTCCTGCAATTGAGAGAATAGACGGAATCCAGATCTCCCAGTACACACTTCGTAATATCATCCTTCAGACTATCTTCTCAATATCTGACAATGATACCAACAAGGTAATGGGCGGTGAGCTCTTTGAAGTAGACGGCAATATGCTCAAGATGGTATCTCTTGACGGACACAGAATCTCTATCAGAAGAGTTGAACTGGCAAGCAGCTATGGTTTTAAGAAAGTTATCGTACCTGGAAAAGCTCTTTCTGAAGTATCCAAGATCCTTACAGATTCTACAGAATCCATCGTAAGTATCTTCTTCACAGATAAGCATGTTCTGTTCGAGTTTGATAAGACTGTAGTTGTATCAAGACTTCTTGAGGGTGAATATTTCAATATCGATCAGATGCTCTCCTCTGATTATGAGACTAAGCTGACGATCAACAGAAGGGAATTCCTTGATTGTATAGATCGTGCTACTCTCCTTGTTAAGGAAGGTGATAAGAGACCTGTTATCATCTCAATTGAGGACGGATTCCTTGAGATGAAGATCAACTCTGCAGTAGGATCCATGGATGAAAAGGTTGATATCGAGAAGCAGGGTAAAGACCTTAAGATCGGTTTCAATCCAAAGTTCCTTATCGATGCTCTTCGTGCAATCGATGATGATAATGTGGATATATATCTGGTTAATCCTAAGGCTCCATGCTTTATCAAGGATGCAGATGCAAGCTACACATATCTGATCCTTCCGGTTAACTTTACAACGGTGGACTAAGGTACATAGAAATGCATCCATGCATTTCTATACATGTACTGACTACATCCTGTAGTCGGTACAAGGACATATACAGACTACATCCTATAGTCGGTACATAGAAATAAAAATAGAGGTTAGTAATGGATATAGTTAAGTTAAGAGAAACAGATGATTATATAAAGCTCGGACAGGCCCTTAAGAAGGCCGGTTATGAAGAATCAGGAGCTGATGCCAAGGAGGATATCCAGGCAGGTCTTGTAAAGGTCAACGGAGAAGTTGATACAAGACGCGGCAAGAAACTGGTTCCGGGAGATGTTGTTGAATACAGAGGCAGGAGTTTTAAGGTCGAAAGATGATTATTAAAAGGCTGGAGCTTTCAAACTTCAGAAACTACGAAGAACTTCATCTAGACTTTGATAAGGGTACCAATATCCTGTACGGCGACAACGCTCAGGGCAAGACCAATATACTCGAAGCAATATTCATGTCTGCTACGACCAAATCTCACAAAGGATCTAAAGACAGGGAAGTAATCAATTTCCAAAAAGATGAAGCTCATATCAGATCCATAATTGAAAGAGATCATGCAGAATACAGGCTTGATATGCATCTTAGAAAGAGTAAGTCCAAAGGCCTTGCAATAGATGGTCAGAAGCTTAAAAAGGCAGCTGATTATGTTGGAAAGCTGAATGCAGTTTTTTTCTCACCGGAGGATCTTGCAATAGTCAAGAACGGCCCTTCGGAGAGGCGCAGGTTTATAGATCTGGAGCTGTGTCAGCTTGATGAGACATATCTGTACAATCTTACGAGATTCAATAAGCTTCTGGTTCAGCGTAACAAGATGCTCAAAGATATGTATGATCATCCGGAATACAGACCACTTCTGGATGTGCAGGATGATCAGATGATCATGTACGGAACTCAGATAATAAAGGCAAGGCAGCAGTTCATAGAAGATCTGTGCAGCATAATAGAGCCTATACATGACAAGCTTACGGGAGGCCGTGAAGATCTAAAGATCTTCTATGAGCCCAATGTAGCTGCAGACGATTATGAAAGTAAGCTAAAGAAAGTCAAAGACAGAGATCTGTTCCTGAAGCAGACCAGTGTAGGACCGCAGAAGGACGATTTCTCTTTTATTGTTAAGGGAGCATCACAAAACGAAGCTATAGATATCAGGAAATTCGGGTCTCAAGGCCAGCAAAGGACCGCTTCTCTCTCACTAAAATTGTCAGAGATTGAGATCGTCAAAAAGGCTAAAAAGGAAAATCCTGTACTGCTCCTTGATGATGTGCTATCCGAACTCGATTCTAACAGGCAGAATTATCTGCTGGATACAATAGGTGATATACAGACCATAATCACCTGCACAGGTTATGACGAGTTCGTTAATCATAGATTTGAAATAAATAAGCTGTTTAAAGTAGTAAACGGAACTGTTACATCAGAGAACTGATTCCAAAATACAGCAGATAAAAAAAGAGGTTCATAAATGTCTAATAACGAAGAAGTACAGTACGGTGCGGATCAAATCCAGATTCTTGAAGGACTAGAAGCAGTTCGTAAAAGACCTGGTATGTACATTGGAACAACAGCCGCAAGAGGTCTTCATCATCTTGTATATGAGATTGTTGATAACTCAGTTGATGAGGCTCTGGCAGGTGCCTGCGACCATATTGAAGTTACAATAACACCCGGAAATACTATTATCGTAAAAGATAATGGACGTGGTATCCCTACAGGTATCAACCACAAGTCAGGACTTACAGGTGTTGAGGTAGTATTCACTATCCTGCATGCAGGTGGAAAGTTCGGTGGTGGAGGATACAAGGTATCAGGTGGTCTCCACGGCGTAGGCGCGTCAGTAGTAAATGCCCTTTCTGAATGGCTTGAAGTTAAAGTCAAACAGGGCGGCAAAATCTACATGCAGCGTTATGAAAGAGGTCATGTATGCTATCCACTTAAGGAGATTGGTACATGCGAACCTGAAGATACAGGAACATGTGTAGAGTTCAAGCCTGATGCAGAGATATTCAGAGAGACAACAGTATTTGATTACAATGTCCTAAGGCAGAGACTTCGTGAGATGGCTTTCCTTACAAGAGGACTTAAGATATCTCTTACAGATGAGAGAATCCCTGAAGATGCTGAGATCAAGGAGCCAAGAGTTGAGCACTTTCACTACGAAGGTGGTATAAGCGAGTTCGTAGCTTATCTTAATAAGTCTAAGACTCCACTGTATGATCAGATCATGTATTTTGAAGGCGACAAGAACGAAGTACATGTAGAAGTATCTGTTCAGCACAATGATGCCTATAACGAAAGTATCTATACTTTTGTAAACAATATCAATACACCTGAAGGCGGTACACATCTTGAAGGCTTCAAGATAGCTACTACCAAGATATTCAATGATTATGCCAAGGCGCAGAAACTTGTCAAGGAGACAGACGAGAACCTTACAGGTGAGGATATCCGTGAAGGTATGACAGCTATCATCTCTGTTAAAATAGGTGATCCTCAGTTCGAAGGTCAGACCAAGCAAAAGCTCGGTAATTCTGAAGCAAGAGGAGCTGTAGCTAGTATCGTATCAGAGCAGCTTACATACTTCCTGGAGCAGAATCCTCAGATAGCTAAGACTATCATAGAAAAGGCTGTTCTGGCACAGCGTGCAAGAGATGCTGCCAGAAAGGCAAGAGATCTTACAAGACGTAAGACAGCACTTGACGGACTTGGACTTCCCGGCAAACTTGCAGACTGTTCTGACAAGAATCCTGAGAACTGCGAGATCTTCATCGTTGAGGGTAACTCCGCCGGCGGTTCTGCCAAGAATGCAAGAAGCCGTGCAACTCAGGCTATCCTTCCTCTTAGAGGAAAGATCCTTAACGTAGAAAAAGCAAGTGTTGACCGTATCTATGGTAATGCCGAGATCAAGACCATGATCACAGCATTCGGAACAGGTATTCATGAAGATTTTGATATATCCAAGCTTCGTTATGGCAAGATCATCATCATGACTGATGCCGATGTAGACGGTGCTCATATCGCTACACTGATGCTGACATTCCTTTACAGATTCATGCCTGAACTTATCAAGCAGGGCCATGTATATCTGGCTCAGCCGCCGCTTTATAAGCTTGAGAAGAACAAGAAGACCTGGTATGCCTACTCAGATGAAGAGCTTAACAATATCATAGCTCAGGTAGGACGTGACCAGAACAATAAGATCCAGCGTTATAAGGGACTTGGTGAGATGGATGCTGAGCAGCTCTGGGAGACAACTATGAATCCCGAGACCAGAACTCTCCTTCGTGTCAATATGGACGATGATGCAGAGTCAGAACTTGATGTAACATTTACTACTCTTATGGGTGATAAGGTTGAGCCTAGAAGAGAGTTCATAGAAGCAAACGCTAAGTTCGTACAGAACCTGGATATATAAGATATCTGTGAAAATGCATTTGAACCTATGAATCAGAAATCTTGAAGATAATATATAAATTCATGGAATAGAATTATTTTTTCATGAAAAAAGAAAAGGAAAAAAAGAATGGCTGACAATGAAAATCAGAACGGAATAAACGCCGGAAATGATCTTCCAGATGATGTCTTTGATCAGACAGAAGCGACCAATACGACAGATATAACGGAAGTAGATTTAAAGAAGACAATGGAGACATCCTATATAGATTATGCGATGTCTGTTATAGCATCAAGAGCACTTCCTGACGTAAGAGACGGACTTAAGCCTGTTCAAAGGCGTGTGCTATACTCCATGGTCGAACTCAATAACGGACCTGACAAGCCGCACCGTAAGTGTGCCCGTATCGTCGGTGATACAATGGGTAAATTCCACCCTCACGGCGATTCATCCATATACGGAGCGCTGGTATATCTGGCCCAGCCCTGGAATATGAGATACTGTCTCGTAGACGGACACGGTAACTTCGGTTCAGTCGATGGCGACGGACCGGCTGCCATGCGATACACAGAGGCAAGACTTACCAAGATCTCCATGGAGATGGTAGCTGATATCAATAAAGATACAGTAGACTTCGTTCCTAACTTTGATGAAACAGAGAAAGAGCCTGCTGTACTTCCCAGCAGAATACCTAACCTTCTTGTAAACGGAACAACAGGTATCGCTGTAGGTATGGCTACTAATATCCCGCCTCATAACCTTAGAGAGGTTGTAAGAGCTATAAATCTTATGATCGATAATAAGGTCAATGAAGACAGAGAGACAGAGATAGATGAGCTGCTTCCTATCATCAAGGCACCTGACTATCCTACAGGTGGTATAATCCTCGGAACAAGAGGCGCTGAGGAAGCTTACAGAACAGGACGAGGCAAGGTTATCTGCAGAGCTGTTACAGATATAGAGCCTATGAACGGCGGCAAGAACAGGATCGTCGTAACAGAGCTTCCATACCTTGTAAATAAAGCAAAGCTTATCGAAAGAATAGCTGACCTGGTTAAGAACAAGAAGATCGATGGTATAACAGCTCTTCGTGATGAGTCCGATAAAGAAGGTATGCGCGTTGTGATAGAGCTTCGCCATGATGTTAATGCACAGGTTATGCTCAATAAGCTCTATAAACATACAGATCTTCAGACATCTTTTGGTGTTATCATGCTGGCTCTTGTTAATAATGAGCCCAAAATCTTATCACTTGATAAGATGCTCAGATATTATATCCTCCATCAGGAAGATGTAGTAACAAGAAGAACCAAATATGATCTTGGTAAGGCAGAAGAAAGAGATCATATCTTACAGGGTCTGCTTATAGCACTTGATAATATCGATGAAGTAATAAGGATCATCAGAGGAAGTGAAACAGTTCAGATCGCCAAAGAGCAGTTAATGGCTCGTTTCGGACTCTCAGAAGCACAGTCTCAGGCTATCGTAGATATGAGACTTCGTACTCTCACAGGTTTGGAAAGAGACAAGCTTCAGGCTGAGCACGAAGAACTCCTTAAGAAGATCGCTGAACTTAAGGCTATCCTTGCTGATCACAATCTCCTTCTTGGTGTTATCAAAAAAGAGATCACAGAGATTGCTGATAAATACGGCGATGACAGAAAGACACAGATCGGACATGATGAGGCTGAATTCGAAGATGAAGACCTCATCCCGAATGTAAATACAGTAATCGCTCTTACATCTCTTGGTTATATCAAGAGAATGGCTATTGATAACTTCAAAGCTCAGAACAGAGGCGGTCACGGAATCAAGGGTATCAGTACTATTGACGGAGATTATGTAACAGATCTTCTCATGACTACAACACACAACAATGTGATGTTCTTCACATCAACAGGTCGTGTGTATACTATGAAGACCTATAAGATTCCGGAAGCATCCAGAACATCCAGAGGAACAGCTATTGTCAATCTCCTGCAGTTGGGACCTGATGAGAAGATAACAGCTATCATCCCTGTTGGAAGCTTCGAAGAAGAAGACAAGCACCTGTTCATGGTTACTAAGAAAGGAACAGTCAAGAAGACTCCTATCAAGGATTTTGCTAATATCCGTAAGAACGGACTTAGATGCATAAACCTTGAAGAGGATGATGAGCTTATTGAAGTTAAGACTACCAGAAACAGCTCAGATATCTTCCTTGTAACAAAGAACGGAATGTGCATACGCTTTAAAGAGACAGATGTTCGTGCCATGGGCCGTGATGCGATGGGTGTACGTGGTATGATGCTGGACGATGATGATGAGATCATCGGAATGCAGATAGATACTCAGGGTTCTTCTCTTCTTGTAGTATCAGAGAAAGGATACGGTAAGCGTACTAAGCTTGAAGAGTTCAAGACTCAGTACAGAGGCGGTAAAGGACTTAAGTGCTACAGGATCATAGAAAAGACAGGTCGTCTTGTAGGTGTCAAGGCTGTTAACGATGAGCATGAAGTCATGATGATCACTGATCAGGGTACTATCATCCAGCTTAGAATGAGCGATGTATCTATATACAGCCGTATCACATCTGGTGTAAGGCTTATAAAGCTTGATGATGGTGCAAGTGTTGTAAGTATCGCCAAGGTTCGTGAGAAAGTATCAGATGGAAACGTTGAGTATGAAAATATGGACGATGCCATGGAAGATACAGGCGAAGAAGATGTAGTATCATCTGAGGATGACTTTGATGAAGAAGATATGATCGAAGATGAGGATAATATCGAAGAGAAATCAGATGAGGAGTACAGCGACGAATCTGAAGAAGATTCAGACGATAACTTCTAAATAGATCATAATACTAAAACAGAGAGATAACTGATAAGTTTATCTCTCTGTTTTTTAAATTCGGAAAGTTTATATGTGATTACATCATGTTCTTCATATTCTTAAGGTTTATATCAGTCTCTTTGAGCATGTCTTCAAATCGTATAGAGCTGCTATACTCGAACTGATTGATAACGAACATAAGATGGATACTGTAAGGCTTATCTTGCTCTGCCATGAGCCTTGCATTTTGCTGTTGCATAGAAGCTCTTAAGTACTCGAGCTTATCTTTTCTATTAGTTATAAGAAGTACAGCAAATTCATTGCCCCTAAGTCTTCCAACAAGGGCTTGTTCACCAAATACGTTATGAAGGACAACAGCTGTTCTTTTTATTGCAAGATTGCCTTCCTGCCTGCCGTAGAGTTCATTGATACTTCTTAGAGTATCAAGATCAACATAAGAGATGATTGCATAGGTTCCCTCTACATAATCCCTTCTCATATAATCGTATGCATGAGTGAAGAAACCACGTCTGTTGTACTCTCCTGTCATATAGTCTTTTTCGCCAAGGCGGTCGAGAATAGAATCGCCCCTTTCGACTTCTACCTGAAGGGATACTATCTCTTCTGCCATATTCTGGAAGATGATATCTCTAAAGGCGCTGTTAATGGCAGAGTGAATGATCTCGAACATAATGTTCTCGAAATTAGGAACCATGAAATTACTATTGATCTTAATAGCCATAACACCATTTTGATTCTCATGGAAATACAGTGTTCTGGCAATCCATCCGCCCGGGTTCACGGCTTCTTCTGTGGACTCGTCAAGAAGGTTCATGGTATCGACAATAGTTCCACTTGGCAGATCGACATTCTTACCATCATGAAGAAGTCCTTTGACTAGGATCTTCTCTGGCATGATCCAAGGCTCTTTAATAGTATTGGGTATACCATCTCCATACACAAGAATAAATGCATCTTTGATACCTCCAAGCGAAAGGAGTTCCATAATATTAGAATAAACAGGAGTACTGTCCGGAAGTCTGCGAAGAAGCTTTTCAGCTATGATAGACAGCTGTTTCATAGACTCTGCTTCCGAGATCTCTATAGCAGGAACATTGTGATCATTTGAAGAAACAGGAAGTTCACCTGCCGTGACATAATTCTCTATATCAAGGATGGCCTGATATCCTTGATTTCTATCGTGTTTCATCCAGGGATTGTTGATGGTCTTATTGCCGTTAAATTCTGATAAAAGAAGAAATGGGATCTTCTGGGATATGAAGTTTCCAAGAAATACGTCCTTGGCATAGTCAGTGATATTTGCGCCAATACTATCTAAATCTATGAGTAGTCCGTCAAAGTTATCTTCGCTGACATAGTCAAAGATAACTGTCTGCTGATAATCATAATTGTCATTTTTTTCTTTTTGCTCATCTGACAGAAAACTTCCGCCAGGCATGATGGTGAGGAGGATTTCTTCTTTTTCTGCGGCGCGGATGGCACCTACGCAGAAGTCACAGATATCTTCTTTTTTTAAATCAGCTATTAATAGACCTATTCTAAGCATGATCTACTCCTTTTTTTAAGAGCATTATGAATAGATGTTTGTACGTATATATATCGGTAAAAAAATAAAATAAATAATGGATACTCATACTTTGTGTGATTGAACGAAGTATGAGTATCCAAAGCAATCTTGCAAACTCATTTTTATAAAAATACAAGCAGTTTAATTAAAGTTAGACTTTAACAATAAATACATTATAAAATTAATAAAACGTGAAGTGAAATTAATGAATTTGAATAAAATTGTATAATTGATTGACTTTTATTATTATTGCACTTATACTTTAATTCATTAAAGCAAAACAAATTCAAAACATGACGTAAGAGTCGAAAGGCGCTTTTTGACATCTTACTCATAACATGAGCAAAACCGTTGAACAGGACGAGTACGTATGGCTGTTATTATCAGAGAGCTGCCGGCTGGTGTGAGGCAGTAGTAACGAAATACCGAATGGACCTGTGAGGGCAGCCTGAAAGGGATACCGAGTAGGAGCTGACGGGAACCTGAACCGTTATCAGCCAGGCAGATATGTTGGTCTAGTTGCGATCATAGTGCGATTTAGTGATATGCAACGAGGATACAAAGTATTTGAAAGAGTGGGTGCGCGGCCGGAAGGTCACGGATCAAAATGGGTGGTACCGCAGAAGCTGTGAATGTAAATTCAAAGCCTTTGTCCCAGTTAAAGTAACTGAGGCAGAGGCTTTTTTTAATAGATAAAAAGAGACGTTTGGGCATGATATAAGGATATTTATATAGATATCATGAAAAGATACATCTCATGCAGCTACTAAAGAAAACCGATGCTTCAAGGATTTTAGTCTAAAATGGAGGATCTAATATGATCAAAGAAGCAATCGCACAGGTAGTAGCAGGTAAGGATCTTGACGCACAGACAGCTAAAGAGGCAATGAGCGAGATGTTCGATGGAACAGCAACTCAGGCTCAGATTGCAGCTTTCATCACAGGGCTTCGTATGAAGGGTGAGACTGTAACTGAGATAACAGCATGTGCCAATGTTATGAGAGAAAAGGGTATCAGAGTTCAGCCAAGTACAGATGTAATGGAGATCGTAGGTACAGGCGGAGATCTTGTTGGAACTTTTAATATATCTACAACTTCTGCTTTCGTGATCGCGGCAGCAGGCGTACCTGTAGCTAAGCACGGTAACAGATCTGTGTCTTCCAAGTCAGGTGCTGCCGATGTACTGGAGCAGCTGGGAGCTACGATAACACTTGAGCCTGATCAGATGATGAAGGTTTTAGATGAAGCCGGAATATGCTTCCTCTTCGCTCAGAAGTACCACTCTTCTATGAAATATGCAGCGCCTGTTCGTAAGGAGCTTGGAATAAGGACTATCTTCAATATCCTGGGACCTCTTACCAATCCGGCAGCAGCCAAGATGCAGGTTATGGGCGTATACGATCAAAAGCTCGTAGAGCCTCTTGCGCAGGTTCTGTCTAACCTTGGAGTTACAAGGGGCGTCGTAGTGTGTGGAAGCGACGGCATCGATGAAGTTACTCTTACAGGTCCTACAACAGTATGTGAGATAAGAGAAGGTAATCTTCACACATATGAGCTCTCACCTGAAGTCTTCGGATTAAAGCTCTGCAAGCTTGAAGACCTGATAGGAGGAACACCGCAGGAGAATGCCCAAATCACAAGAGATATCCTCTCAGGCAAGGAACAGGGACCTAAGAGAAATGACGTAATCTTAAATGCAGCTCTTGCTATCTACCTCGGAATAGACGGAATCTCAATGGCAGAAGCAGTTGTTAAGGCAAAAGAGACTATAGATTCCGGCAAGGCAATTGAGACTCTTGACAGATTCGTAGCTGCAACCAACAAATATGCAGAACTTAGCGCCTGATACAGATTGAAAAATACTCGTAACCTTCCTACTTGGATGGTGCAGTATCACCAAAGGTATTGCACTGTTTAAGTAGGAAGGTCGAGTAATAATGTAATAAACTCAGGAAGAAATATAGTAATTACAGAAGTAAATCTGTGATTAATAAATCAGGGAAAAGAGATATATATGATACTTGATGATCTCGTGGTAGCTACTAAAAAGCGCCTTATTACAGAAAAAAACGATATACCTTTCGATAAGATGAAAGAGATGGCTCTTAATATAAGGAACATGGAACTAAATGAATCAAGAGCTGATAAAACAAGAGCTGATAAAACAAACGAAACGGAATTAAAAGAATCAGAAGCACCAGAAGTAAAAGCATCAAAATCTGTAGCATCAGATTATAGATTCACTAAAGCTCTTGAAGGCCCTGGAATACACTTTATCTGCGAAGTCAAGAAAGCATCTCCTTCAAAGGGGATAATCGCAGACAACTTCCCTTATATAGATATTGCAAGGGAGTATGAGAATATAGGTGCAGACTGCATCTCAGTACTAACAGAACCTGACTATTTCAAAGGTAATATAAATTATCTAAAAGATATACAGAATGCAGGGGTTACTACTCCCCTACTTCGAAAAGATTTCACCATAGATGAGTACATGATATATCAGGCCAAGGTATACGGGGCATCAGCGATACTCCTTATATGTGCAATCCTTGATGATAAGAGGCTTAAGGAGTATCACGAGCTTGCAACATCACTTGGACTGTCAGTACTAGTTGAAGCGCACGACAAAGAGGAAGTTAGAAGGGCTCTTAACATAGATGCAAGGATCATCGGTGTCAATAACAGGAACCTGAAAGACTTCTCTGTAGATCTTAATAACAGCATAAGACTTAGAGAGATGGTCCCTGCTGACAAGATATTCGTAGCAGAAAGCGGCATCAAGACAGAGGCTGATATGTTCAAGCTAAGAGATGCAGGAGTAAATGCTGTACTTATAGGCGAGACTATGATGAGAGCTGATGATAAAAGAGGCATGATAAAAAGGCTTAAGGGTATCTAATATCCAGATAAGAGAATCTTAAAAAGATGATCATAATATAAAAATACGAGTAAGAAAATTTGATTAAGATAGTTTGATTAAGAAATTACTTAAACAACAAAGATAATAGAACCAATAATACCTACATCATATTTTTGATACAAATAAAATGGTTTTTATTGGATAAGAACAGCAAATAATTATAAAGAGGAAATGGAAATGGTAAAGTTAAAGATCTGCGGTCTTATGACTAAGGAAGACTGCGTAATAATGAACGGATTCAAACCGGATTACTGCGGACTTGTTTTTGCAAACACAAGGCATCATCTTACGGATCAGATGGCAGGGGATATAAGGAATACTCTTGATATCTCAATTCCAACAGTTGGAGTATTCGTAGATGATGATATAGATCATATCGTAGAACTTTATAACAGCGCCATAATCCAGATAATCCAGCTCCACGGGCATGAAGATGCTACATATATCCAAGAACTTAGAGACAGGATCGACAAGTCCAAGCCTGATAAGAAAAGGCACTATGATGAGTTTGGACCTGGAGCTCCTATCATGAAAGCGATAAGAGTTAAGGACGGATCTGAATTCAAGGATGCTGACAGTCTTCCTGTAGATATGCTGTTACTTGATAACTTCCAGGAGAACCTCCCGGGAGGAACAGGTAAAAGCTTCGAACTATCCATGATCCCCAAACTTAATAAGCCTTACTTCCTTGCAGGCGGACTATCAGCTGATAACATAACATCAGCTCTTGCACAGTCAAGGCCATATGCCGTTGATGTATCCTCTTCCATCGAAACAGACGGGCACAAAGACTGGAAAAAGGTAGAGAAGCTGGTAAGAATACTAGAGCCATACAGGCCACAATCACAACTCGTGTGAGTAAAAGGATAAGAAAATAAGAATATTAATACTAATTCAAACTTTCCACTTGGATGGTGCAGTATCTACAAAGGTTTTACAGGGGCGGTCAGTATATAGATCATTGCCATGCTTTTTAATCGTTTTATTAAATTCATGAGCGTGATAGATGGAGATTTCCATTCTGCCCGGGGTCTGCATGTCTGAGCGAAGCGAGTTTCAGACCCCAGAATGGGAATCGCCAGATATCATGCCATGAATTATAAAACGATTAACAGCATGGCAATGATCTATATACTGACCGCCCCTGTAAGACCTTTGTAGATACTGCATCGTCCAAGTGGGAAGTTTGAATCACCAATTAAGTACAATAAATGAAAGGAACAAACATACATGGAAACTAAAGGCAGGTTTGGACAATTTGGCGGCCAGTACATTCCGGAGACTCTCATGAATGCAGTCAAGGAACTGGAAGATGCCTATAACAGATATAAAGACGACCCGGATTTTAACAAGGAGCTGACTGATCTTCTTAATAATTACGCAGGTCGCCCATCACTACTGTATGAAGCCAAGAAGATGACACAGGACCTTGGAGGAGCCAAGATATACCTTAAGCGAGAAGACCTGAACCACACAGGCGCCCACAAGATCAATAACGTACTGGGACAGTGCCTTCTTGCAAAGCGCATGGGCAAGACTAGAGTCATAGCAGAGACAGGCGCAGGTCAGCACGGCGTAGCAACAGCTACTGTTGCTGCTCTCATGGGTCTTGAATGTGAGATCTTCATGGGCAAGCTGGATACAGAGAGGCAGGCTCTTAACGTATACAGGATGAAGCTACTTGGAGCTAAGGTCAATGCTGTAGAGTCAGGAACAGGCACACTCAAGGACGCTGTCAATGCAGCTATGAAGGAATGGAGTACCAGAGTATCAGATACTCACTACGTACTTGGATCAGTAATGGGACCGTATCCGTTCCCTACTATCGTTCGTGATTTTCAGGCAGTTATCTCCAAAGAGATCAAAGCTCAGATGCTGGAAAAAGAGGGAAGACTCCCCGATGCAGTTCTTGCCTGCGTAGGAGGAGGATCCAATGCTATAGGAGCTTTCTATGACTTTATAGACGATACTGAAGTTGAACTTATAGGATGCGAGGCAGCAGGTGAGGGAGCTGATACGCCAAGGACTGCTGCGACAATGGCTACCGGCAAGCTTGGAATCTTCCATGGTATGAAGTCACTCTTTTGCCAGAATGAGGATGGACAGATCGCACCGGTATATTCTATATCAGCGGGTCTCGACTATCCGGGCGTAGGACCTGAGCATGCATATCTTGCAGATATTGGAAGGGCTAAGTATGTACCTGTAACAGATGAGGAGGCTGTTAATGCCTTCGAATATCTCTCAAAGACAGAGGGTATAATCCCTGCAATAGAGAGTTCACACGCAGTTGCATATGCGATGAAGCTGGCTCCCAAGATGCGCAAGGATCAGATCATGGTCATTAACTTATCAGGGCGCGGAGACAAAGACGTTGCAGCAATAGCCCGCTACCGCGGCGAGAATCTTCAGGATTAAGGGAGGACTTAATAGATATGTCAGATATTAAGATTGCAGATGCCTTCAAAAACGGCAAGGCATTTATACCATTTATAACAGGCGGTGACCCCGACCTTGATACTACCAAAAAACTCATAATAGCTATGCAGGAAGCAGGAAGTGACCTTATCGAGATAGGTATACCATTTTCAGACCCCATAGCAGAAGGTCCCGTGATCCAGGAAGCTGACGAGAGGGCTCTTAGCGCAGGCGTTACAACAGACAAGCTCTTTGATATGTTAAAAGAGTTGTATGAAGAAGGCGGGATCAAGGTTCCTATGGTATTTCTTACATACGCCAATGCTATTTTTGCCTATGGTAAAGAGAAGTTCATGAAAAGGTGTAAGGAAAGCGGAATGCTGGGCGTGATCGTACCGGATATCCCTTATGAGGAAAAAGAAGAATTCGAAGATGTCGCTGATGAGTATGGAATATCTATGATCTCAATGATCGCACCTACTTCCAAAGAGCGCATCAAGATGATCGCAGGTGATGCCAAGGGCTTCCTCTATGTTGTATCATCTATGGGAGTTACAGGTATCAGAGAAGAGTTTTCATCCGACATAGAAGATATGATAAGCGCAGTAAGGGAAGTATCTGATATCCCGGCAGCAGTAGGCTTTGGAATATCTAATCCTGAGAAGGCCAGAGAGATGGCAGAAAAGTCAGACGGCGCTATAGTAGGATCAGCTATTGTCAAGATAGTAGGCCAGTACGGCAAGGACTGTGTACCTTATGTAAGCAAATTTGTCAAAGAACTTAAAGACGGAGTAAGGAAAGCGAACTGATTTTTTAATCTGGCAGATAGCAAATTAAAGGAAACTACTATTTTTTAATTTGATGTCATTCACGAATTAAAAATGTTAATTCGTCAAAAAAAGCACACAAGTAATTTTTCAATATGCTATAATTTCTGTAGCTAAGTCGTAAAGCTTTAACAAAAACATTGAAAGTATTATTTCAGGAGGAAGAACAACAATGGCAAATTTCTTTGAAAAACTTGGGGACAGCATTTCTAAGGGAGCAGCAACAGTTAACCAGAAGGCCAATGACCTTATGGAGACCAATAAACTCAATCAGGATATCAAGGCTGCACAGGCTCAGAAGGACGCTGATATCGTGAAGCTCGGTCAGCTGTTATACAACTTCAAGAAGAACCCTGACTCTGCAGAACCTGATTATGATGCAGTAATCGCTGATATGGACAGCATCGATGAGAAGATTGCTTCTCTTAAGAAGCAGCTTCAGGATCTTCGTAACGAGCAGATCTGCCCTAACTGTGGCAATGCAGTAGCTAAGGGAACAGCTTTCTGCCCTCACTGCGGCAACAAGATGCCTGTACCTGAAGTTAAGCCTGTAAATCCATGCCCAAGCTGTGGCAAGGAGAACACACCTGGAGATAAGTTCTGCCAGTTCTGCGGAACACCTCTTAACCAGGAAGCACCTGCAGCAGCACCTGCAGCAGAAGCACCAGCAGCAGAGGCACCTGTTCACATGTGCCCTCAGTGCGGAACACCTTATAACGAAGGCGACAAGTTCTGCCAGAACTGTGGACAGACACTGTAATCATTTTGAATATAAAGTGATAGCACAGGACGTACAGATATAGTATGACGTAAGGCATACCTGCCTTATGAGATATTTGTAGATGAATATAGCCATGATGATCAGATTCATCATGGCTATTATTTTTGGGCTTTGTTTAGATTGAAATATAGAAGTGGTCCATGAACTTCTACATATTGATTTACGAACTTCTATTCACTCCAAAGATAAATCCCTATCTTTTTAGAATGCTGTGTCATACACTAATATATCTAAAAATCTCTTTTTATTTAGAATGCTACATCATACACGAACATATCGTTGTCTTCGTAGTACTTGACGTACTCATTTTCTATTTTATCAACATAATCATGCATGGACTTGAAGATCTCATCCACGTTATCTTTAGTAACTCTGTCCTCTCCTGCCGCCATCTGCTGCTCCATATAGTGGTTGATATCAGATGTGAAGTGGAGGGTATCCATATAATTATCAAGATTGGTAGTTATCTCTTCGTTGTTCTTGAAGTAATAAATCTCTACATTGTCATATTCTAAGAGAGCTTCTATGGCAGTTTTCTCATTATAGAGGTATGCATCAGAGTCGCCTCCTCTATAAGCACTATCCCAAAACAACATAGAGTATGCAGGGAAAAAGAACTTAAAGTTTGTATCAGGGTGGTTTTCTACCTGATCAGTCAGAAGCTTTATATTGGCTGCAAGATTATCTGCATACTCATCTTCTTTTTTCATAGGAGTGATGGTTGATGGTCTTGCATAGTGGCTTAGCATGGCAGCTTCTGAGAAGACCTTGCCCTCTTCCCAGTTATAGGAGAGGTTGTCGTCATAGTCTGCAAAAACAGACTGAACTATCATATAAGGAACCTTTTTGAAAAGGACATCCTTGTTCCAAAGGTATGTATAGTCATTGAATGGATTCTTGTCATAAAGGTATAGAGGCGAACCTGTAGTTGCGTAGGTAGGCTCTGGGGATGCCGAGAGAGATGTCGTATCTATTGAATAGAAGACATACTCAGGGCTATGCTCTTCGAAGGCAACGTCCAGAAGATAGCACAGATCTGCGGTTGCGCCGTAAGATCTTATAGCCTTAAGCACAGTATCGCAGCCAAAATCCTGTTCGTACCAGCTGTTGTTATTGTTCTCAGCAACGGAAGAACCCACTATAAGACCCTGATATTCGAAGTTCCTAAGAGTCCCTACGCACTGGTACTCCTTCTCAGTAAGAACGGGAGTCATGCCGGGCAAGGGGCCGTGGTAGTGATAGAAAGGGTCGAATATGACTACGACAAGGGCGCATATAACAAGGAGCGCCAGTATGCTTGCGAGTATTTTGATAATAAACTGTTTAGGTGTATTCATAAAAGGTTTTCTTATTTCAATCTTTATTCTGTAACAGGTTAGAACGTAAAGTATACAAAGGTCTGCACGTTGGACAGCGATAGTATGGACAGGCAGGCAAGTACCGAAAGCGCTACTATCTGCCATGTCTTAAAGGTAGTCTTTGCTGCTATCTCTCTGGCGTTTGGCCTTGTCATGAGAAATAGGGAAAATGCGATGACTATCATCATCAGTATGAAGTAGTAGATATTAAGCATATTCGGGGCAAAAAGCTGCACAGCTTCTTCAAGCACGTAGGTCTCAGAGAGAGTTAAGTTGGCAGCAGTCCTGTACAAAAATCCCGGATAAGTGAAAAATGAAAGCTTCCCTATCATAACTCCTGCTGTAGTAAGGTCACTTGCCTGGAAGATGATAACGCTGAATGAGAAGAAAAGGAAAGTCAGCACTTGTCTTATCTTAACCGGCAGCAGCTTGCGTTTATGGAAGTGGTCGAATATTACAAGGATGCCGTTGACAAGTCCCCATACAACGTAGGTCCAGCCTGCGCCGTGCCATAATCCTGATATGAAGAAGATGATCAGGATATTGATAATAGTACGAGCCGCGCCCTTCCTGCTACCACCAAGAGGGAAGTATATGTATTTGGTCAGGAACCTGCTAAGAGTCATGTGCCAGCGCTGCCACAGCTCCTGAACAGTAGATGCTTTAAATGGTGAGTTGAAGTTCTGAGGAAGGGTTATTCCCAGCATCTGAGATACACCATCAGCCATGTCGCAGTAGCCCGAGAAGTCGAAATAGATATTGAGCGCAGTAGCAATGCCTGCCACGATGACGCACAGAGTATCAAGATAATAAGCCTGACTATAAGTATAAGTTACGATAAGAGCGATGGTATCAGCCAGCAGCACCTTCTTGGCAAGACCTATGATAAAAAGGATGATGCCACGTCCGAACCTGTCAGCATCAAAGCGAAGAGATTCTATATCCCTTGTCTGATCGATGATCTCTTTAGGGAATGCGATAGGACCCTGCATGATCTTGGGAAAATAGAGGATATAGAAAGCATAGCTTAAAAAGTCATAATGCGGTATCTCGCCTCTGTATCTGTCTATAACAAAAGCAATCTGGGAGAAGGTATAGAAGCTTATACCAACAGGCAAAAGGAATGCCGTAAAGGTATAATCTGTTTTGAATATCGAATTGATATTATCTACCAAAAAGCCTGTGTACTTGAAGTATCCAAGGACTGCCACGTGGAACATAACGGCGACGGCAGGGATAAGTGGCGATACTTTTTTCTTAATACTAATAGAATTTGAAGAGCCGCCGGATTCTTTCTCTATACTAATAGATTTAGAAGAGCCGCCGGACTTTTTCTCTATACTAATAGATTTAGAAGAGTCGCCGGATTTTTTTTCTATGATATAGGAAAAAAGGTATGTGACTGCCATGGAGATACCGATTATCACGAGGTACTTGTAGTTGAACATACCGTATAAAACGGCGCTCATTGCGGTAATAAAGAGTATGGCAAGTCGCCTGTAGCCAAAATGCAGCAACAGGTTATATCCTGCAAGTAGCAGGGGCATAAATATGAAAATAAACCCAAATGAATTAAAAACCATGAATATATACTATCACAAACATAAACGGTTTAAAAATGATTATTTTTGAGATAAATAAGGCAAAAAATGACTATATTTATAAGCTAAAGTATTTTAGAATAATCTCAACGTCGCAATAATGCAGAAATTATCATGTTAAAACTGCGTATGATAAAAACCGATATTGTGTTTTCCCATAATAAGGGATACTTACAATACGTATGCAGACGTAATACCAGCAAACAAAATGACATTGAACTTAATAATATTAAACGGGAGGTTTAAATGAGCAAAGAAGTTAAAAAGGCGACACTCTATGTGGATAGAAACATAGAAGTTGGCGAAGTTGACAAGAGAATCTATGGTTCTTTTATCGAGCACCTGGGACGTGCAGTATATGAGGGAATCTATCAGCCGGGCAACAAGTTCGCAGACAAGGACGGACTTCGCGAAGATACTATAAAGCTTATCAAAGAGATCGGCGTTCCGATCGTAAGATATCCGGGCGGTAACTTCGTATCAGATTTCCACTGGGAAGACAGCGTAGGACCTGTAGATAAGCGTCCTCACCGCATCGAGCCTGCATGGGGCGTTATCGAGACCAATGAGTTCGGCCTTCACGAATTCATGAACTGGACCAAGAAGGCACAGACAGAGTGTATGTATGCCATAAACCTTGGTACACGCGGAATCGAAGATGCCAAGAACGTAATCGAGTACTGCAATATCGAGAAGAATACTCTCTATTCTGATATGCGTCGTGCAAATGGTGCTAAGGATCCATTCAACATCAAGTTATGGTGCCTTGGTAACGAGATGGATGGTCCATGGCAGATGGGTCACAAGACAGCTTATGAGTATGGACGTATTGCTAATGAAGCAGGTAAGCTCATGAAGTGGATCGATCCTTCTATCGAACTGGTTGCTTGCGGAAGCTCTAACATGGGCATGCCTACATTTGGTAAGTGGGAAGCTACAGTTCTTGAAGAGAGCTATGATACAATCGACTATCTCTCACTTCATACATATTATGGCAACCATGAGAACAACACACCTGACTTTTTAGCATCATCAGTTGATATGGACAAGTTCATCAGCGCAGTTGTATCTGTATGTGATTATGTGAAGGCTGTTAAGAAGTCTAATAAGAAGATCAATCTCTCTTTTGACGAGTGGAATGTATGGTATCACTCCAACGAGCAGGACAAGAAGCTTGAGAAGTGGATCGAGCATCCTCATCAGCTTGAAGATATCTACAACTTCGAAGATGCTCTCCTTGTAGGCAGCATGCTCATCACTCTCCTGCGCCACGCTGATAGAGTTAAGATCGCATGTCTGGCTCAGCTGGTTAATGTTATCGCACCTATCATGACATCTGACACAGGCGCTTGGAAGCAGACAATCTTCTATCCATATATGCATGCAAGCCAGTTCGGCAGAGGCACAGTTCTTACATCAGTTGTTAAGACTCCTACATATGAGTCCAAGCACGGCGATGCACCATATATCGACAGCGTAGTTGTTAAGGATGAAGAGAACGAGACTGTTACTATATTTGCAGTTAATAAGGATCTTGAGAATGATTTCGAGCTGTCTGCAGACCTCCGTCAGTTCGCTGATTATAAGGTTGTAGAGCACATCATGCTCACTCATGATGATCTTAAGGCTGTTAATACAGAAGAGAATCCTGACAACGTAGCTCCTGTTAATTACAACGGTACTAAGTTCGACAACGGAGCTCTTACAAGCCTCCTTCCTGCAAGAAGCTGGAATGTAATAAGACTTGCTAAGTAAGGATATGAAGAGGTCATAAGAGTCGCATGACTATAACATGTCATGGATTCTTAGGACCATAGAAATCTCCTTTTTAGTATTTGGTTATAGATATGAGATAAAGTACAGATGAAACATCCCCTGTAGCGACTATCAAGAAGCTACAGGGGATTTTAATATGTCTATCTGCCGTTTATCTTAAAGGGGCAACCGGGATAATAATAATCAATAGGAGCTTTTTTCTTTACACGGTTTTTCTGATTGGTATAGACGATACCACTATTAGACAGAGTATTGATATTACCTGAAAAGTCTCCCAGATTATTGGATCTGTCCAGCAGATAAGAAGTGATATATATTGATAGGCATAGTCCTGTAACAATACTAAGTATGATACTTATAATAAGCATGTGAATTTCAACCTCCGTTTTGCCTCTTACTAACATAGCGTGTAAGAGCTTTTTCTGACGTAAGTCTTATGGAACTAAGCACTTTTTTGAGCTTCTTAATTCCGGTTACTGATATTGCAATGATCGTAAATACCATTGAAATGATCATCTTATCTATACTACTACTTGAGCTTCTCACAGATTCATAATCCAGAATTGATCCTATTATAGGCAGCGCTATAAGGCTTATGATCACAGCCAGTATTGCAAATACAGCCCAGAAGCGCTTTTGATCCCATGGAATACCACCGATAACCTTGCCTGTCTGGCCGTTAACAAGTATTGTATAGGGCTTGTCATTGTATCTAAAGGTCAGAAACCAGGCAGGAAGCATGACCTTCATAGGTTCATCCTTGACAAGGTACTCAGGATTATGATTGATGATCTTCTTGTCAGATCCTCTAACGGATCCCAATAATGCATCAGTAAACAGATGTTCTGAGCGGTCAATAGCAGTTCGGCACGCTTCCTTGGGCGCAACATCAGATATATCAGAATAAAAACCTGTTAGATAATTGATATTAAAATCTCTAAGAACAGTCAGGTTGTAGGGTTCAAGCTTGACACTTAAACTATCACTTAGTCTTGTAGAAGCGTCTGTAGTCATATGATCGAATATGCAGTAACCACTTCTTAGAGAATAGGTTTTATGTCTGGTTTTGCCGGATCCAACTTCGGATTCTACAACAGCAGAGTCTCTGTAAGCTACGTTGGTAACATAGTAAGGAATATATATACCTCTGATCATCTCTGTATGGAAATTCTTGATCTCATTAGGAATAAAAAATCCGGAATTTATCTTCTTACGGATAAGATGCTCTGCGTGCTGCTTGGTAAGATAAAAGGGGAGGATCTTCTGCGGCTTTTTGAGTCTTGCAACTCTTGAGAATATGACATTAGGGCTTCCGCAATATACGCAGAAGGTAGACGCCTCTACCCCGTTAACAGAAATCTCCGCACCGCAGGCGCTGCATCTGTATATCATGCATTCCATATTGTCGGAATTGATATCTCCGCCGTAGATCTTACTTTCATGTACGGGAGCCTCTTCCTTATAGTCATCCTTGATATTGTATTCACTTATGTCAAAAGAGCTATCGCAATATTCACACTGCAAGCGACCTGTTCCCGGATTATAAACTATTCTGGCACCGCAGTTCTTACAAGATAGAATCATGATAAGCCTCATCTTTCGTAGTATAAAGTAATATTGACATCCATTGTTATGGTGAGTATCCGAAATCAATGATTCCGGGATCAGGAAGTGTGTAGCCACAGCTAGTGCACTACACTAGATATCATGATATATCGATTGGCGCAGAAAGTAATAATATCTTGATAGATAGCCGATTTTGGGGGATGAAATGCATATTTGAGAGCATTGGAAGTTGAGGCAAGAAAAGACCGTCAATTGAGGCGGTCTTTTCTTTATTTAGGGCGTATGGATGCTACTTCTCTTTAGAACTGCTTTTTTTGCTAGAACGAATCCTAGTAATAATATAAAACTGTTCCATGATAGTTGTTATTAATAAAGCGATACTTATGAAATAACGCCCACCACTCCAACAAACATACGCCAAAAAGAGAATCATTATGATTCGCAAAATGCTCATAAAAACAAATAGAATTATCTTTTTCTTTTTCATTTTTAGCTTGTTACCTCACTAAATCAATTCTCCACCCATATATTTCTGCAGCTTCTCAAATTGATTTATACTCAAAACAAATGTATCCGCTCCATCCTCTCCGTTACTAACATAATACGAACCATCCTCGTTCTTCTTAAACTTGAGCTGATGAGAATCATCCATAACGAGCAAGACCTGAGTTAACCCGTTATTAACGCACATGTATTCTCTATCCGAAGATACCGTAAGGTTAAATGATGATATAATCACAAAGCTTATTAGTACGAATAGATTAATTATTAATTCAATACGCCAAACAACAGTTCCAATATCAATTATGCCTATGCCTTTTAAAAACAAATGTATTACAAGAACAATTACAGAAAGCATTTGAATTATCTTTAGTATTTGCTTTATCAAATCAAACCTAAAAATATATATTTTTTTTTCATTATCACTCATAAAACCTAGATAGGAAAAGCATTCCAAAAAAAGAATTCCTAAACTACATATAATAAAAATCCTTTTGCTTTGATAACGCTCTAGTATACATGACAAGAAAAGAAATGCATATTTATATACTCCATATCTTATGGATATATATAATATTGGAATGCTTATAAGTTTAGCAATAAAATTGCTTTCCCTTTCTACATCCAATTTTTTTCCTATAATATACTGTGTAATACAATACAGATTCACTGCCAAACTAAAATATAAAATCATAAAATGAATGATAATATATATAGCTGCCTCAAACTCCTGGTTCATAAGTACATCCCCTTTAATTATTGTCACTAGGACACGCATTGTTGTTTGTTAGTGGGATTGAAGGTGGTGTTGTGCGAATAATATATAAAACTTTTATTCTAACAGGCACGCATATTCTTTTGGTTACTTTACAATGACTCTAAAATAATGGATAAGTCTTACAAATTCATCATAAGAATAGTTAGTTTCATCTTCTCCTTGCATTATATAAAAGCTCTACATCCTCAAATGAGTCTTCACTGAAATATACATTTATTCCGGTTTCAGTCTTTTCAAAAACATAGTACCAATAATCCGCAGTTCCGTCTTCACGAGCAGAATGAGCATATTCAACATATGCCATATTATCTTCTACTTTGACGCATTCGCTTGTGTTGAACATATAGCGATAGTTTGATGTATTACCGCCTAAATAATCTGCAATAACCAATCTATCATCTATATTCTTGATCTCAACGACGCCTTCTTTTCCGTCCTGGCTTCCGTTGTCATAAGTGTAAGTTCCGATAAGATCTTCGAAAAACTCTTTTGCTACCGCCTCTGTTTGATCTGCAGATTCTACTTCGTC
This sequence comes from Butyrivibrio sp. TB, assembly GCF_900110805.1. NCBI lineage: Bacteria > Bacillati > Bacillota > Clostridia > Lachnospirales > Lachnospiraceae > Butyrivibrio > Butyrivibrio sp. TB. The sequence continues at coordinate 2,770 of NZ_FOER01000028.1, read as the reverse complement.
TTCAGAAGCGCTTTCAGCATCGGTATCATTAAGGTCAAGTTCTATTGGATCACCTTCTGCTCCATATCCTGATCTGTAATGAGTAAGTCCTTTGCCTTTAGTCCACTCAAATGATTCGTAAAATCCGCTTTCAGTCTGGCTATTGTACATAGAGCATGTGCATACATCTCCATCGTTTTCAATTGATACTACTTCGCCATTCTTATCTATTTCAGAATCCAGCGCAGAGCAGATTTCTATTCCTGAATCTTCGAATTCTTCCTTGGATGGTACTGATTCACTATCTTTGATCATGTAGATCCTATCAGCTGTAACATAGATTGTTCCGAGATAAAATCTGTCTGTGGTCTCATAATAGTATCTTCCTGGGCAGTCGTTATAATCGATATTCAGAGAATATACATTACCACCATCATAGCTTTCCAAAAGTTCAACTTTTACAGAAACTTCTGTAATATCTTCATATAAGAACTCATCTACAACATATACATATTCATCCTGTACATCCGCATAGAAATACTCATTTGAATCTTCTGTTGATGAATCCTCTTTGGAATCATCATCGTCTGATTTTTCTTCTGATGATTCTTCACTCTCGTTTGCAGACTCCTCGTCGCTCTTATTTTCAGAATCAGCAAAATCGGATTCTTCTACTGCAACTTCGTCTTCTGAATCAAGTTCAAGCTGTGCGCTATTACAGCCGGAAATAAGTGTTGTTGCTGCCATAGCTGCTGCTAATAATTTACAAAAATCCCTTTTCAATTTTCCTCTTCCTTTCAATAAAAAATATTATTATCCTCTCTCCTTAGCAGATAAACTCTGAGATAAATCCAAAGCTGCGTAATTGATTGCTTTAAGCATTTTGGATTTTACCTAAAAGCTTCATCATTGTACGTCTTTTATCAATTTAAGGGTTATTTATCTGACCAAATGCATGATTTATGCGATGAAATTTGTTGCACTTTGCCATTAAAAAATGTATTATTATGATGTAATTTGACCTTAAAAAATGTATATATGACATACATTTAGCTCTTAAAAAATGTATGTAAGTTCCAAAATCAGGTCTTAAAAAATGTAATATTCACCTCGGAGGTCGCATAAATGCAACGTTTTGCAATGAAAAAGCTAGAAGCGTGGAAAAACGATGATAATCGTAAACCTTTAGTAATAATGGGAGCTCGTCAGGTAGGAAAAACCTGGCTCATGAAAGAATTCGGAAGGTTATATTATAAAAAAGTTGCCTATATCTCTTTTTATAACAATGAGGCAATGAAGCGTGTGTTCGAACAGGATTATGATATAAATCGAATCGTTTCAGCTATTAATATTGAAGTTGGCTTTACTATTTCATCAGATGATACTTTAATCATATTTGATGAAATCCAAAATGCCCCTAAAGCATTTGAATCTCTCAAATACTTTTACGAGGATGCGCCTGAATACCACATTATGGTTGCCGGATCTTTATTAGGTGTAGCGCTACATGAAGGAATCTCATATCCTGTAGGCAAAGTAACGACTCTCAACCTATATCCTCTCAATTTCCGCGAATTCTTATATGCTGTAGGTGAAAAGGGACTGGCTGATGCATTAGAAACAAAAGACTATGACTTAATAGATAGCTTTTCAGAAAAATACATCTATCATCTAAAAGATTATTTTTATGTAGGTGGAATGCCTGAAGTTGTTAGTAAATTCATAAATAATAATGATTATATAGCTGCTCGAGAACTACAAAAAGAAATTGTTCTTCAATATAAAGGAGATTTTGGCAAGCATATCTCTCCCAACGAACTTCCAAGAATAAATATGGTATGGGATTCTATCCCTATGCAGTTAGCAAAAGAAAATAAGAAATTCTTTTTTGGACAAATCAAAAAAGGCGCCCGTAGTGCAGAATTTGAAAAAGCAATTCAATGGTTAGTTGATAGCGGCTTAGTATATCGCGTTCATAAAGTTAACGAACCACACATTCCACTCTCAGCCTACAAAGAATTATCCTTCTTCAAGCTATTCTTCGTTGACATAGGATTGCTTGGTGCAATGAGCGAATTGGATTTACATTCTGTAATTGAAGGAAACAGGTTATTTGTGGAGTTTAAAGGTGCTCTTACAGAACAATATGTTCTCCAGCAGATCATGAGTGATACCACCTATACTCCATATTACTACGGAACAGCATCTGCAACTTTTGAGCAGGATTTCCTCATTCAAAAAGGAATGGATGCCGTACCAATAGAAGTGAAAGCCGAAACCAACATTCATTCTAAGAGTCTGAAGGCTTTTTATGATAAGTTCCATCCGAGTATTTCCATCCGCTTATCTCTTCTAAACTACAAGGAACAAGATTGGCTGGTTAACATTCCTTTATACGCTGTTAGCAATATGTGACCAAAAATGTTTAAGGCTCAAGGTTCTACGAAGCTTGAGTCTTTTCTTTGTTTGCGCGCCATGGGTGCGCTCTAACGGGTGAAAGTCCCGAACACGCCCAGATAGTGGGAAGTGTATAGCTGAACAGCAAGGGTGTCCATCGTGAGGTGGAATCTGAAGGAAGCTGTGAGCAAATCTCTGGTCCGACGGACAGAAATCACATATAAGGCTAGGCTACGAGAGATAAGTTGGCAAAGAACAACGAGGTCTAATAACTATCACATTTGTAGTAGCAGAGTAAATGTGGCGGATATATGGAGAGAAAGAGCGTGCGCCTTAAGCGTGGAGGTCTCACAGTGGTTTCATTAGCCTAGTAACAACGAACTGTGAGAAGTCA